>JALEWR010000006.1 GCA_022783515.1 Prevotella sp.
ATCGTAGAGATTATTCCCGCTCCTCGCACCATTGAAGGGACGCCTCAAATGCTTATCACCTCGCTCGATTATAGCAGTTATACTGGTCGTATTGCTGTGGGGCGTGTGCATCGTGGTACGCTGAAAGACGGAATGAACGTGAGTGTGGTGCATCGCGATGGTAGTTCGGTACGGACCAAAATTAAAGAATTGCACACCTTCGAGGGTATGGGTCATGTCAAGACAGCTGAGGTCGGAAGTGGTGATATCTGTGCAGTCATCGGTCTGGATAGTTTTGAAATTGGCGATACTATCTGTGATTTTGAAAATCCCGAACCATTACCTCCCATTGCGATAGACGAACCCACGATGAGCATGCTCTTCACAATTAACGATAGTCCGTTCTTCGGTCGTGAAGGTAAGTTTGTTACTTCACGCCATATCAACGAGCGTTTGGAGAAAGAATTGGAAAAGAACTTGGCTTTGAAAGTGCGTCAGTTTGAGGACAACACCGATAAGTGGGTGGTCAGCGGACGTGGTGTGTTGCACCTCTCGGTATTGGTTGAAACGATGAGACGTGAAGGATATGAATTGCAGGTGGGACAACCTCAAGTGATTTATAAGGAAATAAATGGACAGAGATGTGAACCCATCGAAGAGCTAACCATTAATGTGCCTGAAGAGTTTGCCAGCAAAATGATTGATATGGTTACGCGTCGTAAGGGTGAGATGACATCAATGGAAACCCAAGGTACTCGTGTTAACATCGAGTTCGACATCCCATCGCGTGGTATTATCGGACTTCGTACCAACGTGTTGACAGCCAGTCAGGGAGAAGCTATCATGGCTCACCGCTTTAAAGAGTATCAACCTTTCAAGGGAGAGATTACTCGCCGTACCAACGGATCGCTTATTGTGATGGAAACCGGAACGGCTTTCGCTTATTCAATAGATAAGTTGCAAGATCGCGGTAAGTTCTTTATCGATCCGGGTGAAGACGTTTATTTCGGACAAATCGTAGGCGAACATATCCACGAAAACGACCTCGTTATTAATGTTACCAAGAGTAAGCAGCTTACTAATGTGCGTGCCAGCGGTAGCGACGATAAGGCAAGAGTGATACCTAAGGTTGTCATGTCGCTCGAAGAAGCATTGGAATATATCAAGGGCGATGAACTGGTGGAGGTTACACCCAAGAGTATGCGTATTCGTAAGACAACACTCGACCATAACGAACGTAAGCGTCTGAGTAAAGAATAGTTAAAAATAGATATTCTGAGGGTTGATGTGCAGTTGACGAGTTGGAAAAATAATAGAAGAGTGAACCAACTTGCTTCTCAATCGGTTGGCAGATTAACTTAATCCGAGTTTCTGGGTTGACAATATGTCTGTTGTTTTTCAACCACTTGTTTTATATACTAAAAGTGCCTCTTTCGTGCTGCGAGAGAGGCACTTTTGTAAGATAAACCGTCTCTTTGGTACAATAAATAACCTAAATTACCATGAGGAATTGTTCCGAATAAGTATAATAAAAGTGATAAGTATACGTTTTAGTATCTATATAAAACATTCTAAGTATGAAAAAATATGTTGTAGCGTCTGTCTTGCTGATATTTTCTCTATCTTTTTTTGCACAAAATGAGGTGGGTACATTCACATTAACGCCCCGAGTGGGCGTATCGATAGCCAACATGTCGAATATGGAAATGGGTTTTGATGGTAGTGGAGTCATTGTCAATCCACGTTACAAGACAGGTCTTGCCGGAGGTGTGGAGGCGGAATATCAATTTCATCGGTTGTTTTCGGCCTCTGTTGGGGCGTTCTATGGCATGCAGGGATGTCGTTATCCTGACCAGGAAACCGATGGAATTGTAGAACGAACAGGCTTGAGAAACTATAAAATGGATGCTCAATATATCCATACTCCTTTGTTAGTTCATGCTTGTATAGCTAAAGGGCTGGCAGTGAAAGCCGGTATTGATATGTCTTTTCTGTTGGCAGCCAAAGTTAAAGGAGAGTCCACGGTCATAACTGTTGGTGAGGACGGTTCTAAGAGATATAATGAAACGGAAGTAATCAATCAGAATTGGAAAAATACTTTCCGTTCTGTAAATGTCAGTATTCCTGTAGGAGTGTCATACGAATACATGAATGTGGTGTTGGATGCACGTTATCACATTCCTCTGACCAATGTCTTTAAAGAATCCATATTGAACGAGAAACATCAGTATTGGACCTTTACCCTGGGATATAAGTTTACGATATTGTAGAAGTATTATAAATGAAGTGCTTGGCTATGTTCTTTAGCCAGGCACTTTTTCTATTTGGTTGTATTGTAAACTAATGTTTTTTATTGCCTGTCTGCCCATTGTCCAATCCTATATGTTTGTATGGATTGAGGCTTGGTTATAGATAGATTATAGCCGGGGTAAGCATCTTTTATATATCCTTCGGTTTCCCATGTCCCACGCGTAAATTTAAAATGGGCAGGGAGGTGTAACTTTAAATTAATACTTTTTGTGCTGTCATTAATCATCTTTAGCTTTATCTTGTCTGGTTCCCAATTGCCCAAAGCTGCTTGATTCCCTGTAATATATACTTCATCTTCTTTAGAACATCCTGTTAATTCAATTTTAATTGGATAGATAGAAGGCGAGGTGTAGTTGATATTACTTGCCAAAAACTGCATATATTGATATAATGCGTCCTGCATGGATGGTAAGTAGGTACTAATATGGTTGAACTTTGGATAAGTCTTTATCAATAGTTTTACATTCTTTGGACTTGTTTTCTCGTCCAAAACAAAATGCTCAATCTTTTTCCATGCCTGTCCCCAATCTTCCGTCCAACTTGTTGTTTCGTCTGCCATGGAAAGAAAGATGAAACGGGGCGAGGAAAGCTTGCAGAATGGATAGTTGATGAAGTCGTTGGCTAATCGTTCCTTGTCATAACAATAGTTGGCTGAAATGGCAATATAATCATCAAAAAGTTCATCTGTAATCATTGCGTCAAGTATAAAAGAAGCACTTAATGAATGCCCTATCCCCAAGGAATGCCCTGTCGTCCGATAATTTTTATTGATGTATGGCATGAGTTCGTTCTTGATAAACAACTTCAACTCTTTTGAGTTACCATGATATTTGCCTTCGAACAATCCATCATGCTGATGGAGAGGACTAGGAAGATAATCGTTGTTTCTGGAATAATCCGATTCTTTGATATATGGCGAGCAGATTCCAACAACAATGAAATTTCTCATAAATTCGTTATCCATGTTGCCAAACAGATAAGGCAAGCTATGTACCAAGTCGAATTTGGAACGGTCTTGTGCGTCAAATACATAGATAACATCATATTCATTCTTGGTGTATTCTTGGTACAAATCAGGTGTATATATGAAGATTGTGCGGTCATGGTCAAAATAATTTGACTTCAGCGTAACTGTGTTTACTTGTGCTATCTGTTGAGCCAAGCAACTCATTGTTATGAGATTAAGTAAGACTGCAATTAATTTCTTTTTCATATGGCTGACTTTATATAAACAAATTATTTAAACAAATGAGATGTAAGTCCTTTAGGAAAAAGAACATGTTTAACATCTTTTGATGCTTTGATCGTGTGAGGGCTTTAGATAGGCTTCATTCTTATCCGTTTATCTGCCTCATCCGTCGTTTAAAGCTCCAATAATAAAGCAGTCCGGCGGTGGTGAGTCCTAATGGGAAGGCATACCAGATGCCGAGCAATCCCATGTTGAAAACGATACCGAAGAGATAGCCAAAGGGGAGAGATACAAGAAAATAAGCTATGAAAGCCATATACATGAGAGGCTTTACTTCTGAAATACCACGCAAGGCATTGGCATATGCACATTGCATTCCGTCGCCAAACTGATAGATGATGAGTGGGATAATAACCTGTGCCACGAGCAAACATACTTCTTGATTATCGTTAAACCATAAACCTATGTCGCCTTTGAGAATGAAAACAGGGATGGACACGACAAAGGCAATGAAGAGAATGAGATGGAAACCTGCTGCCGATACGGTTTCAATCTTGTTTAATTCGCGTTGTCCCATATAGTAGCTCACCCTCACAGCCACAGCTGCCGCCATACCATAATAGACCATAAAGAACACTTGCGAGATGGAAAGCATGATCTGATGGGCTGCCAAGGCGGTGGTGCCAATCCATCCCACCATAACCGTACTGAGGTTGAACGATGCCGTTTCCATACCCATCTGCATACCTAATGGCCATCCTAAGCGGTTAAGCTGCATAAAGTCAGGCTTGTTCATTCGCCCCTTCTTAAAGCCTTCTAAGTAGGGGATATAACGTTTGTTCATGAGGAAGAACGCAAAGAAAACCACTGCCATGATGATGCGAGAAGCCATTGTTGCCAATCCTGCACCGAGAAGCCCGAGTTCGGGACTGCCCCAATGACCGTAAATCAAGGCATAGTTGCCAATGATATTGAGGAGGTTGCCACTCAACAATATCCACATCGCAGGCTTGGTATCGGTTATTCCGTCAGAAATTTGCTTGAAGGTGTTGAACCATATCACAAACGGAACAGATATCAGATTGACAATAAAATAAGGTCGCATCAGTGGTAGGAGCTCTTCGGGTTGTCCCAGACGATGCAGATTGAGATAGAGCAACATCATTCCGCCACATAGCAACACTGCCAATAGCGTGTTAGCCAACAAGCTGTTCTTGAGCATCTCACCAATTTTCGCGTGCTTCTCCTGGCCGTATAGCGACCCCACAATGGGTGTTAAGCCATAAGCAAAGCCCATAGAGAAGACCAGAACGAGGGTGAACATGTTATTGACAAAGGCTGCTGCAGCCAGTTCGGGCGTAGAGTGATGCCCAATCATCAAGGTATCGGCAAAGCCGAGAATGATGGTTCCGAGTTGTCCTATGATGATGGGAACACC
>JALEWR010000015.1 GCA_022783515.1 Prevotella sp.
ACTTTATGACAATAAGCAAGGTACAGACTGGAAAGTATAAAGTCCAATTGAACAAGAATAGCATCCAGCAAGTACCTGTAGCTATTTCCTTTGGGTTTAGTGTTCCTGATGGAATATCTACTGTTGGAATAACTTTTAAATCAATAGTGTCCTAAATAATTTTATGAAAACTCATGCCAATCTGCATCAAATCATTTGATTTGACGTTTTTATTTCTTTTCCAAACAGCACATACCCCCTATGTCTCCAATTCTTCCTCCGGCGGTGGTGTGAAGGGTTTGTTTATCCATTGAAACAGATCGATTTTTGTAAATGTATTGAGTCTTAGCGATGAAACGAGATTTGAGAAGTGCCATTTGTATGCAGCCTGCTGTTTGAGTACGGCAAAAAGCAATATAGTGAATCCGTGCCGTGCATTGTACACGGCAATTCTGCGTATGGGTCTGGGATATTGTTCGGCAGTATCGTTTCCTGTCAGCCTGACAATCTCATCAATAAGTACTTCCGGATGAGCCTTATCAGGCAATTCCCTGCTCTTCTATACGCTCATAGAGCAGGTTGTCTTTGACTCTGACCACGAAGAACACTTTGATGCTGTCCGAAATAATTCAACAGCTTGTAATAACATTCACGGAAGAACGCACAGGAACGTTGCTCGTTCTGATAAGCAAGATTGGACTTGGAGGGAGCACGGGAGATGCCCAAGTGGTTGAGACACTAGTGGGATTTATGGGGGCAGTAGAAAATGTTATCCCCCACTAATTTTCTACTGAATCCGGAAAAACATACAGAATCAAAAACGCAGGATGAGAGATGATACGAAAAAAGGAGCCCCTTCATCACGAAGAACCTCCTCCAAAAACAGTAATTAACTCAAAATTTATAATTTAATATCTTTTTCCTACTTAATGAGGACTAATATTCCTTTTTGATAACAGATTGTCTTTTAAAACAACAATCTGTGTTCCTTTTGATGTTGCAAAGATAGATAAGAAGTTTTGATGTTGCAATCTTTTTCCATAAAAAAATAAGAATTTTTGTTCAAAAACCAATTATTTAAACTTTGTTTGCATTATAAAGGATGAAATGAGGATATTTTTAGTGTTTGAATAAAGTGGCATTAATGTTGTGCCGGTATAGCAATCAAGTTTTATTGTAATAGCCAATCACTCTTACACGCTTATCCATGCACTTGCCTCTATCTATCCTTTTGCCGTTATTTCGTTGAAACGCTCTTTGAGCCATTGTCTCTGTTCGGCAATGGTCATGTTGCTATTGTCCAGTACAATGGCATCTTCGGCTTGTCTTAACGGACTCACTTCGCGATGGCTGTCAATATAGTCGCGTTGCTGTACGTTGGTAAGGATTTCGTCGAAATCAACCTTTTGTCCCTTGGCTGTCAGCTCATTGTATCTGCGTTGGGCTCTTACTTCTGCACTGGCCGTAACAAAAATCTTTAGTTCGGCATGTGGGAAAACCACTGTCCCTATATCTCTTCCGTCCATCACGATACCTTTTTCTTCGCCCATTCGTTGTTGTTGTGCCACCAAGGCCGCACGGACAAAGTCGACAGTAGCAATAGGACTTACCTTATTAGATACTTCCATCGTGCGTATTTCGTTTTCCACATTCTCGCCATTGAGGTGGGTGATGGGTGTCCCTGTTGTAGGGTCGAGCCGGAAACTGATGTTGATATGATTGATATGTTGTCTTAACTCGTCGGTCTTGATGCTGCCATCGGTATGGAAAAGGTCGTGACGCAGGGCATAGAGCGTAACCGCTCGATACATCGCACCTGTGTCTACATAGATGTAACCAACCTCTTTAGCCAGATCTTTTGCCATAGTACTCTTGCCGCAAGATGAATGTCCGTCGATGGCTATCGTTATTTTCTTCATGTTCGTATATGGATTTTGTTTGTTAATGGATGGCGTTATTATAATGAATAGGCCAGATTGACGATGAGCGATGAACTCGATACATGGTATTTACCGTATGCCAGATTGAGTTTGAAACGCTCTAGGTTGATACCCGCCCCTAAGGATAAACCGGCCCCCCGGCTACTGCTGTTCTCTCCGTCGCTCACTTTCATCTCGTAGGCACGACGGGCATTGTAGCCTGCCCCAACCCAAATAGTGGGCGAAAGTATGATATCGCAACCCACCACAGCATGATGAATAAACTTATAATTCCAGCGATGGAGGTCTACTAAGGTGAGAGAAAGACGGAAAGGCATGTTGGCAAATCGCTTGGTAGCCCCCACTTGCAAGTCGAACGGCATATTCTCATAGTCGTCGTTATAGGCTTTGAGTTGTCCGCCAAGATTCTTTGCTACGGCCGAAAGCGACCATTCGCGGTCGGCATCATAATAGTTGATGCCGAGATCTACGCCCATGGCGATGGAGTTGTATTGTCCGATGTTCGATGTTATGAACTTTGCGGTTATTCCACCCGCCAGTTTGTCGGTGAGAAGATAAGAGAAATAACCCGAAATAGCAATGTCGCTGGCAGAGAAGTCGCCACGTTGCACATTGTTAGCGTCCATCTCCTTCATCTTTCCATAGTTGATATATTGCCCGGAGAAAGCGATGGATGTACGTTCTTTCAATATTTTATTAAACGAAGCACTTGCCGAATTAGCCCCTTGCATATAGTTCATGTAATTGAAATTGAGCGTTTTGTCGCTTACCGTCGACAACAAGGCTGGGTTGTGAAACATCAGTGTGGCATCGTCTTCCACGATTGTAATGTTATCGCCTCCCAGTGCCGCAGCGTGGGCACTGATGGGGATGCGGAGAAAATTATATGTTGTTTCACTCTCTTGAGCCGTCATCGTTGTCGGTAAAGATAAAAGCAGGAGTGCAAAAAGGCTTTTTTTCATCTATTTCCTTTAATTTATATGCAAAGTTACACCATTTTTCAATTATCTACGTTATATTTGTAATTGATTTACTACTCTTATAACGTAGAAATCAAATCTTTAGTGTATAGCAGATAAGAGTTGGAAATAAAGAAGACAGATAAGGCAGATTTAGATAACAAGCGGGTAACTTTTTTCTTGCTTGGACTCAATCTTGTGCTTGCTCTCTTGTTCTTTGCTCTTGAGTTTCGCTTTGTTCCTCTTCGTTTCGATTTTGCCAACGACTTGCTCGACGACATGGTGAGTGAGATGGATATGGAGCCGATGGAAGACAAAAGGGACGAGATGATTTCAGCTGCCACTGCTGCAGTTGCTCCTTCCATTACGGCTCAGGTGAAGCCTGTGGACGAACCTCAGACAACAGTAGAGGAGGTGCTGAATCGCCATTCGCCTGATGCTGAGGGCGTGAGTGACGACATCGATACAGCCAGAGAAACCCCAGCCAATGCCGAAACCAATCCACTCACCGCAGAAGAACAAGCAAAAACCGCTGAAATGTTACAAACCTTGCCCGAATTTCCCGGAGGTATGGTAGAGTTGATGAAGTGGTTACAAAAGAATCTTCAATATCCGGCCGATGCCCAAAGCAGAAAGGTGGAGGGTATGGTGATGGTTTCTTTTATCATCAATACCGATGGAACGATTTCTGACCCCAAGGTAGAGAAAGGTGTGGAAGCCAGTCTCGACTATGAGGCTTTGCGTGTTGTAAAGATGATGCCTGCATGGAAAGCCGGACAGGAGAATGGCAAACCATGTCGCACGATGTTTGCTATACCCATTGTTTTTAAACTTTAAAGTATTAATCATGTATACCTCAGAACAGCTTTTAACGCAAATCAATAGTTATATCAGTCATTTGTCCTACGAACGACAACCCAAGTCGTTGTACGATCCCATACAATATGTCTTGTCATTAGGTGGAAAACGCATCCGACCGGTGTTGATGCTATTGGCTTACAACTTGTTTAAGGAGGACCCCGAAGCCATTCTTGCACCTGCTTGTGGCTTGGAAACCTACCACAACTATACACTTCTTCACGACGATTTGATGGATAATGCTCCATTGAGAAGAGGCAAACAGACGGTACATAAGAAGTGGGATGCCAACACGGCAATTCTCTCTGGCGACTCGATGTTGGTTTTGGCTTATCAGCGTATTGCACAATGCGAAGAGTCGAAGTTGAAAGAAGTGTTGTCGCTTTTCACCGAAACGGCTTTAGAAATAGGAGAAGGACAGCAGTATGATATGGATTTTGAACATCGCAACGATGTGAAAGAAGACGAGTATATTGAGATGATACGTCTCAAGACAAGCGTTCTTTTGGCTTGTGGCATGAAGATGGGAGCAATCCTAGCGGGTGCTTCTGCAGCCGATGCGGATAATCTTTATAAGTTTGGCGAGCAAATCGGACTGGCTTTCCAGTTGCAAGACGACTTCCTGGATGTCTATGGCGACAGCGAAATCTTTGGAAAAACGATAGGTGGCGATATCATTTCTAACAAAAAAACCTTTATGCTTATCAATGCTTTTAATCATGCTAACGAGGAACAAAAGCAGGAATTAAGCCGCTGGATGAATCAAACCGACTTTGATGCAGCGGAAAAGGTGGCGGCGGTTACACGTCTTTATAATGCTATCGGCGTGGATAAGATGGCAGAAAAGAAGATGGTTCACTACTTTGAATGCAGCAAAAAATACCTGGATGCGGTACAGGTGGACGAGAGTAAGAAGGTCGAATTGCTCGACTATGCTTTGCGAATGATGAATAGAAAGAGTTAATTGGAATTTCGATTGTTTCATCATGACGTTTATAGATACACACATCCATGTGGATGTTGAAGATTATGTGAGCGACTTTCCCGAAGTTATTGCACGGGCAAAAGCCGCCGGAGCCGAGAAAATATTTGTGCCTGCGGTGGGGTTATCCACATTGGATAGAATTGTAGAGATATGCCGGGAGCATCCCGGCTATCTATATCCGATGGTGGGTTTGCATCCCGAAGAGGTGAAAGCCGATTATGTCGAGGTGTTGGCTGTGATGAAAAAGCGATTAGACACTTCGCATCCTTTTATTGCGGTGGGTGAGATCGGACTCGACTTTTATTGGAGTAGAGAGTTTGAAAAAGAGCAGTTGAAAGCCTTTGAACAACAAGTTGTTTGGTCGATAGAGCATCAGTTGCCCTTGATGATACATTGTCGTAAGGCACAAAACGAGATGATTCATATCCTGCAGCCTTATGCTAAAGAGTTGATTGGTGGAGTATTCCATTGTTTTACGGGCAATATTCATGAGGCTGAAACCTTCTTGCAGTTCGACAAGTTTGTGTTGGGCATAGGTGGTGTTTGTACTTTTAAAAACTCGCCTTTGGCAGATGTGGTGGCTTCTCTTCCTCTTTCTCGTATCGTTTTAGAAACCGACGGCCCTTATATGGCCCCTGTTCCTATGCGAGGCAAGCGTAACGAGAGTGCTTATATCCCTTATATTATTGAGCGTTTGGCACAGGCTCGGGGGGTGGAACCTGAGGTGATAGCCCGAGAGACCACAGCAAATGCCAAGCGAGTGTTCCATCTTTAACCATAAGGACAAGGCTTCTTGGGGGATGAAAATATCGTGAGAGAATAGTAATAGACAAGTAATCAGATGATGAGTAATTGTAAGTTGAGTTGCAGAAAGGTGTTATTTGCCGCTTTTTTCCTGATTTCGTTCAGAGCGTTTGCCACGCCTGCCGACAGTGCCAGTCGGTGGGGAGTCGTATTTTCGGCAATGCCCAGTCAGGTGGTTGCCTTGGATAAGTATGAGAAGAAGTGGGTGACGAAGACAAATAATTTTTCCTTTGCTCTTGAGTTATTGCGTACAGGCTTGCCCAAAGATAGCTTGGCGATTGACGAAGACTTTGGTTATCCCACCTTTGCTTTTGGTCTTCGCTATATGAATAATCGTGCTGTACGCATGCACCGCAGCACCGATCCCGATTGGGGAATGGCTCAAGAGGTGGATTATGACTCACGTTTGGGAGATATGTTTTCGCTCTATTCCACCTTTTATCGTTCCTTACATCGCAGCAAGCGATGGGAAACAGCTTATTCGTTGAGTGCGGGTGTGGGCTTTACCAATAAGAAGTATAATAAGGAAAGTAATATCGACAACGAGCAGATTGGTACCAATGTGTTGATTTATTTTGGGGCAGGCTTCTACCAAACCTATCATTTTGCCAATCATTGGGGGTTGCGGGCAGGCTTGGAGTTTGTGCATCATAGCAACGGAGCCTTGTATCGCCCCAATAAAGGGTCGAATACCATTGGCACATCTTTGGCCTTGGTGTATATGCCTGCTTATCCTTTGCTTGTTAAGCCGCCTAAGAATACGCTTAGAAAACCGTTTGACAAGCATCTGTATCTCAACTTTTCGGTGGGTGCAGGAGCCAAAACCATGTTGGAAGATTGGTTGCTTACCCAGTTTAATACACCCTCTACAGAACCCGATTATCGCACAGAGAACTTTAAAGTCTTTGCCGCTTATTCGGCACAAGCCGATTTGATGTATCGCTATGCACCCCGTTGGGCATCGGGGTTGGGTGTCGATTGGTTTTATGGAACATACGGCAATCATATCAAACGATTGGACGAACGGCAAGGGCATGAGATGAAACATAGTCCGTGGTCGCTGGGTATTGCAGCCAAACATCAGGTTTTTTATGGTAACTTCTCGTTAGCCATGGCTTTTGGGTGGTACTTACATCGTCAGATGGGCTATAATGCTCAGTTCAACGAGTCGCCTTTTTACGAACGTATCGGTGTGCATTACACCTTTCCCGGACTCAATCGTCTCACTATCGGACTCAATGTGAAGGCACACGAAACCAAAGCCGACCTCACAGAATTTGTTGTTTCTTACCCCATCAGGCTTGGTAAGAAAACATCTGTTGGGTATTAACCGAGCTGATAGTTATAAGTTGGCAGTGGATTAGTGAACAAGGAGATAGTTTTTTCTACTCATCTTCTATAAGCGAGGTGGTGATATTTGAACACAAGGGTAGTGGGAGCATTTACTCGAAGCTTTGATTCTCAAACTTATTTGTCCATTCGTCCATTTGCCACTCTTCAATTTCGTAATAAAAAAAGTGCCTTCTCAAATGAGAGAAAGGCACTTTTCATTTATTAAGTCTATTTTGTGTTATGAAAACACTCTATTTATTTTGATCTCCAAAGACCGTGCAAGTTGCAATATTCGCGTGCATACACTTCGGTAGCATCTGTCTTGAATACAGCAACAGGCTTGTCTGTGGGTTTCAAGTGCTTACGCAATACTTCTGTTTCGGTAATCAGTTCAATCCATTCAATTGAATGTTCTTCTGTCATGGGATGTTCAACCTCACCTACAGTTACGCGATAACCACCTTCAATCTTTTCCACTACGGGAACGTGCTTTTCTGTTGCAGCATCAACAGAGTTTTCTTTCAACAATTGCATGGGTTGACCACAGCATGATAATGTGCCACCTGCGGCATTAACCACTTCTAC
>JALEWR010000016.1 GCA_022783515.1 Prevotella sp.
ATTGACATTCACATCCCTAACGCTTCACGCCAATACCCCTCCTACCATCAGTCCCACGGCTATTTTTGTAACCGAAGATGGTGAAGAGCAAAGTAGCGACTACAATGGAACAGCCCCGGTTGTGGCAAAATTCTTTGCACATGTGCAGGATGCAGAAGGTTGGAGAGCTAATTATGAATGGCGTTTTTATTCGGATGCCGATGCTCAAAATCCCTACCTTATTCGTTATGAGGAGAATACGGAGTTTACTTTCAAGCAGTCGGGTAATCATTTTGTGAGGTTATACGCCACGTTTATACAAGGTAAAGACACTATCCAGTATGCTCAAGAGTATTGGACCCAACAACAGCCTATCGCAATTTCTATTGCTGAGAGCAGACTGGAGATGCCCAATACTTTTTCGCCCAATGGCGATGGAATTAATGATGTGTATAAAGCCAAGGAGGGCTTTCAATCTATCATTGAGTTTAATGCTTCTATATATAATAGGTGGGGACAAAAAATGTTTGAATGGAATAGTCCTGCAGAAGGTTGGGATGGTAAGTTCAATGGCAAGGATGCAAAACAAGGCGTCTACTTTGTGGTGGTGAAAGCAAAGGGAGCCGATGGAAAGATTTTTCATATCAAGCGTGATGTCAACTTGCTAAGAGGTTATACAGAGACCAGTCGTCAATAAAAAGATGAAACACTTGACGCACATTAACAAAGAAAGAACATGGAGAGAGAAGACAACAAGATAAATGTATGGGGGGCCAGGGTACACAATCTGAAAAATATTGATGTTGAAATACCTCGCAACAGTTTGACCGTCATTACGGGGTTATCGGGTTCCGGCAAGTCGTCTTTGGCATTTGATACGATATTTGCTGAAGGACAACGCCGCTACTTGGAAACATTTTCCACCTATGCACGCAACTTTTTAGGTAATATGGAGCGTCCCGATGTGGACAAAATTACGGGATTGAGTCCGGTTATCAGCATCGAACAGAAAACCACCAATAAGAATCCCCGTTCTACCGTGGGTACTACAACCGAGATATACGATTTCTTTCGTCTTCTGTATGCTCGTGCAAGTACGGCATATAGCTATCATACAGGCGAAAAGATGGTAAAATATACTGAAGAGAAAGTTATCGACATGATTCTCAATCAGTATATGGGCAAACGCATATATATACTCGCCCCATTGGTTCAACAACGCAAAGGACACTATCGGGAACTGTTTGAGAATATGCGCAAGAAAGGTTATCTATACATGAGAGTGGACGGAGAGATTGTAGAGATAACCCGAGGAATGAAGGTGGACCGCTACAAGAACCATAATATTGAGGTGGTAATAGATAAGTTGCAGGTGAACGGGAAAGACGAAGAACGACTAAAAAAGACCATTCAAATTGCAATGAAGCAGGGTGATGGCGTGGTGATGATTGCCGAGAAAGATGGCGATGGTGAAGGCGTTGTCAAGAGTTACTCTAAGCGTCTGATGTGTCCCACGACAGGTATTGCCTATAAAGACCCTGTTCCCAACATGTTTTCATTTAATTCGCCCGAAGGAGCTTGTCCTCGATGCAAAGGAATGGGGCTGATGACCGAAATAGATATTAATAAGGTTATACCCAATAGAAGCCTCAGTATTCATGAGGGGGGAATTGCACCCTTAGGGAAATACAAAAACCAAATGATTTTTTGGCAGATTGACGCCTTACTAAATAAGTACGACTGCCATATCAAGACCCCTATCGAAGATTTACCACAAGAGGCGATTGAAGAAATCTTGTATGGTTCGATGGAACGTATCAAAATATCCAAAGATTTAATTCGCACCTCAAGCGACTTTTTTACAACCTTCGACGGACTGATTAAGTATTTGAAGAGTGTGATGGATAACGATGATACAGCCAGTAGTCAGAAGTGGGCAGAGCAGTTTTTGGCTACTTGTACCTGCAATGCATGTCATGGAGAAAGATTGAAGAAAGAGAGTCTTTCGTTCAAAATATGGGATAAAAACATTGCAGAGGTTGCCAACATGGACATCAGTGATCTGAAAGAATGGCTGGATCATGTGGAGGAACACTTGGGTAAGAAAGAACAAATGATTGCCCATGAGATTCTCAAAGAAATAAAAACGCGTGTCAACTTCATGTTAGAAGTAGGCTTAGATTATTTAACGCTCAATCGACAATCTATCTCTTTGTCGGGCGGTGAGAGTCAACGCATCCGTTTAGCAACACAAATCGGCTCACAGCTTGTTAATGTTTTATACATCCTTGATGAGCCAAGCATCGGTCTGCATCAACGAGATAACGAGCGATTAATTAAGTCGTTAAAGGAACTAAGAGATTTGGGTAACACCGTTATCGTGGTAGAACACGATAAGGATATGATGCAATGTGCCGATTATGTGATTGATATTGGTCCGAAAGCCGGTCGTAAAGGCGGTGAAGTGGTATTCCAAGGTACGCCCCAAAAGATGTTACAAGAGAGGACTATCACGGCACAGTATCTCAACGGAGAGATGAAAATAGAAATTCCGGAGGTGCGAAGAGAAGGTAATGGACATAGCATTGAGATTAAGGGAGCAACAGGTAACAATCTACAAAACGTGGATATTGACTTCCCATTGGGCAAACTTATCGTGGTTACAGGTGTCAGTGGTTCGGGAAAATCGACCTTAATCAACGAGACACTCTACCCCATCCTATCACAACATTTCTATCGTTCGCTCAAGAAGCCAATGCCTTTTAGCGAGATAAAGGGTATTGAATATATAGATAAGGTGGTGAATGTGGATCAGTCTCCATTGGGCAGAACCCCTCGTTCCAATCCGGCAACCTACACAACAGTGTTTAATGATATCCGAAACCTTTTTGTGGGATTGCCCGAAGCTGCTATACGAGGCTATAAACCGGGACGTTTCTCGTTTAATGTGAAAGGCGGACGATGCGAAACCTGTTCGGGAAATGGATACAAGACCATAGAGATGAATGTTTTGCCCGATGTGATGGTGCCTTGCGAAGTGTGTCATGGAAAGCGATATAACAGAGAAACGCTGGAAGTGAGATATAAAGGCAAGAATATTGCCGATGTACTTGATATGACCATTAATCAAGCGGTCGATTTCTTTGAGAATGTTCCTGCCATCCTGCACAAGATTAAAACGATACAAGATGTGGGTTTGGGCTATATCAAATTGGGGCAACCTTCCACTACGCTTTCTGGTGGAGAGAGTCAACGAGTGAAGTTGGCAACAGAATTAAGCAAGAAAGATACAGGCAAGACCTTGTATATATTAGACGAACCAACCACAGGTTTGCACTTTGAAGATATTCGCATTTTGATGAATGTATTGCAGAAACTGGTTGATCGAGGCAATACGGTTATTGTCATCGAGCATAATATGGATGTTATCAAAATTGCCGATCATATTATAGATATGGGGCCTGAAGGCGGTCGAAAAGGTGGGCAAGTACTGGTAACAGGTACCCCCGAAGAGGTGGTAAAAAACAAAGAGAGCTTAACTTCAGTATTCCTTAAGCAAGAATTGCATATGAAGTAAAGGCAAATTATTGAATTTTCAATATAGAACCTGTCAATAATTTAATAAGCTGAAAATAGATATGGTGAAGTAAGTAAAATCTTGCTTCACCTTGTTTTTTAGCAGTGCCGAAAGTTAGATTTGTATAATCAGATGAAAATGAGTAACTTTGCATATTATTTATAAATATATAATTAAGGTGAAATGATAACTGTAACAAACCTTGCCATTCAATTTGGAAAAAGAGTTCTTTATAAAGACGTAAATTTAAAGTTTACTTCAGGAAACATTTATGGTATTATTGGAGCTAATGGAGCCGGAAAGTCGACGTTGCTCAGAGCAATCAGTGGTGAGCTTGAACCCACTAAAGGTACGGTCGAAATGGGACCGGGTGAAAGATTGTCGGTTCTCGATCAGAACCACTTTAAATTCGATCAATATAGTGTTATAGATACAGTCCTCATGGGACACCAAACACTTTGGGATAATATGAAAGAGCGTGAGGCTCTTTATGCCAAAGAAGAAATGACAGAAGAAGATGGTAATCGTGCTGCCGTTCTCGAAGAAAAATTTGCGGAGATGAATGGATGGGAAGCAGAAAGTGATGCAGCCCAGATGCTTACCAACTTGGGCGTACCCGATAGTATGCACTATCGTCAGATGAGTGACTTATCGAATAACGAGAAGGTGCGTGTGATGCTGGCAAAGGCTTTGTTTGGAAATCCCGACAACTTGTTGCTTGATGAGCCTACCAATGACCTCGACCTTGATACCGTTAATTGGTTGGAAGAATATCTCGGTAATGTGGAACAAACCGTATTGGTTGTGAGTCACGACCGTCACTTCCTTGATGCTGTCAGCACACAAACCGTCGATATTGACTTCGGTAAGGTTACTGTGTTTTCTGGAAACTACTCTTTCTGGTACGAGAGTTCGCAATTGGCTTTACGTCAGGCACAAAATCAAAAGCAGAAAGCTGACGAAAAGCGTAAGGAATTGGAAGAGTTTATCCGTCGTTTTTCTGCCAATGTGGCAAAGAGTCGCCAGACAACATCACGCAAAAAGATGCTTGAAAAACTCAATGTTGAGGAAATTCGCCCTTCAAGCAGAAAATATCCAGGTATCATTTTCCAGATGGATAGAGAGCCGGGAAACCAGATCCTTGAAGTGGAAGGCTTGAAAGCGACCGATAACGAAGGTAATGTTTTGTTCGATAATGTATCTTTCAATATTGAAAAAGGACAAAAAGTAGTATTTTTGAGCCATAATCCTAAAGCCATGACCGCCCTCTTTGAAATTATCAATGGCAACAGAGAGGCCGACGCTGGTACATATAAATGGGGCGTAACCATAACAACCGCTTATCTTCCTCTTGACAATACATAGTTCTTTGAATCAAAGATGAACTTGGTAGATTGGTTAAGTCAATATGGCCCAGGCAATGAAGTGGTGATGAAAGGTTATCTCGGCCGCATGCTTTTCTCTGGTGAAGAAGTAATGAAAGAAGTAAATGTCCTTTCAGGAGGTGAGAAAATGCGTTGTATGATTGCCCGCATGCAATTAAAGAATGCCAACTGTCTTATTTTAGATACACCCACCAACCACCTTGATTTGGAAAGTATTCAAGCCTTCAATAACAATTTGATTGGATTCAAAGGCAATATCTTGTTTGCCAGTCATGACCATGCTTTCATCGGATCAGTGGCAGATCGTATCATCGAACTTACTCCCTCGGGTACCATCGATAAGCTAATGGCTTACGACGACTATATTTATGATGAGACAATCAAAGAGCAAAAGAAGAAAATGTATGCCCTTTAAAATGTGGCAAGCTTTTTGCTTATAAATCTCATAGATATATTATATGTTTAAAAAACTATTCAATAAAACTATGGATAAGAACAAAATAGATAACGAAGAAGTGAAATTGAATGATGAGCAAACCGTAAACGAACAGGTGGAAGGATCACAAGAAAACGAAACTTCATCGGCTGAAGAATGTCAAAACGATTCAAGTGAAGCTACGACTTCTATTGAGGATGAGTTGGCTCAAGCTCAAAACACTATCGCAGAATTAACCGATAAGTATCTAAGAACGGTTGCCGAGTTCGACAATTATAAAAAAAGGACACTCAAAGAGAAAACCGAACTAATACTGAATGGTGGCGAAAAAACCATTACTGCAATTCTTCCTATCCTCGATGACATGGAACGTGCCATTGTCACAACAGAGAATGTGGAGGACGCAAATGCCATAAAAGAAGGTTGGGACTTGATTCATAAAAAGCTTGTTTCACTTTTGGAAACACAGGGAGTAAAGAAAATCAGTACAGAGAACGAAGATTTCAATGTGGATTTTCATGAGGCTGTTGCTATGGTTCCTGGCGTTGAAGATACAAAAAAAGGCAAAGTTATCGACTGTGTGCAAACTGGTTATACATTGAACGATAAGGTAATCAGACACGCTAAGGTGGCAGTAGGAC
>JALEWR010000019.1 GCA_022783515.1 Prevotella sp.
AACTCAATTCTATCACTATATCTTTCCGCATTTCACTTTTTTGTAGTAACTTTGCATCGCTTACATATAAAAAATAAAAGAAATGGAAAATCAATTAGACAAATACATATCAGTAACATACAAGTTGTTAACGGTTGTTGACGGAAAGGAAGAATTGGTAGAAGAGGCAACAGCCGACCGTCCATTCCAATTTATCAGTGGTTTTGGCATCACCTTGGAAGATTTTGAAAAAGGGGTGTCAGTATTGAAAGAGGGCGACAACTTCGACCTTCAAATCCCCTGCGAACGTGCTTATGGCGAATATATGGATGAGCATGTGTTGGAACTTGACAAAGAGATATTCACCATTAACGGCCATTTTGACCACGACAACATTTTTCAAGACGCCGTTGTTCCTTTGCAAAACGAAGAAGGACGCCGCTTCATGGGTCGCGTATTGGAGATTACCGACGACAAGGTAAAAATGGATATGAACCATCCATTGGCAGGCAAAGACTTGCATTTTGTGGGTGTTGTATTGGAGCATCGTGATGCTACAAACGAAGAAATTCAAATGATGGTTAACCAAATCAGCGGCGAAGGTCATGGTTGCGGTTGCGGTAGTGGTGGCTGCGGATGTGGCGACAGCTACGGTTGTGGCGACAGCTACGGTTGTGGCAGTGATGACAATGGCGGATGTGGCAGCGGTGGAGGTTGCGGATGCAGTAGCGGCGGCGGATGTGGTTGCGGACACTAAAAGATAAGGCACATGTACAATACATTTGGAAATATTTTCACCCTCACAACCTTTGGCGAAAGTCATGGCGAAGCTATCGGCGGTGTCATCGATGGCATGCCGGCCGGCATCAAAATCGACATGGAATTTGTGCAGAACGAATTGGCACGACGTCGCCCAGGACAAAGCAAGATAACCACGAGCCGTAAAGAACCCGACACTGTGGAGTTTCTTAGTGGTGTCTTCGAGGGTAAATCTACGGGTTGCCCCATTGGTTTTGTGGTACGCAACAGTAATCAGCATTCCAAGGACTACGACAACATGGTCAACCTTTTCCGTCCATCACATGCCGATTATACCTATTATAACAAGTATGGCATACGCGACCATCGTGGTGGCGGACGTTCATCGGCTCGCGTAACCGTGGCAAGATGTGTGGGCGGAGCATTGGCCAAGTTGGCCTTAAAGCAGGTGGGCATCGACATTCAAGCCTACGTTTCTCAAGTGGGCAGCATTGCCTTGGATAAAGACTATACGCAATACGACTTGTCGAAGGTGGAGACCAATCCTGTGAGATGTCCCGACGAGGAGACAGCCCGCCAGATGGAAGAGTTGATTTTCAAGACTAAAGGACAGGGAAATACCATCGGTGGCATCATCACTTGTGTGGTAAAAGGCTGTCCTGTGGGTTTAGGTCAACCCGAATTTGGTAAGCTCCACGCCCAATTAGGCGGTGCAATGCTTACCATCAATGCAGTGAAAGGCTTTGAATATGGCGATGGTTTTGACATGGTGAGCCACTATGGCAGTGAGGTGAACGACGTTTTTGTGAACGAAAACGGAAAGATTAAGACCAAAACCAACCATAGTGGAGGCATACAAGCGGGCATCAGCAATGGCGAAGACATCTATTTTAGAGTGGCATTCAAACCTGTTGCCACCCTCTTGATGGAACAAGAAACGGTAGATATACACGGAAATCCCGTGATATATACCGCTCGCGGACGCCACGACTCATGCGTTGTACCTCGTGCCGTGCCTATTGTCGAGAGCATGACCGCCATGGTTATACTCGACAATTACTTAATGAATAAGACTACAAGATTGTAATTCCCATTCGGTTTACCACCGAATGGATAGTTGCCAAGCTAACATGTGGACGAGTCAACGAATCAATCAACTCATCCGCCGGTTAACTTGGCAACTTTTTTATAAGGCGGTTCAACGTTGCATATCAACTTGTTAACTTGTCAACAGCCTTTCTATCCTTTCAACGCTCCAATAATTTCGGTTACCGATTGGCAACCATGATTACCCAACCATTTTTCTATCCCCTCTTTCACCTTAATGGTAACTGCAGGGTCGATAAAGTTGGCAGTACCAATTTGTATAGCTGTGGCTCCTGCCATCATAAACTCAATGGCATCGGTTGCATTCATGATGCCGCCCAAGCCCACGACAGGTATTTTTACGGCTTTAGCCACTTGCCATACCATTCTCAAGGCAATGGGTTTAACGGCCGGTCCACTCAATCCTCCCGTATTAATGCTCAACAACGATTGGCGTTTTTCTATGTCTATGGCCATGCCCATGAGCGTATTGATGAGCGAAACGCTGTCGGCTCCCTCGTCTTCTACCGCCCGAGCGATGTCCGCCACATTCGTAACATTGGGCGAGAGCTTCACAATCATGGTCTTGTGATAACGTTCGCGAACGGCTTTTACCACTTGTGCCGCTCCTGCACATGTTACACCGAAAGCCATTCCACCCTCTTTCACATTGGGACAAGAGATGTTGAGTTCGATAGCAGGAATGTTTTCAAGGGCATTGATGCGTGCAGCACACTCGGCATAGTCTTCCGGTGTGTTGCCGCTCACATTCACAATCATTCGCGTATCAATGTCTTTTATCTGCGGATAGATATGTTCACAGAAGTAGTCCACGCCTTTATTCTGGAGTCCGACACAATTGAGCATCCCCTGAGGTGTTTCTGCCATACGCGGATAGTCATTGCCCTCGCGAGCATGAAGCGTCGTTCCCTTAACAATGATGCCACCAATCTGATCGAGTGGAACAAAGTCTTGAAACTCCAGTCCATATCCAAACGTTCCCGAAGCAGTCATCACGGGATTTTTCATCTCAAGCTTTCCAAGCCTCACTTTCAATTCAGCCATAACAAATCTTTGGTATTAAATACGGGTCCTTCTGTACACACACACAGGTTGCCTTTTGTGGTTTTCTCCACACAACAGAGGCATGCACCAATGCCACAAGCCATCAAATTCTCTAACGACGCTTCACAAACGATGTTGGCTTTCTCCGCATAGCGAGCCACGGCAACCATCATCGGCTGTGGGCCACAAGTGCAAATCATGTCGAAATGTTCCTTTTGCAGCACCGAATGGTTGGTAACATACCCTTTCTCTCCTGCGGTTCCGTCTTCCGTTGTTACGAGAACACGGCCATACTGCTCAAACAATTCGATTTCCAAAAGGTCTTTTGCAGAGCGAGCACCTAATAAAAAGGTTGGTTCTCCGCCCATCTCTTTTATCTTCATTCCCATGTAAAGCAAGGGAGCAACACCTACTCCACCACCCACCAAGAGATATTTTTGTTGAGGTGTTTGCGGCATAGTGAAGGTATTTCCCAAAGGAAAAACACAGTCGAGCATATCGCCCGGCTTGAGCTGCGACATGCAACGAGTGCCGTCACCCACAACAGCCACGAGCAACCACAGCTCGTTCTTGGCGTAATCGACAAAATTAATAGAAATAGGACGACGTAAAAAGGTTGTAGGCGAATGGTCTACACGCACCTCCACAAATTGTCCTGGTGCCATTTCGGGAAGTGGTTGACTGTCGGTAAGGCGTATCAACACATACCTATCGTTGAGAAAATCCACCGCAGTAACCTTGAGTTGTAAACAATATTTCTTCATGATTCGGATTGAATGAATGGTCTTACAAATTTACACTTTTTATTTGAAAGAAAGTAGATTGCAAGCCGGAAGAAAACGGTTTGCAAGTAAAGAAAGGCAGTAAGCGGACAAAGAGAATGTTATTTGCAGGCAAAGAGGATGTGGGAAGCAAAAAACGGGAAGCAAAAAACGACAAAAGAGTTGTTGAATCAATCGTTGAGCGACGCCAAGACCAGCCTGATATCGATATAGGTGATATCATTAGAGACGTTAGCTTTAATAAAGTTCCACATCGAACCAGTACCATCAAACTTCGCCGCACATGCTGCCACCTCTCGCTGTTTACGCATGTCCACCAAAAGATTAATGTCCAATTCGCCTGTTTGTATGTAATGCCCCAGATGTGAGGCGATGGTTGAAGCGACGAGATGACGCTCCCGGGCAATCTCCTCAATGTTCTTGCCCTGCATAAAGAGATCATAGCTCACACGTTTGGTATCCACACGCGGTGCTTTTTCTTTCTTCTCTTTCTTTACTCTCGCTTTGGCCGGCTTGCCATCACTGAGGCTTCCCAACAAGATTCTTGCCTTAACGTGCAAATAATCGTGAATGGAAAAGATGGTGGACGACCGACTCTCGTACTTAAGAAGTTCCATCTTCATCGACAAGAGTTCTTCCATCTCGTCCAAACGTTCTTTGATTGTCTTTTGCAAAGCCTTACTATCAGTCGCCAATATCGTTTTATTTTTCAGGTCATAAAAGCTTGCCAACTGATTTCTAAAATAGGCTGCACCATCGTGAATACGCCTTTGCACCATCTCATGCCCTACCCCTTCCGTGGTTTGAACAATAAGTTGGGCATACTGAAGCTTGAATCTATATGCCACCTGAATCATCTCTGATATGCGTGGTTGCATCAGTTGATATTCTTTCAACAACTGAGGCATACGACGGTGAAAATGCTCATTGACCAAGCGAAACATCCTTTCAAAGGCCTGACCGATGGGTTGGAAGTTGAATAAATCGTCCAACAGGTTGACTGCATAGGCTTGCTCCAAACGTGCAATGGTGCTTTCGTCGGGTTGATGAGCTGATTGATAGAGATTAAAATCCGTTACCTTGTTATCGCAAATAATGGCTCGCTCGACCAAAGGACTATTCAACACCAGTCCTTCCAAGCTTTTGCAACGACTCAATGCCACATAAGCCTGACCATGAGCGAAGGAATGTTGCACGTCGATAATAGCACGGTCAAAGGTCAATCCCTGACTTTTATGGATGGTTACTGCCCACGCCAAGCGAATGGGAAACTGCTTAAACACCCCTTCTACCTCTTCTACAATC
>JALEWR010000120.1 GCA_022783515.1 Prevotella sp.
TACAACCCTATTACTTCTTTTGCTCAACCCTATCCAACGCCTCCCTATTCTGCCACCTCATCCAACACCCTCTCTTCTTACTTTCCCATCATCAATCATCTATCCCCTGAATGTTAAAAAACAAGCTCTCTCCTTGCGATACTTTCCATCAAGCCTCATCTTATGCTGAAATATGCAAGTTTTGAAGATAAACCATAACGACTTGATAATCAAATATTTATCAATCATTTATCAAAAAACAAGTTTCTAAAACAACATCTTTCAGGCAACAAAACAGACTAAATTGCTCCATAAAAGGATAGCTCTTGCATTGTAAAACCTATCCTTTTAGCAGATAAGATCCATCCTTTCACCTCACAATTCCTATCCTTTTGCCTCACAACACCTCATTTTCAATATTCAAAAAAACATGTTCCCCACTCCACCTTCCCTATTTCATCACTTTCCAATGACCTTTCTTTCTCTTGTTTTTAAGTTAAAAGAGTTAATGTGACCTGCTGTGAAGTGAGAGAGGTTAGGGACCCGGGGAGGTCTTACAACCAACAAATTGCGGCATTCCCTTCATTCAACAATAAATCAAGGATGCTGAGGTTGTGCTGAAAGTCATATTTATGGCGATACACCTGATAATAAGGCTTGGATTCAAAAGAAGGGTCGAGCGGTGCATTCTTAGGGAGGATGATATCACGAAAATCATCGCATGGCGTATTTGCCAGGGCCTCGGGTGCAAGGAGGGGTGCAACATCCTCTGCCGATGTTCCCACATGCAGTAATTGCGGGGATGCCATGGGATGTGCGAGGTCATCGGTTTTACGATATTCATCGGTCAGCATCAACGTTGTCCGCACATCCAAGAGCGAACATATACATTGCGTTATTTCAAGATTAAAATCGAAAAGGAAGTCCCAGCGACGCTCAAAAAAGGGTCGCAGGTCGTCGGCATAGTATTCAAAAAATGGACTCTCACCATATGCCGACACCAAGGCTTGCCAATGGATATGCCGCCAATTACCGTGATCGCTAATGCGAATATCTTTCATCAACGACCGCGATGTAGAGGAGCTATCACCTCGTTCGATAGGAACAGTGAGTGCCAACGGTCCGTTAGCTGATGCGATGATACAACGGTTACGATAGGTCTGCTTCACATAATGGTCGTAACGCTCGATACGACAAAGGTCGTAACGATTCAACTTTTGGTACCACTGAATGGGTCCGAAATAGGCAGATGAAAGGATGGTGTGAGACATAGCTGAGACTTTTGAGTGATTGAAAGAAGTTCTTCATTCTCATCGCCTTCCCTATCACATATTCCTCCCTAACCAGCACACAACTGCCGTCGTGGCGTTGCACCCATATACAATAAGGTGTGGCGTGAGGACAAATGAGAGAGGGTTGGGGAATGACATACTGCTCTTGGCCGATGGCAATGGTATCGCCCGGGATGGCTATCACCTTACCTATTGCCACAGGTAGCATGGCGATGTTGGCACAACTGTCGAGTGGAAGGTTGAAGGCGATAAGGTCGCCTCGACCAATGGGAGAAGAAAACAAACGAGAATAACGGAAATAACGACTGCCACCCGAACGCAATCCATAGCTCCAACGATTCACCAGAACCCTGTCGCCTTTCACCCATCCGAATGCAGGAGTGGTGTCGGCAACCGTATAGATGGTTATCACCCATGCCCTAAAAGCAAACATCAGGAGGAAGGCCATGAGCAAAGCAAGGGGTGAGGGGATGAACTTATGAAACGTTGGACGCATAGGGAAAAGGGAGCCTCCTCCGATGCCTCCCAAAGAGGGGAGGAACCGGGAGAGGCTTCAATCACTTAATATTATCTACAAAGTTAAACAGTCGATGCCAGCGAATGCCTTTTGCACCGCCATAATCGGGATCTTTCGACCACCAGATAAAGATGGGTTTACCCACGATATGGTCTTCGGGAACAAAACCCCAGAAGCGTGAGTCGGCAGAGTTATGGCGATTGTCGCCCTGCATCCAATAGTAATCGAGCTTAAAGGTATAGCTATTGGCCGGCCGGCCATTGATATATATCTTTCCGTTTCTCACCTCCAGATCGTTCGCCTCATAAACACGAATAGGTCGCTCGTAGACAGGCAGATTGGCCAAGGTGAGTCGGATGGTTTCGCCTTTCTTAGGAATCCATATCGGACCATAATTGTCGCGAGTCCATCCCGTATAAGCATTGAGCGGATAAACATCGCCCACTGAAGCATCGGTGTTGAGACGGATACTCTCGACCAAATCAGTACGAGCCTTCAACGCCCGACAGGCCTTCGCCGTGAGAGGCATATAACCCGACATATTGAGGCTTGTCATATCCTCGACAGATATGCCCAACTCCTGCATCAGCTCTTCGGGGAGCGACTGTTTCAACTTGACATAATAGGTATATTGCACTTCCTCAGGCTCTTTATTGGCTTTGCCATCGAGATAAATAATATTGTTCTTGATTTGCAAAGTTTGTCCGGGAAGTCCGACACAACGCTTCACATAATTCTCCCTTCGGTCGGTGGGACGCGAAATGATATCCCCAAACTCGTTGGGATTAGCTGCAATGTATGCTCGTCCTAAGGTGTAGAGGCGTGCATAATAGTTGCGTTGTTGCAGAGGTGTGAGCGTAGAAACATCCACAGGATGATAATGCTGGTCGTGTATCTGCTGTCCGTAAGCATAAACCATTTGATAAAAATCAGACGCAGACCAGCGGGGTTCGTTCACGAGGGTATCGCCGGCAGGGTAGTTAAAGACCACAATATCGTTGAGTTGCACCTTACCCAATCCCTTGACACGGCGATATTCCCAATGAGGGACATCGATATACGACTTCACATTGAACAAAGGCATGGTGTGTTGGGTGAGGGGCATGGTGAGAGGTGTCTGCGGTATGCGAGGGCCATAGCTCACCTTACTCACAAAGAGATAATCGCCTGTGAGCAGACTTTTCTCCAGCGAACTAGAAGGAATGACAAAGTTTTGGAAGAAGAAGAGGTTAATGAAATAGACCGCTACCAAGGCAAAGACCAAGGCATCGACCCAACTCATGAGGAAGCGTGTGGGTCCTTCCGCATCTTTCCACCATTGCCAACGTATCTTTTTGGTGATATAAACGTCGTAAATAAAAGGTACTACGAACAGCCCCCACCAACTTTTTACCCAATAGAGAAAAAGAAGGTACAAGACAAGTACCACAACAAACTTTGCCCATTGCTGCTTGGGATTGACTTTCTTATTTTTTATATCAATCATGATGTATGAATTGTTTAGTTTCTTTAGTTATTGAGTTTCCCGACCAGGGAAGAAAGAATGACCTAAACTTATAAGACACACAGACCCCTATCATGGTTAATAAGTCCTATAGCAGTGTCTCTCCCTCCTTGGTTGGCTCCTTTCTTTCAGAAAAGCCGCGGAGTTTAAAACTCAAACAAATCGCTTGTAGTCAACATTCCTTGATGGTTCGCAGTGTATTCTGCAGCCAACACGGCACCTAAAGCAAAGCCGCAACGAGAATGAGCATCGTGTGTGATGGTTATCTTGTCGGCATCACTATCATAAGAAATGCTATGAATACCCGGCACTTCATCGCGACGATAGCTGTCGATGGGCAGTTGTGTGTCATCTGTTTTCTTGCTTTCCACCACTGTTCCGTCGGCATGATGTTCGGTTCCATCCACCCACGAAGACTTGCGGTCTAACCCCTCTACTATCTCTTCTGCCAAGGTAATGGCAGTGCCAGAAGGAGCATCGAGTTTATGAATGTGGTGTGTTTCTTCCATAGTGACATCGTATTGTGGGAAGCCATTCATGATTTTAGCCAAATAACGATTAACCGCAGAGAAGATGGCAACACCAATAGAGAAGTTGCTCGCCCAAAAGAGAGTTTGTCCGCCCTCGGTACAAAGACGCTTGATTTCATCGCCATGCTCTTTCATCCAACCCGTAGAACCCGACACAACTTTTACATTCTTGGCAAAAGCCTTGAGATAATTGTTATAAGCCGACTGCGGTGTGGTGAACTCAATGGCAACATCTGCCGATGCAAAAGCCTCACTCTCAAAGTCGGCTTGATTATCTACATCAATCACACTCACAATCTCATGGCCACGACTCAGGGCAATTTCTTCAATCATACGCCCCATCTTTCCATAGCCTATCAATGCTATTTTCATATTTCCCCTAATATTTATTTCGTCTGTAACATGCGTTGTTATTGCAACAAAGTTAAGGAAAAATAGGCATACAGCCTTGATTTTCAACAATAAAATAACAAAAACGAGGAACAGAAGGCAGGCGTTAAAGTTTTTTTTGTAGTTTTGCAGTCATCAATATCCATCAATTCACCATGAACGCTGTAGGTTGTCGAACATTCACTTCGACAAAACAACGGATAGCACTCGATGCACATGAAAAGAGAAGAACTACTGCAATATTGTTGGAAACACAAGATTTTTCCACTCACGCCTCTCATCACCGCCGATGGTGAAACAGTGGAGGTGATAGACAGCGGACAGCATAACAGAAATGCGGGTCCCGACTTCTTCAACGCAAAGGTGCGGATAGGAGCAACCATATGGGTGGGAAACGTAGAGATTCATATTCACGCATCGCAGTGGATGCAACACAAACACCATGAAGACGAACATTATAACAATGTTATATTACATGTTGTGAGTGAAGGAGAAGAGCGGGCAATGACCCAAGACGGCAAGCTATTGCCACAACTCCGACTCGATATTCCGCAAAAGGTGAAAGACAATTATCACCAATTGCTCACCTCCGACCGCTATCCACCCTGCCATGCCGTCATCCCGTCGCTTTCGTCTTTGAAGATACGCAGTTGGCTCACCACCTTACAAACCGAGCGGTTGGAACAAAAAACAAAACTCTTACTGCAATATGTAGCCGACAGCACTGGCTCTTGGGAGCAAGCGTTCTTTATGGCATTGGCACGCAACTATGGTTTTGGCGTGAATGGCGAGGCCTTTGAAATATGGGCAAGACATATTCCCTTGCACTTGGCAGACCATCATCGTGACGATTTGTTTCAGGTGGAAGCCTTGTTTATGGGCCAAGCGGGATTGTTGGAAGAGGAAACATTGAGCAAGCGTTATCATGCCAAAGCAAAAGAAGAGGGCTACTTCGACCAACTAAGAAAGGAATATCTCTTCTTAAAACATAAATTCTCGCTACAACCAATGGATGCCCGACATTGGCAGTTCCTAAGGCTACGACCACAGAATTTTCCTTACATCCGACTCTCCCAGCTGGCAAAACTATATGTTTCGCGTCGTGCTTCGCTCTCCCGCATCTTGGAATGTCAAGACATTGAAGCCCTGCAAAAGGCATTGAAAACAGAAGTGAGCGACTATTGGCAGACGCATTATATCTTCGGCGAAGAGAGTAAGCACAGCAGCAAACGTCTGTCGCCGGCCTCCATCCGTCTGCTCATCATCAATACGGTCATCCCCACCCTCTTTATCTATGGCAGACATCAACAGAAAGAAGAATTGTGCGATAGAGCCTTCGCCCTACTCGAGCAGCTGCCGCCGGAAAACAATCATATCATAAGGATGTGGCAAGAATGCAGTTTGAAGGTAGAGAATGCAGGCGATACGCAGGCGTTGATACAACTCAAAAACGAGTATTGCAACCCCAAAGAATGCTTAAGATGCAGAATTGGATTTGAATGGATGAAAGGGGAATAAACCATTCGTCATATATTCATCAATCAACAACTCGTTGGCGGACAAACATATTTAAAATTAAAAACAGTTATGACAAAAATCTTTTCAGCTCGCATGGAAGTACGCGACTATGAATGCGACATTCAAGGAATTGTGAACAATGCAAACTATCTGCATTACACCGAACACACCCGACATCTCTTTTTAAAAGAAACGGGCTTGAGCTTTGCCCAACTGCACGAGAAAGGTGTTGATGCGGTGGTGGCTCGCATGAATCTGCAATATAAAACGCCTTTACAGTGCGACGATTATT
This sequence comes from Prevotella sp., assembly GCA_022783515.1. Lineage (GTDB taxonomy): Bacteria > Bacteroidota > Bacteroidia > Bacteroidales > Bacteroidaceae > Prevotella. The sequence continues at coordinate 6,023 of JALEWR010000120.1, forward strand.
TTATTTCCTCGCTCCGCATTGAGAAAGAAGGCATCCGCTATGTCTTCCATCAAGACATCCATCGAGAAAGCGATAACAAACTATGCTTTCGTGCCAAGGTCGAATTGGTGTGCCTCATCAATGGCAGATTAGGCAACTGCGAAGAGATCGACACTGCCTTTCTTCCTTATTTAAAAGGAGAAGAAGAATAAGAACTCACCAAAAGCCAGGAGCAAACCCATCGGTTTGCCCCTGCAACTTATCAACTCGCCCATTTTTAAAAGCTCGCCATGAACTCTCAAGAAACACTCAACGCCATCGCACTCACCCGCCTCAACTACTTCAATTTGTCGGGTCTTGTACAGCTATACCAACTCATGGGGTCGGCTACAGAGGTGGTGCAGCATCGTCATAAGGTGAGGGATATCATCCCCCATGCTTCCGACCGACTCGTCGAAGCTCTTAAAGGAATGGACGAACATCTGCGAAGGGCAGAGGCGGAGATGGCGTATAATCAAGAACATGGCATACAGACGATCTGCCTCAACGACGACAACTATCCACAACGACTGAAAGAATGCGACGATGCTCCGTTGGTCTTGTTTTATAAGGGCAATGCACCTCTCAATCAAGAGCGAGCAATCAATATCATCGGAACACGCCATTGTACCACATACGGCATCGACCTCATCAGGCGATTTGTGCAAGACTTAAAAACCCTTTGTCCGCAAGTACTTATCATTAGCGGCTTGGCATACGGCGTAGACATCAACGCTCACCGGCAAGCCCTACTCAATGGTTATCCCACGGTGGGTGTTTTGGCACACGGCTTAGATACGCTTTATCCCTCACTCCACCGACAAACAGCCGAAGAGATGCTACATCAAGGCGGCTTAATCACCGAGTTTCTCACACAGACCAATGCCGACAAGATGAACTTTGTGAGACGAAATCGCATCGTGGCAGGTATGTCTGATGCATGTATTGTGGTGGAAAGTGCAGCTCGTGGTGGAGGCCTCATCACCGCCGGCATTGCCCAAAGCTATCATCGGGATGTCTTTGCCTTCCCTGGAGCCGTAGGAGCGAAGTGCAGCGAGGGATGCAATCAGCTGATTCGGGACAACAAAGCATCGCTCATCACCTCAGCAGCCGACTTCGTGAAAGCCATGGGATGGGAGGAAGACGCCTTGAGACAGCAAGCCAGAAGCAAGGGTATCGACCGCCAACTCTTCCCCATGCTCTCGCCACAAGAACAACAAGTGGTGGATGTGTTGCAGCAATATAATGATGTGCCGATCAATGTGTTGACCGTTAAGACCAACATTCCCATTGCCACCCTCACCTCTTTGTTGTTCCAACTGGAAATGAAAGGGGTGGTAAAGATGTTGGCAGGCGGTGTCTATCACCTCCTTCATTAGAACTTCTCCCACCCTCCTACACGCTATCAAACCTCCCCTACCGACCTTACCCACCATAGTCACCATTCCTGTCCACACCCCTCTCACTCCCTCTCTCCACAACTTTTCCTCAAAACATTTGCCTTTATGCAATAAATATTATACTTTTGCCCCGAAAGTAAAAAACTAAACGATCTCAACTTAATAATTAGATATATGTCTGAAGCATTGATAGTGAAGGAACTCGAAGAAGTGGTTGTTCGCTTTTCGGGTGATTCTGGTGACGGAATGCAATTAGCCGGTAGTATTTTCTCTACCATCTCCGCTGAAGTGGGTAACGACATTTCCACGTTCCCCGATTTCCCTGCCGATATCAGAGCCCCGCAAGGATCGCTCAATGGCGTATCGGGATATCAAGTTCATATCGGCGACGATAAAGTACTCACACCCGGAGATTACTGCGATGTCTTGGTTGCCATGAATGCAGCGGCTCTTAAAACGCAATACAAATATGCCAAGCCGCAAGCAACCATCATCATCGATACCGATAGTTTTACAGAAAAAGACCTTAGAAAAGCCGATTTTGCCACAGCCGACTATCTACACGAGCTGGGCATCGACACCGACAGAGTGGTGGCATGCTCCATCACAACCATGGTAAAAGAATGCTTGAAGGACAGCGGCATGGACAATAAGTCGATGCTTAAATGTCGCAACATGTTTGCTTTGGGCATCGTTTGCTGGCTCTTCAACCGTGATTTGGCATTGGCAGAAGACTTCTTACGCAAGAAATTCAAGAAAAAACCTGATGTTGCCGAAAACAATATCAAGGTGGTACATGCGGGTTATGACTTCGGACACAACACCCACGCATCCGTTCCTGCTACCTATCGCATCGAAGCCCGACATAAAGTGACAGGCAGATACATGGACATCACAGGCAACAAAGCCACAGCTTACGGACTGATTGCAGCTGCCGAGCGTGCCGGCCTCGGACTTTATCTCGGCTCTTATCCCATCACACCTGCCACCGACATCTTGCACGAACTGGCTAAACACAAGAGTCTGGGCGTGAAGACCGTGCAATGTGAAGACGAGATTGCAGCTTGTGCCAGTGCCATCGGTGCATCGTTTGCCGGTGCTTTGGCCGCCACTTCCACCTCCGGACCCGGTCTTTGCCTCAAGTCGGAAGCCATCAACTTGGCAGTAATCGACGAGATTCCTCTCGTTATCATCGATGTTCAACGTGGGGGGCCATCAACCGGACTACCCACAAAGAGCGAACAGGCCGACCTCCTGCAAGCCTTATACGGCCGTAATGGCGAGTCGCCCATTCCTGTTATCGCGGCTACCGGCCCCACCGACTGCTTCGATTCGGCATATATGGCTTGTAAGATAGCATTAGAATCGCTCACGCCTGTCATCCTCTTAACCGACGGTTTCCTTGGCAACGGCTCGGCAGCATGGCGTTTGCCTCACATCAACGACCTCCCTGAAATCAAACCTCACTTTGCAACTCCCGAGATGAAGGGCAACTATTCGCCTTATCTTCGCGACGAAAAGACCTTGGCACGCTATTGGGCGGTACCGGGAATGGAGGGTTATGAACACATCTTGGGCGGTCTGGAAAAAGACAGTGACACGGGTGCCATTTCTTCTGAACCCGAAAACCACGACAAGATGGTACGCCTAAGAGCAGAGAAGGTGGAACGTATCGCTGTCCCCGACGTACTCGTTCAAGGCGATGCAGACGATGCTGAACTTCTCATTGTGGGCTTCGGCAGTACCTACGGACACCTTTACTCGGCCATGCGAAAGATGAAGCAACAAGGAAAAAAGGTGGCATTGGCACAGTTCAAATACATCAACCCACTACCCAAGAACACACAAGAGATTCTTAAGAAATATCCCAAAGTGGTGGTAGCCGAACAAAACCTCGGTCAGTTTGCCATGTATCTGAGAGGCAAAATCGATGGTTTCGCCCCTTATCAATACAATGTTGTGAAAGGTCAACCCTTTGTTATTGAAGAACTTGTTGAACATTTCAATAAGCTCATGGATTAAAAAGCATGTCTCATCCCAAGCAATTACCATTATGACATATACAGCACAAGACTTTAAGAAATCGCAACCTCGCTGGTGTCCAGGTTGCGGCGACCACTTCTTCCTGGCTTCATTGCATAAAGCCATGGCAGAAATAGGTGTTTCACCAGCCGACACTGCCGTGATTTCGGGTATCGGTTGTTCCAGTCGTCTACCTTATTATATGAACACCTATGCCATGCAGACCATCCACGGACGTGCTGCTGCCATTGCCACAGGTGCGAAGGTGGCAAACCCCAACCTCACCATCTGGCAGGTTAGTGGCGACGGCGACGGACTGGCTATCGGTGGAAACCACTTTATTCATGCTGTTCGACGCAACGTCAATATCAACATTCTCTTACTCAACAACCGCATCTACGGCCTTACCAAGGGTCAATACTCTCCCACTTCGCCTCGTGGCTTCGTCTCTAAGTCGTCGCCATACGGCACCGTGGAAGACCCCTTCCGCCCTGCCGAGCTCACCTTTGGTGCCGGTGGCAACTTCTTTGCACGCTGTGTTGCATCCGACAATGCTGGTATCATGGAGGTGGTAAAAGCATCTCACGCCCACAGAGGCACTGCCGTCTGCGAGATTCTTCAACACTGCGTTATCTTTAACGATGGTGTGTATGATTCCATCTACACCAACCAAGGCCGTAAAAACCGTGCCATCTATGTGAAGCACGGCGAACCTCTGCTCTTTGGCGAGAACAACGAATACGGATTGGCACAAGAGGGATTTGGCTTAAAAGTGATTAAGCTGGGCGAGAATGGAGCAACCATCGACGATGTATTGGTTCACGATGCACACGCACAAGACCATACCTTGCAAATGAAGTTGGCTCTCATGGACAACGAACAGGGTTTCCCCGTTGCCTTAGGTGTCATCCGCGACGTCGAAAGCCTTACCTACGACGATTGCATGAACCAACAAATAGAGGAACTCAAGACCCAAAAGCCTTACCATAACTTTATGGAATTGCTTGAGACCAATGATATTTGGGAGGTGAAGTAAAGACCTTCTTTTCTCGTTCCTCAAAAAGTGCGTTTAACCACCATGGCATAGTTCAAATAAACTTGACTCTGCTCATTTGGCTTAATTTAAACGCTCTTTTTTCATTCTTCTAAAAGTGCGTTTAACCGCCATGGCATAGTTCAAGTAAACTTGACTCTGCTCATTTGGCTTAATTTAAACGTTCCAAACCACAAAAACAGCCTCCTCCCTTTCCAAGGAGGAGGCATTTTATCTTCACCACATGCATCTCCTCAACCGCTTGTGCCCCATCCTCATGTGTTGCCTCCTTGGTTTTTCGGCAACTCATCAAGCCTTTGCCCAATCTTTTGCTGTTGGTATAATCGACCAGCACAAGACCATGACTATAGAACCCGACAAAGACGGCAAATATAAGATAGTAGGGCATAACAAGAAAACCATTCTCGACCGAGTGGACAGCATAAAATGGCATAACCATACCTACCTCATTGTGAGCAAAAAGGGTAAGATGGCGATGTATAACGATGCGGGCGAATGTCGCATACCCTTGCTATACAACCGTGTGCAACCTTTGTTCAACTGGTTCTGGCTGGTAGAGAAAAATGGCAAGAAAGGTGTATATAGCAGCAAAGGAGCCATTCTTCTCCCCGTTCAATTCGACGATGTCATCCTCCCTTCTCTCGTTTCATGGATAAAAGGTGCCGACTTCATCGTGCAAAATCGGCAACAATATGGCATCTATGATGGTGAGGGAAAGGTTGTCGTGCCTATAGAATATGATAAAATCGACTTACGACAAAACATTTTCATCTTACAAAAGGACGGCCAAAAACACTATCTCATCAGCAACCGGCACCTTATTAAAGAGTATAAGGTCTTGCTTCCTCCCATCCGACAAAGCATAGATGATTATGGCGGACACCTCACCTATTATATCGTTGAGAAAGAGGGTAAATACGGAATCATCGACCAAGAGGCACAAGTTGTTATCCATCCTCAATATGAGGAAATAAGCGACCTCTCGGGACTTTTTGGTGGTAAGAGTCCTGCACTTAAAATCAAGGAGAATGGCAAGTATGGAATTATCGGCATCAACCGCCAAGTCATCCTTCCCTCCACATTCATCAGTATTGCCACCACCAACCTACCCTCGTTATTGACGGTGCAAACCGACCAAGGCAAACAGCTCTTTCGCATTGCCGACCGCAAAATCATCAAAGATTATTATTTCGACGAACTCATCGTAACAGATTATGTCTCTACAATCCGAAAAGATGGAGTGGAAAGGAAGATTGACAATTGGACGGGAGAGATAATCTCATCCACCCCTTCCCAAGGAGGGGAGAAGTGAGGCCGGACACTTTTTAGTTTCACCCTTCCTTGGCTCCCGAAAGCAGCTGTTCGCAGCTGTTAGTGAGAGGAAATTTGAAAATAGCTGTAAAGCAAAACAATGGAGAGGAGGACGTTCTTTTTCATTCTTCTAAAAGTGCGTTTAACCGCCATGGCATAGTTCAAGTAAACTTGACTCTGCTCATTTGGCTTAATTTAAACATTCTTTTTTCTGCAATTTCTCCACTCCCATTCTCTTATCTTTACAACCCTCCTTTTCATTCTAGAAAAGCCGAAGCGATGAGAAGGCCTGAAAATCGTTGTCGGATGGTGTAAAACCATCATTCACCCTCCCTTTTCAATGCTTTTACCGTCTCAAAGGATAGCTTTTGCATGGCAAAAGCTATCCTTTGAGCATATAAGATGATACCTTTCGCACTTCTATTCAGCCTTAATTGATAGACAAAAAGCATGTATTGAAAGAGCAGGCTGACAGGTATTAAACGTAAAGTATTTATTATCAACAAGATAGAAAAACAGCGATTTTCACGCCCAAGCCATCCTTCGGGCCGAAAACCGGCATTGTTGGGCGGTTAAAGAGACGAAAATTTTTGTGCAAAAACCACGAAAAGCAAAGTCGACCTCTACCGGAAAGATTATAAGAGTACATAAAAACAAACTTATGTTCGGCTTTAACGGCATACAGCTTCTTTAAGAACAAGCCTGAAGTATTGTCTGTAACAATTGAGAAGACAAGACAACTATAGTTGGTTTAGAAAAGTTAACCCAAACTGACGTATACAATAATGAAAGAAGAGAATAACTATAAGGTGGTTCTTCTCTTCTTTCACAGTGCTGACACACTAACATTTAGAATAATTAGTCGTCCCTTAAAAACTATATTTCAGCGTGAAGTTTGTAAAATCGAGCCTCACGCTGATTTTCGTTATAAGCCACAAAAGAACTCTCATGGCTCTTTTGAAATTGTTTCACACCCCTATACCCTCTATCCGCCGCCAGGTTGTTAATATGCTTGCCGGTCATCCTTCGGGTTTGTTCCAGCGTCTTTTGTATGGTATGCCCGTCGTATTCATTCCTGAAAGAGCAGGCACCAAGGATGGATGTTGATGATTGAGCATATCTTCCAAGGAAGAGAATAAGGAAAGCTATTTGGATGTACGTTTTAACATAAATATCTGCAAGATTTATAATGTAAAGGTACGAAATCTTGCAGATATAAACAAATAATTTACAGGATAATACATTGTAAATCACAAACTTATTGGGTATTTAAGGGACAACTAAATATAGTAATGAGCACATGGATACAATTGAATTATGTTTTAAAATGTGGTAGGAACAGGACATGGAAGAGGCCTTGGTATTTCAAATAACATACAACAATAAAGTTCGCCAAATTAATACAGGCTTTCGTATTCGTATCAATGAGTGGGATGAAGAGCGAAGAAACTTAGGTCTACCTTGCATTGACAATCATCGTTATAGTATACTTTATTTAATATGCTATAATTTGAATGGGAGATGAAACATTTTGACTTTATAGTAAAGTATTTTTAAAAGAATCAGTATAGCATAAAAGATGTCGTGGATACATTTCAAGGAAATACGGCAACAGGGAGCGCTTGTTTGTAATTTTAAGAATGTGGGCAGAAAAATTAGCATCATACGATGCAGTTTCCGATAACTTCCCCTATTCCCTAAGCCTTGTCGCCACCGGCTATGCTGCTTACTACTGCAGGCACACCACCCATAAACACAGCATCCATTTCGTGGTGTGCATGACGTCCTAATAATTGGTAGGATGACCCACACCAGAGCATTCTATTACCAGTTATCTATTTGAAAACAGAGACCAATACAGAGGTCTATCGAGCTAACTAATTTGTCTTTATAGTCATAGCTTTTCGTGTCAAAGACCTTCAGCAGGTAACTGTTGTTGGCTACTGAAGCCATAAGGGCCACCCTATACGACAGATGGATCTTAAAACCTGTGCCAGCAGAGAAATATAGGTTGAAGTTCGCCCTCTTGTTTGAAAGCGAAAACTTCTGTCCTGTGTTAACATGTTGCTTGTCGAGGATACCGAAGCCGCCTATACGGAGATTGACAAACGGCGAACAGTGCTTGTCGAGCAGAAAATAATGACTGCTTAGGAAGACTGGTATGGACGCCAGGTCATATCGGGCACGATGGTTGTATCCCACCCCCACACCGACTGCAAGATGCTCGTTCAAGAATTTCTCGTGCATATAGTTGACAGCAATACTTCTGTCGCCATAATCGCCCAGCCCTAGACCTGCCGCAACATCAATCACATTAAGGCAGCCATTGTCTGGGTTGAATGTCATTTGGGCCTGCACTACGGCAGGAGAAGCCAGCAAGGCAATCAGCACCATTATAACGGTTGATTGGGTACATTTTTTCATACGTCTTATCTGCTAGTACAGAGTCATCGAAGCTTTCAGCAAACGATATCAGTGTGCAAATTTATTCAAAAAAAGGAAGAATTGAAAACGTTGGTCAATACTTTATATATGATTAACAGCTCTATTTTGTAGACATAAAACTTTCTGACGTACAATGAATTAACAGTCCTTGATCTCAGCATCATGCCATCGGCCTAAGAATATGACTGATGAGATAAAATCGCGTTAAGTTATACATTATCAAATAGAGTAAGTTCTTTGACAAAAACAGACCCTTATCGTTTGAAGAAAATAAAACAGATATCCGATACAAGTTCTGAAGATTTTCCATACCTTTGCAACCGGAACATCAAGAGACATCTCATTTAGATGCACCAACCGAACAAATCATGAAGATAGTCACGGTGGTAAATAGATGTGTAAGTTTAACTTAAAAATGTATCTTTATGAACATTAAAAACATTTTCTCAAAAACTATCCTACGGGGAGAGTATGAAACATTCAAGTATTATCTCTATTTGCGTAAACTCACAGACGGTCAACTAGCCGACATTGTCAAGCGGGAACGTAATAATCGAGGATGGTGCAGCCAACGCAGTTATTTTCTGGCGGCACTCAGAAAGGTATGTCAGAAGAGAGGCATTGAATACTGCTGGTGATCGTCTTTCTAAACTTAAAAAAAGAGGGGAATTTCTCCTCTCTTTTTAGTGTCTCATACCAGAATCTTTACTATATCTGTAAATCATGCTATATTAATAGATTTAAATTATTTGTTTTTATTTATCCTTTATGAGTTTGGAAAGTATATCTCGGAAGCCCCGATTAGGGCGACCTCTGGTGAACCATTTTTTATGTCCATGTGCCAGAGACTGACAATAGGATAGATTTATTGGGACTTCCTAAACACAGTTACAGCGTAAAAGACCTGCCGTTTACAAATGATTATATTGATTACTTTTTGTTTAGAAAAATATTATCTATATTTGCAAATATTTGTTTCTTATCAATAATAAACCAATTATCATGAATAAAATGGGATTTATTATCGCACTGTTCTTGACCTTTTCACCCATGGCAAATGCCGACAAGGGAGTGAAGAAGAATTGGTACCGTGCGTTTTCCGATACAGCCAAGGGCATTGCCTTGGACGAAGCGATGGCCTACATCAAAGCCCGGAAGATGAAGATGAAAAAACCTGTTATCGTGGGTATCATCGACTCGGGCATTGACACCACCGTTACCGACTTAAAAAGCACGCTTTGGACAAATCCCAAAGAGAAGGCGGGCGATGGTAAAGACAACGATCGCAATGGATATACCGACGATATTCATGGATGGAATTTTCTGGGAACAGCCGACGGTTCGTTCAATATGACGAGTGCCGGAACAGAAGAGTTTCGCCAGTTTAAACGCCTATATCCTCAATATAAAAACCTCACCCGCGAAACTGCCGCCAACAAAACCGAATTCGACTTCTACGAACGAATGAAGAAAAAGGCGGGCATCAGCGGCTATATGCGGATGTATGGTTTCCAAGTGGAACGCATGAAGATGGTGATGACGATGGACTCAATCGTGAGACAACGCACAAAGGCCGACACACTGACCATCGCCGGCGTGATGCACAGCACCTGGCAGGACAGCCTGTGGCTACAGGCGGCACAAGCCAACTATGTGCAACTGATGAAAAGTCCCGTTTCCATGACATGGACCGACTTTGTGAACAAGCAACATGCCGACACCCGACTGATGAGAAAACGCTTGGAAGGCATAGAGAAAGATGCCGACAAACGTCTGCTCATGGGCGACGATATAGACAATTTTGCCGACCGCTTCTATGGCAACGCTCAACTGATGGCGGAGGGTTGTTATCACGGAACCTTTGTGGCAGGCGTGGTGGCAGGGCAGGGTTTCAAAGAGCCGGCGTTACGAGGAGTTTTCCCACAAGCAAAAATCATGGTACTGAGAGCGGCTCCCGATGGCGACGAGTACGACAAGGATGTGGCTACAGCCATACGCTATGCCGTGGACAATGGGGCAAAAGTGGTGAATATCAGCTTGGGAAAATACACCTCGCCACATCCCAAAGAGGTAAACGAAGCCATTGCTTACGCTGCAAAGAAAGATGTTATCATCGTTCATGCGGCCGGCAACAACCACCTTGACATCGACCAACAATACTATTTCCCCACAGGCAAGGATGCCGACGGACGTTTCTTTGCCAACTTCCTCCGCGTGGGTGCTGCTGCACAAGACGCTTCTTGCTCGTCGCTCTCCAACTACGGAAAGAACGAAGTGCATCTCTTTGCACCCGGCGAGAATATCACTGCCATCACCGAGGGTGGAGTTTATGCCACCGAAAACGGCACCTCATTGGCTGCTCCCATTGTGAGCGGCGTTGCGGCTCTATTAAGAAGCTACTTCCCAAAACTGAAAGCACAAGATATATGCCATATATTAATGAAGAGTGTTGAACCCATGAAAGATGCCGACAAGTGCATCAGTCAGGGTGTCATCAACGTCTTGAAGGCTGTAAAAATGGCTCAAAACTATCAACCCGACAAACGATGAAAAGATATTATTTATTGATGATGATGTGGGGGACACTAACCTCCATGGCACAAACAGACAATTGGAAAACTCCTGAACTCCATTCGGAGAAAACCGTTCTCGGCAAGCTGTCGGAACATGTGATGTCGCTACCCTCGTGGGTAGACAACACCCATTATATCACTTACACCCAACTCAAGGGCGGTCATCCTGAAACCTATCTGATGGATGCCGCCACCGGTAAGACCGAACTTCTCATTAACGACATAAAAGGTTTTACAGACCGGCATGTGCAGCTCACGGGCGACAGCACCGTGAACCAAGACAACCTGCGTATATTTGGCATTCGCTTTGTGGGAAACTCCACCGACTGCTTTACCTTTCGCAACCGCGGAAAAGTATTGATATACGACCGCCGCACAGGTAAATTGGCTCTACACAAGGAGGACGCAGCTCAACGACCCAAAGGCAGACCCAACAACACAAGAGTTACCACAACAACAGCCGACTCTCTCTTCACCATGTTGGGCGATCGTTTCAACCTCTATATCCGCAACAACAAAACCAACCGGGTGAAACAGCTCACCAACGATGGCAAGCCATACGCCTCTTATTGCTCGTCATCGGCTAAGAACAAGTTGAGCGAACGCAACCCCAATGGCCGTTGGTATGGCCATCGCT
>JALEWR010000075.1 GCA_022783515.1 Prevotella sp.
TGGGGCGATTATCGGTCATACCACATCTTTCGATGGATTAAGAATATAAATATCAATCAAGAGAGCAATAATATGAAGATGTTTACTAAAGAGATAAAGATTGCCTTGGTGGCGATTTTGGCAACAGTCATCCTTTTCTTAGGAATTAATTTTTTAAAAGGATTAACGCTTTTTTCTAATGATAACACTTATCAAATCGTATTTAAGGATATTAGCGGTCTTTCGTCGTCTACGCCTGTTTATAGCAATGGCTATAAGGTAGGTGTCATCAAAGATATTGTGTATAATTACGAACAAGGTGGCGAAATCTTGGTTTCGGTCGGACTGGATAAGCGAATGGGCGTGCCAGTAGGATCGGTTGCCGAGGTTGAAAGCGACTTTATGGGTAATGTAAAGGTAAACCTGATTTTGAGCAATAACACCGAAGAGATTGCCCCTGGTGGTATTATCATGGGGCGTATCAACAAGGGTACGATGGGTGAAGCCGCGGCCTTGGTGCCTGAAGTACAAAAGATATTGCCCAAGCTCGATTCTATCATGGGCCATCTCAATACGCTTTTGGCTAATCCCGCTATAGCTCAAACGGTGAATAATACTGCTGAGATAACAACAGGATTGAAGACTTCTACGCAAGAATTAAACACTTTGTTGGCCGGACTCAACAAGAATGTGCCTGCCATGATGGGTAAGACCAATGGTATCTTGGACAATACGCAGAAGTTAACAGCCGAGTTGGCAGCAGTAGATGTGCATACTACCCTGGGAAAGGTAAACGAAACATTGAATAATGTGCAGCAGATGACCGAAAAGCTTAATAGCAACGATGGAACTTTAGGCTTGCTCATGCGTGATGCGTCATTATATAATAACCTTAATCGCACGCTCATGAGTGCCGACTCATTGTTAGTTAACTTCCGTCTGCAACCCAAACGCTATGTTCACTTCTCTGTCTTTGGAAAGAAAGACAATAATGAGAATGGGAGATAGAGCGAATAAGGTTTTGAGTTGATGACTTGAAATCTCACCAATTCAAAACCTCACCAACTCATATAAATATTTGCTCGTCCCATTTTTTTTTACGAAATTTGCACTCACTAAATGATGTTGGGATAGGCTCCCGGTTCAAAAATCTGTGTTTTATCGATGAAAGAAAACCCTAACATATGTTGGGAGGACTCTCTGTCGCTTGTTCGCGAGAGTGTTACTCCTCAGCAATACGAAACTTGGTTTCAGCCCATTATCTTTGAATCGTATAATGACGAGACAAAGGTATTGGTGATAAAAGTGCCAAGTCCGTATTTTGCTGAATATTTGGAGGAACATTTCATCCACCTGTTGGCTAAAATCTTTTTGCAAACTTTTGGCGGAAAGATTCGTCTTACTTATCGTGTAATAGTGGATAGCGAGCATAAGAAAACGCAAGACTTTGAGGCTGAGGGAATGGGAGACGTTCTGGCTCCCCACAATAAAAAGGATTTGAAGCAACCCAAGGAGGGTATGGCGGAGTCGCCTGCCAACGACTTAAATCCTCAACTCAATCCGCATCAAACATTTTCCAATTATATTGAGGGAACAAGTAATAAGTTGCCTCGCTCCGTCGGATTGTCTATAGCCGAACATCCCAACAATAGCAAGTTCAACCCCATGTTTATCTTTGGGCCTTCGGGATGTGGAAAAACCCACCTTATCAATGCCATTGGAGTGCGTGTAAAGGAGCTATATCCCCAAAAACGTGTGCTTTATATCTCGGCACGTCTGTTCCAATTGCAGTTTTCTGAGGCAAGATTGAAGAATGTAACCAACGATTTTATCAGCTTTTATCAAACCATCGATGTGCTGATTGTGGACGATGTGCAGGAGTGGATTACAGCTGTGAAGACCCAAGACACCTTTTTCCACATTTTCAATCACCTCTCTAGAAATGGCAAACGCATCATCTTGGCGTCCGATCGGCCACCTGTTGAGTTGAAGGGTATGAACGAACGTTTGATCACACGTTTCTCTTGTGGTTTGATTGCCGAGATGGAAAAACCCAATGTGGAGCTTTGTGTGGACATCCTTCATAGCAAAATGCGTCGCGACGGCTTAACGATTCCTGAGGATGTGATACGCTTCATTGCCGAAACAGCTAACGGTAGCGTACGCGATTTGGAAGGAGTGGTCAATGGATTGTTGGCATATTCGGTGGTGTATAACGTCGAAGTGGGCATGAAATTGGCGGAAAGAATCGTGAAGCGGGCAGTGAAAATAGACGATACTCCTTTGACCGTCGACGATATTTTGGAAAAGGTGTGCAAACACTATAATGTGTCTGTTGCATCGGTCAATAGCAAAAGTCGCAAGCGAGAATATGTCGTACCACGCCAAGTGGTGATGTATCTGGCACAGAAACATACCAAGATGCCGGCCAGTCGCATTGGAAAACTCGTGGGAGGTCGCGACCATTCCACCGTACTTCATAGCTGTACACAGGTAGAAGACCGCCTCTCCACCGATCCCTCCTTTGCAAGTGATATTGAAAGCATCGAGGTTTCGTTTAAGCTGAAGAATAATCAATAAATCGTAGCAATAATAAAAAAGCGAATAAATCGGATTTCTCAGATTTATTCGCTTTTTTCTATAGTGTGAGAAACTCTACACATACAGGCTTAGACACCGCAATACCTTTTTTTATCTTTTTCAGTTTTCCTGTTTGTTCATTCCTTTTGAAAATCTCAATCACGTTGTTATCTCTGCCGGCTACAAGCAGAAATTTGCCGTTAGGAGTGATATTGAAGTTACGAGGATGTTTGGCGGTTTTCTGATAACCCACCTTGGTGATTTTTCCTGTTGTGGTATCTATGGTAAAAATCGAGAGCCCGTCTTTCTTTAAGCGGTGCGACGCATAGAGGAAACGACCGTCGGGACTCACATGTATGTCTGCACTTCCACCGCCTTTGCCCTCATCTGCCATGATGGTTTGCACCTCTTTCAACTCACCTCCTTGATAGGCAAAGACCACCGCTTCACCATTCAGTTCGTTGATGAGATAGGCATATTTTCCGTTGGGATGAAAGGTGAGGTGGCGAGGGCCGGAACCTTGCTTGCCGCGATATGCCATTTTGATGTTGTCAATCACCTGGTTGGTGGTGCCTTGAGCCTCCGGATGTGCATCAAAACGATAGATACAATCCATACCTAAGTCGGTTGCGAACAGATGTAGTCCATCGGGCGAGGGAATGATACAATGGATGTGCGACACCTTTTCGGATGCTTTGTTTTGGAAAGAAAAAACTTTTTTCAGCTCTTTCAATTCGCCTTTATCGGTTAATTCTGCCACCGACATACTACCGCCTGTATAGTTGGCGGTAATGACATGATGTCCCACCTGACGGATATGACAGGGATCGCCGCCTGTCTTTTTGTCGTCTGCCTTATCCTTTGTCTCGGTATAATTCTTCAGAAAAACAGGGTTGATGAGTTGATTTTTATCCTCATCCAATCTGAACGAGTAGATGCCCTGCCGACCATCATTATATTCGCTCACGGCATAGACATGCTTTTTATCTTTCGACAGGGTGATGAACGATGGGTTATGAGCTTCCGCACCACTCACAAGTTGGTAAGTGCCTGTAGATTGGTTAAAGTTGAACAGATAAATACCTTGCGAATTGCCACCCTCGGTGTAGGTTCCAACGAGCAATTTAATATTATCGTCTTGTGCCGCAGTTGTCTGTGAACAAACAGGAGAGCTGCAAAAGCAAGCCAGAAGCGGAAGAAAAAGTTTTTTAATCATCTTGTTATTGATTCTATGTTATAATTGCAAATATAACGAATTAGCGTGAATAACCATGCTGTATGTCGCGAATAAATACGGCATAGCTTATGTATTACCCGCCAATTCAGGCTGTATTGCATAGCGGTTGAGGCTGAAATGCGGAGCGAGTAAGTCTGGTTCGCTGTGCAGTTCAGTCTTCAGTTACTGGCAGTAGACGGTCGTCGATTGTACAAAATGAAAGTTTTTTCTGTTAAATTAATTATAAAATAGTTGTTATTTGCTGTGAACTAGTACTTATTGTGTAATTTTACGCTATATTTTATGCCGTTTCTTGAAGAGTGTTGAATAAACGTTTGAGAGACATGAGTTGCAATCTGTGTTTTAAAGATACTAAATAACAAAAAAAATAAACCTATCCAGTTAAATGAAACATCTACTAAAAACAATTTTCTGTACACTGACATTGGCGGCAGCGGCAGAAAGTGCCTATGCACAACAGTCAACCTTGCCCCATTGGCAAGACGTGCAGTGTGTGGGCGTTAACAGAGAAAAGCCTCGCTCGGCTTTTATGACTTACGACCGTCGAAGCGACGCTTTGACAGGTAAATACGAGAAAAGCAGTTATTATCAGTTGCTCAACGGCACTTGGAATTTTTATTATGTAGATGCTTATAAGAATCTGCCCAAGGACATTGAGCAATCGGGTGCTAACATCAGTTGGAAGACAATCAAAGTGCCGGGCAACTGGGAGGTACAAGGTTTTGGTACCGCCATCTATACCAATCATGGTTATGAATTTAAGCCTCGCTTCCCCGAGCCACCACAATTGCCGGAAGAGAATCCCGTGGGTGTATATCAACGCACCTTTGAAATACCCGAAAGCTGGGATGGTCGCGACATCTTCTTGCATATCGCAGGAGCCAAGTCGGGTGTTTACACCTATATCAACGGCAAGGAAGTGGGTTATAGCGAAGACTCTAAGAACCCCGCGGAATTTCTTATCAATCCGTATTTGCAAAAAGGTAAGAATACCCTTGTGTTGAAGATTTTCCGTTGGAGTACTGGTTCTTATTTAGAATGTCAAGACATGTTCCGCATCAGTGGTATCGAGCGTGATGTCTTTCTCTATGCTCAACCCAAGACCCATGTGCAGGATTTCAATATTCTCTCAACCTTGGACGACAGTTATAAGAACGGTATCTTTAAGTTGGATGTTAACCTTAAGAATGGAACAGCAGGTAGCAAAGCCACTGTAGCTTACGAATTGCTCGACGCTCAAGGCAAGATTGTGGCTTCTGAACGCAAGCAGGTGGCATTAAACGAACAACGCCTGTACGAAAAGGCAGTATCGTTCGAGCGTCAACTGCCTGCCGTTAAGACATGGACATCAGAACATCCTAACCTCTATAAGTTGCTCATCAGTTTGGAAGAGGATGGAAAGGTTAAAGAAATGATACCTTATAACGTGGGTTTCCGCCGTTTGGAGATAAAAGAAATAGACCAACGAGCAGCCAATGGCAAACCTTATGTGGTATTTATGGTCAATGGACAGCCCATCAAGCTTAAAGGTGTGAACATTCACGAACACAACGAAAAGACAGGTCATTATGTAACAGAAGAATTGATGCGTCGCGATTTTGAACTAATGAAATTGCATAACATCAACACCGTTCGTCTTTCTCACTATCCCCAAGACCGCCGTTTCTATGAGTTGTGCGACGAATATGGTCTCTACGTCTACGATGAGGCTAACATCGAGAGCCATGGTATGTATTATGACTTGCGTAAAGGCGGTAGTTTGGGCAATCATCCCGATTGGCTGGCCAAGCATATGGACCGTACCCGCAATATGTACGAACGCAATAAGAACTATCCTAGCGTAACATTCTTCTCTTTAGGAAATGAAGCCGGCAATGGGTATAACTTCTATCAAACTTATCTCTTTATTAAAGAAAGAGAAAAGGAGGGTATGAATCGCCCTGTTAACTACGAGCGTGCTTTGTGGGAATGGAATACCGACATGTATGTTCCACAATATCCCTCGGCTGAATGGTTGGAAGATATCGGCCGTAAAGGTAGCGACCGACCTATCGTTCCCTCTGAATATTCGCACGCCATGGGTAACTCCAGTGGCAAGCTTAACCAACAATGGCAAGCTATTTATAAGTATCCCAACCTGCAAGGAGGTTATATCTGGGACTGGGTAGACCAAGGAATATTGTGCAAGGATGAAAATGGTAAACCCTATTGGGCATACGGCGGCGATTTCGGAACAAATGCACCCAGCGATGGAAATTTCTGTTGCAATGGTATTGTTGCTCCCGATCGCACACCGCACCCTGCTATGCAAGAGGTGAAATATGCTTATCAGAATGTAGGTTTTGAAGCTGTAGACTTGAAACAAGGCCGCTTCAAGGTTGTGAATCGTTTCTATTTCACTAATTTAAACAAGTATCAAGTACACTATACGGTGAAAGCCAATGGCAAGACCTTGAAGAGCGGAAAGATGCGTTTGGATATTGCCCCACAAGGAAGTCGTGAGGTGAATGTGGCGGTGGGCAACTTGAAGCAACGTGTGGCAACCGAATATTTCGTTGATTTTGCTGTTACCACCACCGAGGCAGAACCTTTGGTGCCGGTCGGACATCAGATTGCAGGCGAACAGTTCCGTCTTCCTATCGACCCATTGCCCATGCCCCAGCATAAGGCAAACGGCCGATTGCAAGTGGCAGATGGGGGCGACGAAATTGTGGTGAAGTCGGATAAGATGCAGTTTGTCTTTAATCGTAAGAACGGACTCGTAACTTCTTATAAGGTAGACGGCACAGAATATTTCCACGAAGGCTTTGGCTTGCAACCCAATTTCTGGCGTGCTCCCAATGATAATGATTATGGTAATGGGCAGCCTAAACGCGAACAAGTGTGGAAGGCAAGCAGTAAGAACTTCCAAGTGACCGATGCACAGGTGAAGGTAGAGGGTCAGACAGCCATTCTTTCGGTTCATTATCTTTTGGCAGCGGGCAACTTATATGGTGTGAATTATACCATCCATCCCGATGGCGTGGTGCGTGCCGATATTACTTTCAATTCTACTGATATGAAGGAAGGCAAGACCGAAGTGTCTGAAGCTACACGTTTGGCAACTTTCTCGCCGGGCCAGGAGGCCGCTCGCAAAGCCGCATCACGATTGGTGGTGCCTCGTATTGGTATGCGTATGCGTCTGCCTGTGAACATGAACATGGTGTCATACTTCGGTCGTGGGCCGGAAGAAAACTATATAGACCGTAATGCCGGCAGCTTTGTAGACGTATATACCACCACAGCCGAAAAGCTAAGTGAAACCAATTATGTGCGTCCACAAGAGAGCGGACACCGCACCGATACCCGTTGGGTGCGTCTGTCACAAGGCAATGGTCGTGGTTTGCTCATCCGTGCCGAAGAAACCATAGGTTTTAACGCTCTGCGTAATGCCGTGGAAGATTACGACTCGGAAGAAGCAGTGAATCGTCCTTATCAATGGAATAACTTCACTCCTATGGAGGTATTAAA
The DNA here is from genome assembly GCA_022783515.1 of Prevotella sp. Lineage (GTDB taxonomy): Bacteria > Bacteroidota > Bacteroidia > Bacteroidales > Bacteroidaceae > Prevotella. The sequence goes on from JALEWR010000075.1 coordinate 7,307, forward strand.
CCATGATGAGAATGCAGCTAAAAATGTGTTGAGACGTCAAACTCACATCAACGACCTCACTCCACGAAATTTTGTGGAAGTGTGTATAGATATGAAGCAACAAGGTGTGGCAGGTTATGATAGCTGGGGCGATCGCCCAAGCTTGGCACACAGTATTCCCGCCAATCGCGATTATAAGTGGAGCTTCACGATGTTCCCTGTCGGAAAGGGAAAGTAAGTGGTGACAGGCAGATGCCGAGCCAACAGTTGACAAGTAGATAAGCGGACGAGTCAACAAGTAAGTTAGTTTTAATTCCTTAATATTAGGAATCACTTGCTTGTTGACTCGTCTGCTTTTTTGGTAAATATAAACCAAACGTGGGTTAACCACGAACAAATTGCATCACGACTGTTTGGCTTTCTCGATGTCGTTTTTGCTCTTACTCTTCACCACTAACCATACTCCGCTGAAGACAAGGGCTACGGCAAGGGCGTGAGTCCATTGCAACGACGCTAAGCCAAGCAGCAAGCTGACTATCACCGACACCAAGGGTTGCACATAATTATATATACTTACCACCGTGGGACGAAGTATTTTTTGTGCAAACATGATGAGAAGGTAGCACACAAAGGTGCAAACCACAACCACATACCCCGTTTCAAACCAGGATTTGATGGGTACATCGGCCCAAGGAATGGATAGGATATGGGTGTAGCTAAAGGGCAAAATGAGGAGTGTTGCCCAAAGAAACATCCAACGATTGACAGTGATAACCGAATAGCGTTTTACCAGTTTGTTAAATAGGGAAAGGTATAAGGCGTAAGAGAATTGAGCCGTCAGGCAAAGTAAGTCGCCCCGAATGTCGCCCACCCGGTTGTTGGCTGCTGCGACACTTGTGAGAATCAAGATTAAGGCTCCACTGCATCCCATCAGTACGCCCAAAGCTTTCTTGCCGGTAAGCGGTTCTTTCAAGATAATGGCAGAGAGAATCATGGCAAAGATGGGCATACCAGTTGTAACAATACTGGCGTTGACGGGAGAGGTAAGACTCAGGCCGATGGTAAAGCAACACTGGTTGCACACCAGGCCAAAGACACCTGCACAGCCCAGAAGAAGGAAGTCTTTGAGTGGCACACGCTCTTGTTTGAAAAAGAGAGAGGTGGTCCAAAACAAGCTCATGGCACCTGCCACACGAAACGAAACCATAGCCATGCCATCGATTCCGTGGCTCATGGCGTCCTTGCCCAAAGGAGCCATCAACCCCCAAAAGGCACAAGCAAAGAACATAGACAAATGGGCTAAAAGTGCTGTTGAAAGTTGCATATCTTATAATAATCTTTGTATTTGAATTGGGTTGGCAAGTAAACGAGGCGACAAGCGAACAAGTTGGTTGGCTTCATTGCATCTTTTACCATCACGATTTGTTTGTGGTTAAATTTTCTTTCCGGCCTTTTGTGGAAAGCTTAATCTGCCCAAAACTTATCTACCTGTTAACTCCTCTATTTATAAACTCGTCGACCGTCGGTTTGGTAATCAGCCGAATTGACGTTAATTATACGGCAAAGTTAGTGGTTTTCATTTTAAATAACTATATTTGTAATTAGGAATAGCTCACTTAGCAATAAACAAGGACGAAGATGAAGAAATATGCCGACTATATCAAAGAAATTGAGATTGATGCCTTATGGAGTGGTAGAAAACACATTAAGTGGACACTTCATCCGCAGGTGAATATCTTGAGTGGTGCTAACGGACAAGGTAAGAGTACGATTCTGAACAAAGTCATCAAGTCGTTACCTATCACAGGAGAGTTTTGCGACCACTTGGTGAAAGGCGTACATATCAAGGTTGAACCGGAGAATGCCACTCGAGTAAGGTACGACGTGATACGTTCGTTCGATCGTCCGTTGGTGAATGTGGACTTGGCCAACACCATGGGCATGCCTGTTGCCACAGAGTTGGATATACAATTGTATCAACTTCAGCGTAAGTTTTTGGACTATCAAGTGGATGTGGGCAATCGTATCATCGAGGTTTTGCAAAGTGGTGCTGCCGATGCTGCCGAACAAGCACAGGCATTGAGCAGACCTAAGACCATGTTTCAAGATATCATCGACAGTTTGTTTGCCGAAACAGGAAAGACCATTATACGCACCGCCAACGAGGTAAAGTTCTCGCAGATAGGCGAAACGCTATTGCCCTACCAACTCTCGGGTGGTGAAAAGCAAATTTTGGTCATTCTTCTCACGGTGTTGATAGAAGATGGTGAGCCTCATGTCTTGTTGATGGACGAGCCCGAAGTGAGTATGCACATCGAATGGCAAAAGCAACTCATCGACCTCATTCTTCAACTCAACCCTCATGTACAGATTATATTGACGACACATAGTCCTGCCGTTATCATGAATGGATGGATGGATAGAGTAACCGAAGTGACAGACATTCTCATCAGCGAATAGTATGGCAGCATCAAGATTGGGCGACCACCTCAATTCCAACTATTTTGAAGCCGCCAACAAGATGACTTCAAAGAAAGCACGACGACGTATCATTGCCTACGTCGAAAGCTATGATGATGTGATTTTTTGGCACGCGGTGTTGAGTGGATTTGAAGATGAAAATAGATATTTTGAGGTGATGCTCCCCACTCGCGGCGGTAAGATGGGCAGAGGAAAGAAAGCCGCTCTCATGGCACTTCTTGACAAACAAGTGGGACAAGACATGATTGCTTGTGTGGATGCCGATTATGATTATCTGATGCAAGGCACCACTCACAACTCTCAAGCCATTCTCAATAATCCTTATATCTTTCATACATATGCCTATTCCATTGAAAATATGCAGAGTTATGCACCTTCCTTGCACGACGTTTGCGTATCTATCACCCTCACCGATCAAAGTTTATTCGATTTTAATGCCTTTATTCTGCGTTATTCGGAGATTATCTATCCCCTCTTTGTGTGGAATATTTGGCATTATTTATATGCAGGTAACAACGAATTTACTATCACCGACTTTAATAAGATAATAGAAACAGGTCGTTTTGACATGAAAAAAGCCATTATTATCTTGCAAAATTTGGAGAGTAAGGTTAATCGTAAGGTGCAGCAATTAAGGACGCATCACCGCAATTCGCTCGAAACTTATGAACGACTGAAAACACATCTCACTCAACTGGGCGTTACCCCTCCCACCACCTATCTTTATATACAGGGGCATCATCTTTTCGATACACTCATCATGCCCATGCTCTCTGACGTGTGCAATCGCCTCATCAAATTACGCGAAAGTGAGATTTACCGTCAGGCGTTGCATCACACTCAGCTACGCAACGAATTGAGTAGTTACGAGCATAGCATTGCCGAGATACTGCCCATCCTTAAGCGTAACCGCGGCTATATGCTATGTCCGCTATTTCAAAAGATACGGGCAGATATCGAAAGGTACTTGAATAGAGAGCAGAAACCTGTAGAAACCATGCGTCGGCAGACAGAAAACAGCAAGGCTGATAGGATGGTTGAATAAGCTCCTGACTGTTAATCATTCCCCCAAAATGCCATATTTGTGGTATTGTGGGGGTATTTTGTTTGTCGTAACTTTGCCGATAGAAAATAATAACAATAAAAACAAATAAGGAAAGGAAATCATTATGAAGAATATAGCACAACGTTTGACCGACTTGGTGGGTGGTACTCCACTCCTCGAATTAGGTAAGTTTTCTGCCGGAAAAGGACTTTCGACACCTGTCATTGCTAAGATTGAATACTTCAATCCCGGTGGAAGTGTGAAAGACAGAATCGCTTTGGCAATGATAGAAGATGCTGAGGCTCGTGGGATACTTGCTCCGGGGGCGACCATTATCGAACCAACCAGTGGTAATACCGGCGTGGGCTTGGCATTGATGGCGGCAGTAAAGGGTTACCAACTGATTCTTACGATGCCCGAAACCATGAGTGTGGAACGTCGTAACCTCGTGAAAGCATACGGAGCGAAAGTGCATCTCACACCTGGAACGGCAGGAATGAAAGGAGCTATACAAGCTGCCGAAGAATTGAAGAAGAGCATCCCGGGAGCTGTTATTTTACAACAATTTGAAAATATGGCTAATCCCGAGAAACATTATCTTACCACTGGTCAGGAGATATGGAAGGATACCGACGGCGATATCGATATTTTCGTGGCAGGGGTAGGTACAGGTGGCACCCTTTCGGGGGTAGGAAAGTATCTGAAGGAGCAAAATCCCGGCATTCGTATTGTGGCTGTTGAACCCAGTGCATCGCCCGTGTTGAGTGGTGGACAGAGTGGACCACACAAGATACAAGGTATCGGTGCAGGTTTTATTCCTGACACTTACAATGTCGCAATAGCGGATGAGATTGTGCAGGTGGATAACGACGACGCTATCCGTACCGGTAGAGAGTTGGCACAACAAGAAGGTTTGCTCGTGGGAATCTCATCGGGTGCTGCCGCCTTCGCTGCTGCTCGGATAGCCCAACGTCCCGAGAATGCAGGCAAAAAGATTGTAACTCTCTTGCCCGACACCGGCGAACGCTATCTCTCCACCGTGCTCTATGCCTTTGATGAGTATCCGCTTTGATTGGTTATTTCCTCCTTTGAGGTGTAGAGAAAAATAGATTTTGCAACGACCGGTTTATAGCTCTGCAGCTACAGTTTTGTTTTTGGCAACTACACACACAACTTTTCACAACATCAAGTTCTTGTAGGTTTCGGCATGATAGCTGAGATGACCTTTCTTTCAGAGAAGACTTAGGCAATTGATTATTTGTCGTGAACAGTTGTGGGTGTCGTTGCTTTACTTTTTAGAAGCAGTTGCAAAACATCAAAGCAGTAGTTGCCGAAAATCAAATACCATTTCATTAATATGTTATTGCAGTTCGTAATACAATATAAAAAACGCAATCTATTTCAAGAAAAAATATTATCTTTGGCTTGAAAATCATATCCTTTATACCATTGAATTGGGTATGAAGAATGATGAAATGGAAGAGAAATTGAACTCAATCAACACGTTATGGCTGAAGAAATAGTAAAAATATTGGTCGTTGACGATGAAAAAGACCTGTGCGAGATACTGAAATTCAACTTGGAAACCGAGGGGTATGTGGTAGATACAGCATCT
>JALEWR010000082.1 GCA_022783515.1 Prevotella sp.
ATTTCGGTTTCAACTATATCCTTGAGAACGACAAGAACATGACGGCACAAGGTGAATATTTCAACCCCATTCCGGCAGTGTATCTTTTCCCACGCGGAGAAAGTTTTGATGCCATCCGTACTTACGAGCTGTGGGATCCGACCAGAAAAATATATATGCAGAACTGGAACTACGGAGATGCCTTGAGTATGCAGAACCCTTATTGGATTGCCAACAGAATGAACCGCACCAATAAGAAAGGACGCTACATGGTCAATGCCAGCTTGAAGTATAAAGTGATGGATTGGCTCGATGTTACAGGCCGTTTGCGTTGGGACGATGCTTATACCAAACAGGAAGACAAACGCTATGCCTCTACCATTAATCTGTTCTCGCATTCAGAATATGGTTACTATGGATATGGTAAGATAAACGACCAAAACCTCTATGGCGACTTGATGGCCAATATAAACAAGAGCTGGGAAAAGTTCAGTCTTGGTGCCAATGTCGGAGGTTCGTTCTCACGTTCTAAGTATGATGTAGGCGGCTATCAGGGCGGTTTAAAGGCTCCTTCCAATATCTTTACGCCTAATGGTATAGACTATGGACAGGTGACCAACGACAACCGTCCCATATACGAGTTGAACAAACATTACATCAATTCTCTCTTCGCCAATGTAGAATTGGGTTGGAGAAGTATGGTCTATCTAACCCTGACAGGCCGTAACGATTGGGATTCGGCCCTCGATGGAACAGCTCACAGCTCGTTCTTCTATCCCTCGGTGGGTACATCATTGGTAATTTCTGAAATGGTAAAACTTCCCAAGTTTGTCAATTACATGAAGGTGCGTGCCTCATGGGCTTCTGTAGGTTCGGCCATTAAGCCCAACATATCTTCTCTGTGGCGTTATGGGTATAATCCTTCGTCGGGAACTTACAATACAATCACCTATAAGTTCCCCGAAACATTTTATCCGGAACGTACCGACTCGTGGGAAGCCGGCTTGACATCGCGGTTCTTCAACAATTCTCTGTCACTGAATGTTACGCTCTATCAGTCGAACACTCGCAAGCAGACATTCTTGAGATCCATTCCTGCAGGAGGCGGATACAATCAAGAGTATATCCAAACGGGTAATGTACGAAACCGTGGTCTGGAGTTATCATTGGGCTATGAAAAGACATGGGGCGACTTTTCTTGGAACTCTACGCTTACCTATAGTATGAACGAGAACAAGATTGTCAATCTTTTGGACGACCCCAACGAAGTCCTTAACATGGGCGGACTCAATGGCATTAGCATCATTCTCAAGAAAGGCGGTACTATGGGAGATATTTATACCACAACCGACTTTAAACGTGATGCCGACGGAAACATCGCACTTGGCAGCAATAAGAATGTGATGCAGGAAAGCCTCACCAATCCTATATACCGCGGTTCTGTATTACCTAAGGGCAATATTGGTTTCTCCAATGACTTTACTTGGAAAGGACTTAACCTTGGTTTCTTGCTTACAGCTCGTTTGGGCGGTATCGTGATGAGTCAGACACAGGCCATTCTCGATCAGTACGGCGTGTCTAAAGCCTCTGCCATAGCTCGCGATAACGGCGGTGTCATGGTTAATAGCGGCAAGGTGGATGCAGAAGGCTATTACTCTGTTGCGGGTGGAAGCAACCCCATTTGGTCGGAGTATATCTACAGTGCAACGAATGTACGCCTGCAAGAAGCTCACCTTAGCTATATGCTGCCTAAGAACTTTATTAAGGGTGTTCGCCTGACAGTCGGTCTGACGGCTCACAATCTGCTTATGATTTACAAGAAGGCCCCGTTCGACCCCGAAACGACAGCATCAACAGGAACCTATTATCAAGGTTTCGATTATTTCATGCAGCCAAGCCTTCGCTCGTTGGGATTCAATGTCAACGTGAATTTTTAACCGCACAATCTTAATCATTATATGACTTTAGTAATGAAAAAATATATTTCAAAGACAACAATAGCCGGCGTGGCTGCTGTTATGGCTCTTGGTACATTGTCTTCGTGTACCGCCGGTTTTGAGGATGCCAACCGTCCGGGCAAGTATGCTTCTGCCGAAGAGTTGGGAAGAGACAATTATACCATCGGTTCGTTTCTTGTACAGATGCAGAATGCTGTGTTCCCAGAGCAGGAGAATGATTTTCAGATGGATCAGGATTTGATTGGCAATTATCTGGGACGTTATATGACTTATGCCAAAGACGGATGGTCAAGCAGCAACTTTGCAACGATGAATGCTCCTGCAAGTTGGGTGCGTTATCCGTTCAAGTCGATTACCCCCAAGTTTGTTTCTGCATTTAACGAAGTGCTTCGTCTTAATGCCGGAAAAAAAGATTTGAACTATGCTTGGGCCCTTATCTTGCGTACTCATGGTTATCTCCGCCTTACCGATAAGTACGGACCTTTCCCTATCGGAGCAGAGGAAGATGCCAATGCCTATTCGTCGCAAGAGGTGATATATAACAAACTTATCGCCGACTTGGATGAAGCCACAACCATACTTAAAGCACAGATTGGCGGCAACGAGGCATTTGAAGCCAATAAAATGTACGATAAGGTTTATGGCGGAAAGTTCATGAACTGGATGCGCTTTGCCAATTCTCTTAAGCTGAGAATGGCTGTACGCATGCGTTTTGCCGACCCTGTAAAGGCACAGAAATATGGTGAAGAAGCCGTTAAGGCCGGAGTTATCAATGCCAACGAGCAAAACTGTGCCATTACATTCATACCTCATGGCCTGTATAAAACCTCTGTAGAGTGGGGAGACAGCCGTGCCTGTGCCGATATCGAAAGCTATATGAACGGTTATCAAGACCCACGTTTGCCTAAATATTTCAAAGAAGTGGCAGAGAAAGCTGTCGGGGCAAGGACCATCATCGGCTGTCGGGCCGGGGCAAAAATCGGAAACAAGAGTATTGCTGACGTTAAATATTCGGCAGCCAATGTTTCAAACAACACTAAGGGGGTATGGCTGACTGCAGCCGAAATGGCTTTCTGTCAGGCCGAAGGCGTATTGGCCGGATGGCAAGGTATGGGAGGCACAGCCAAGGATCTCTATGAAAAGGGTATTCGCCTGTCGTTTGAACAGTGGGAAGCCGGAGATGCAACCACCTATATCTACAATTCGTGGAACACGCCTGCCAACTATCAGGACGCACAGGATGGGTTCGGCCAACAAGCTATCAGCCCTAGCAATATTACTGTGGCTTGGAACGATCAAGACGAAGAGGAGAAACAACTCGAAAGGCTTATTGTTCAGAAATGGATTGCCTTGTATCCCAACGGACAAGAAGGCTGGTGCGAGATTCGTCGTACAGGTTATCCCAAGGTGTTTAAGCTGATGCAAAGCACGGCAACAGGTCTTCAAGTGGCCAACCGTATCCCTTTTGCTGACACGGAAATAACAGAAAACCCGGTTAATTTAGAGAAAGCCAAAGCTCTCCTCAACGGACCTGACGATTACACAACCAGGATGTGGTGGCAGAAAAGATAATGAATAAAAAGAACACTAACATAAAGAATCATAACAATGAAGAATATATATAATATCTGTCTTTGGACCATAGCATCCATGCTGCTCTTTACTTCGTGCAGCGACTGGACCGACATGGAAGCTAAGAATCCTGCCGATTTGACTGTGAACAACAGAAGCGAGGCATACTATGCACAGCTGCGCAACTATAAGAAGAGCGACCACCCGGTGGCTTTTGGATGGTTTGGTGGTTGGGCAGGTCGCAGTGCCTCGTTGGAAAAGTCCTTGTCCGGACTTCCCGACAGCGTTGACTTTGTTTCGTTGTGGGGTAACTGGAAAAACCCCACTCAAGAACAAAAAGAAGACTTGAAGTTTGTGCAGAAGGTAAAAGGAACCAAGGTACTCATCTGCTGGCAGGTGCATGACATTGGAGATCAGCTCACACCCGAACAGCCTGCCGACTGGGAAGAGAAGAATCCTGGAAAAAATTTTCGGCATGAATTCTGGGGATGGGGCGAAACAGCTGAATCTCGGTTGGCTGCTGTAGAGAAATATGCCAAGGCCATTCTTGATACTATCAGAACCTATAACTATGACGGATTTGATATGGATGCCGAACCTTTCATTGCACAGATTGGCTTCAAGGCTGAGGAAGAACTTTGGAACGACAAAGCATACATCGTGCATTTTGTCAAGGTTCTTTCTAAAGAGTTGGGACCTAAGTCGGGTACAGGAAAGATGTTTGTGGTTGATGGAGAACCAAGAGAATTGCCCGATACTTTAGCTGGCTATTTCGATTATTTCATACTCCAAGCTTATTCGCCTGCCCGAAGAATAAGCGGGGATGAATTGCAAAGCCGCCTCGATAAGCAGTACGAACACTTCAAAAAGGTACTCACTCCCGAACAATTCTGCAAGAAAACCATCATAACCGAGAATTTCGAAGATGGTAGCAATATCTCAGAATATAAGTTTTCGGTATCTGAAGGCGAGAATACAAAAAGCTTATATGAAGGATTGGCTCCCACAACCATGCTCAAATGGGAAACTATAGGCAAGGAAAAGCGTTGGTTGGCTAAAAGTATTATCGGTTTTGCCTTGTGGAATCCCACCTTTGACGGTCAGACTTATCCTAAGGGTGGTCTTGGAACTTTCCACATGGAATATGAATACAGTGCCCAGGGGACACTCAACACATATCCTTATCTGCGTAAAGCAATACAATTACAAAACCCAAGAAACAAGTAAACTTAAAAACAACAAGAAACATGATACATCAATATATCAGGAAGTACTCCTTCCTTACTCTGGCCGGACTGGCACTTGCGGTGGTCACTTCCTGCGACAATGCCCAATATGATGTCTTGAACAATCAGGCTTTTATCGCACAGACCAAGACCAACGGCAACACCAGCCAAAAACTCACGGTGGAAGATGAAGGCATGACCGAAGTAAAGTTCAATGTACAGTTGTCTGACCCGGCCCGGGAAGATTGCAACTTCGATTTGGTGCTAGACCAGGCAGCACTCGACCGATACAACAAAGAGCATTTTACCAATTATAAACAGCTGCCCGAAAACGGTTATGAAATGTCGGCCAAAACAGTCAAGGTGGCAGCCGGCGAGAGTCTGTCGGATATAATCGACATTAAAATCAAGCCTTTTACCGAGGCACAGAAAAAGAACGCGGAGAAACTCGCCATACCTTTGAAACTTGTGAGCAAAGACGGCAAGCAGAGCGTTCTCAGTTCCGGAGGCTCTATCGTTTATTTGCTCGACAAGGTGGTACGCCAGGCCGTGCCTACTTATAACTTCCGCAATGTCATCAGATTTTCGATGAAGGAAGATCTCGAACTCACTCAATGGACAGTGGAATTCTGCGTTAATGCCGATAAGCTGGGTGAGGGTGTGGGCAAGATGAACAACCAACAGCTCTTCTGCGGTTGGGGAACAGATGGCGGAGAAATCTTCTCACGCTTTGGAGATGCACCCATCGAAGGCAACAGGCTCAACATCAAGACTCAGGGCGGACAGCTCAACAGCAACACGCAGTTTGCTGCCAACAAATGGTATCACATCGCCTTTGTCTGCACCGGCACATCACTTGCTCTTTATGTCAATGGTGTTCTCGACAATACAGTGAATCTTCCCGGAAAGAGTGTCAAACTGAGCCGTAACAATATCTGGTTCGGAAATAACAACGAGCGGTATGAATGGCTCAAGGCAAATATCAAGGTGAGCGAGTTCCGTCTTTGGGAAAAAGCACTGACACAGCCTCAGATTGCCAATAACATGTATGCTGTGGATCCTGCATCCGAAGGTTTGTTTGCTTATTTCAAGTTTGATGAAGGCAAGGGAGACAACTTTACCGATGCCCGCAAGAACGGCAATACGGCGAAAGTGGACGGCAACGGAAACATCGAATGGACCTCTGATGTGAGAATTGACGGTAAGTAAGAAACATTATGTTGATAGTAAAAGAACATGAAAAAGAATATTCAAACAATGATAAAGGCAGCCACGCTCATGCTGCTGCCTATGGCTTTTGTCGCATGCCAGAGCGAACAGGAGGTGGGAACACCACTCTATCCCGAAACTGGCGACAACGCTTCACAGATTGCTTTTGTCGATAACCATGCCTATGGTATGAAGAATCACAGACTGACGGCTTATGCCCAGGCCGGATCGTCGGCCATGCTCGACATTCCTACCGATACGCTTAAGTTTTATGTACAGCTGACCGTACCGGCCGAGAAAGACCTTGCCTTTAAGCTGAAGGTAGACAATGCCAAGCTCGGAAAGGACCTTGGCGACAGCTATGTCGTGGTAGACGAAGAGGCCTTGAAGTTTGAAACTGCTTCTGTTACAGTTAAGCAGGGACAGATGAAGAGCGAAATGCCTTTTAGGATAGTACTCAACGACAAGTCGAAGCAGCTGCTTGAACTGGGCGAAACCAAAAAAGGACTGGTGGCCTTTACTTTTGAGAGTTTGGACGGCATAAAGATAAGCGATAAGTACAACTCTTATGTATGGGAGCTTAACAAAGAAATTCTATGGGTCAATCCCAAAGGTTCTGTTGATAAGCTGCAAACCATCGATGTACAGAAGTATACGGTTAACTGCGGATATTATGGCGCACCGGGCTCGGCATTGAGCGATGGCGATATTACCAACTTCGCCAAATACATGATTACAGAGAACGCATATTCTTATATTAAGATTGACTTCAAGGAAGAAACCGAGTTTTCTGCCCTTCAACTCACACCTACGGGCTTTATTGGGGGAGAGAATTTAGGAAACTATTTCATCAAAGAAGTAGAAATCCAGGGGTCGTCGGACGGAAATACCTATTCTAAACTGGGTGTTGCCGTCAATTCCAAAGCACCCACCGACAAGCAGGAGCCTTGGAACATTGTGTTCTATTCTGCCCAGAAGGTAAAATCTATAAGAATGAAAACGGTGTCTACTTTCCAAAGCAGTGAAATTGGAAGTGCTGTTTTCTTGTCAGAACTTAAAGTGCTGAAATAGCTGTCCTATTGCAATATTGATGACGGTGTGGGGGGTGTATGCCAATATATGGGCATGCACCCCCCTATCTGTGTTGTAGGTCTCCACTTTTCCTGCCTTGCCGGTAAAGCCGCTTAACGTGAGTTCGGGGATATACAACGCGGCACTCAGAATTAAAGAATGGGGCGGTAGTGTTATCACACAGACTTGCTAAAACGCAGTTTCTCGGGACAGTGATTGGTGATTTGAGCCTGCTCTTCGGGCGTAAAACGGTGGAGAGAGGGATAGTTGGACCGCAGGAAATGTTCTACATCGTGGGGCGTTGTTGCCATGAGCGGACCGAAAGGCATAGTGTCGAGCTGTCGTAAGTCGGCTTCCGACACAACGTCGGTCCTGGTTACGGTGTTATTGAAATGGGTGGTTGAACAGCGGTTGAACATACCCTGCACGGCTACCATCATACGATAAATGGTTTTCTTGGCAAATATAGCATTGACCACGCGAGTGAGCAGACAGGGCAGAGGACCGCGATTGGTGGGTGTCGGGGTTTGACACTTTCCGAAATATCGCCACAACCATATCTCTTTCCCCAACAAACAGCACTTGAGGAAGTTAACACCGGCACGATGTATCTTTCGCAAAAGGAGATTATCCGGTATGCGGTCGAAGGGGAAAACATCGATAAAGATGCCGTGATGCATAGGTATGTCTTTCACCAATTCTTCTAAGAAGAGGGTGTTATGCTTCCTCACCTTCGCAAAATAATAAGGTGTGTGGGGGTCGGAACCTATCCACGAGAGAAAATAATCCGGGCGGAGAGCCTTTGGAGCCACCTCCAAAAAGCGATTGTAGGCATCGCGTGTCATACCAATGTCTATATCATCGTCCCAAGGCAGAATACCTTGGTCGTACAAAGCACCGATGGCTGTTCCACCAATGAGAAAATAGGGTATGTCGTGAGCTTTGCACACACGGATGGTTTCACCCAATATGTCGTAGAGTTCAGTGTGCAGTTGTGCCAGTTCTTGTGGGGCGTAGGGTCGTCGCATGGGTTATTATGGAAGCTTTTTAATCGTCATACAGAGTGCAATGATAAGCAAAGATGCCTGGATAGAAAAACGACCGCAGGCGTCCCATCAGTCCTTCGGTCTTTTGAGAGGGATAGATGCGACGGCGATGCTTTAGACAAAGGATACAGAGATGAAAAAAGTCAATGAGGCGACTACTCAACATCAGTCGGCACATGGTATGCACTCGTGCCAACTCGGGGGTGTTTGTATGCTCGTAAAGATAAGTGTACACCCTACGAAAACGCGGTTTTTGTTGTACCTGCCTAAAGTTCTTGAGCGACTCTACATAGGGTTGAGAGGTGGGTTTTCTTTTACTTTTGGCATAGTATTGTGTATGCTGACTATTGGTTACCGATTCGGCATAGTCGCGATGCCAATTCAAGGATTGATGTACAGCCACCACTCCCCGATTGAGATGAGCATGAAAAAGTAGGCTCCAATCATACCAAAAATCATCTATCCAATATTCTTCATGTTGCATGAATTGACGATTGACCAGCATAGTATGGCCTGCTATACCATAAAACAGATTACCCTCAAAGAAACCTTTGTATTCCACGATATGTGTTTTGTCGGGCGTAGCTCCTCTATCCAATCTACTATAACAAATATCGTGCAGGCCTATGGCTTTCACCTGAGTGGCAATTTTATGGGAATACCACACGTCGTCTTGGTCGGAAATGGCCACAAAATCGCCTGTGGCACGCATTGCTGCAGCTTTAAAAGTAACGTTGCAACCTTGGTTTTGACCGTTTCTTTCCACCTTTATGATGGGATATTGCTCGGCATACGATGCCAAAATATCCATCGTCCCATCTGTTGAGCAATCGTCTTGGATGATGATTTCGTGTATGGGATAGGTTTGTTGGAGAATGGAGTCGAGCTGTTCGCGGATATACTTTTCTCCGTTATAGGTTGCCATAATCACCGATACGGTAGGTTGCTGTGCGTGGTTTGTTTCCGCTGTCGAGGTGTTGCACATATCTGTGGATGCTATAAGGAATGTTGTATTTTATTTTTTGAATAGTTTGGAGGCGATAAATCGCTGGCATTCGCGTAGGATTTCGGCTCCTGCCACTCGCATAACAAGATAATAGAGTAAGGCAGAAAGCAACACACGAGTGGCCAACAAGAGCCACAAAGAGCTGATAGAGGCGGTGAGAAGATGGGTGAGGGCCATCACTGCCCATGACGAGAGGGCAAAGGGAAGGGTGTCTTTGAGAAACGATAGGAGGCTATAGCCTGTGAGGCGGCGTGTGAAATAGTGCCACAGAAAAACCCAAGCAATACTCAAAAGGGTATGGGCCACCACCATACGCCGGATGCCATAGGGCCAGATAGCCACCATCGCGATTATCTGAATGACTCCTAAGCCAAAGGTACACCAAAAATAAATGTCGCTCCTTCCCTTACTGATTATCATATTAGAGAGTAGCGTAGCGAGGGGAATGACACTGCCTGCATAGCATAACACTTTCAAGTAAGTGGCACTAACGAGCCATTTCTCTCCGATAGCCAGTACGATAAATTCGGTAGAAACCATGCCAAAACCCAACAAAAGCGGAAAGGAGATGAAGGCCACCAACCGCATCATCTTGCGGAAAGCATTGAGTTGGCGTTCGGCATCGTCTTTTAAGTCGACGAGAACAGGATGTGCCACCTGCCCCATCATATTGCTAACGAGGGTAAAACACTTTAAATTCCATTGATAGGCCTGGTTATAATTACCCGTATCGTGTGCCGAAAAATAGCGGCCGAGCAATATGTTGAGTACGTTATTGTTGACGTGTGTCATGATGGCCGTGAGCAAAACCTTACTCGAAAAGCCAAACATCCGCCGCACAGGCTCGAGCGTTATGCCGCTCGTTGTGGGTCGCCAAGGCGAATAATACCACACAAAAAGGGTGTTGAGCAGCACATAGAGGTTATTCTGAGTGGCCAAAGCCCAATAGCCAAAGCCATAAAAGGCCATGCCGGCACCTGTGATGCTCGACAAGAGAACTGCCATACCGGCAGCCTTGGCTTGCTCCTTGGCTTTGAAATGCTTAAAAAGATAGGTGTTTTGAACCAGTCCCAACGCTGCAAAAATAAAGCTGAGAAAGGCGTAACGCGATAAGGGAACAAGTTCGGCAATGTGGTAATAGCCTGCAATGAGTGGGGCCAGAAAAAACAAAAGTATATAGAGAAGCACCGCCATAGTGATGTTGAACCAAAACACCGAATTATAATCCTCGTGTCGGGCATCTTTGATATTGGTCAGAGCCACACCGAACCCGCTGTTCTGAATAGCGTTGGCAATGAGCGAAAAAACCACAATCATCGCCATCATACCATAGTCGGAGGGCGAGAGCAGTCGTCCGAGAATGATACCGAAGATAAGACCGATGATTTGCTGTGTGCCGTTGTTCATCGCTCCCCAAAAGAGTCCTTTGGCTGTTTTCTCTTTTAATGTGGTCATGGGTGAGTGTGTGAGTAGATAAGTTTTTTGAGTTCTTGAGTCCTATGTCAAGGCTTTTATGATTAAAAGCGAACAACAAAAAACTCAAAAACTCAAAAACCTAAAAACTGACCTTACTGAAACATCAATGGCTTACCGATGCTTCCGTTAGGCACTTGTATATGCAAGAGATTGCAAATGGTGGGGGCAATGTCGTTGATGGTTGCTTCCACACCGCTACGACCGTGAGGAATGTTCCAGCCATAAAGCACGAAGGGGATGTGCGAATCATAGGGATTCCATACGCCGTGGGTTGTTCCTTGATGAGGTTTGTTGCCTTCATACTCGTAGTGAGCAGGTGAAAGCACCACTTCGATGTCGCCACTTCGCTGTGCGTGATAGCCGTTCCGCATCATATTCTTCAAGCGTGTGGGCATTGTGAGATTTTCCATATTCTCATAATCCACCGCAAACTCAATCTTGTTGTCACGTCTCAAAAACTTCACCGCCTCTTCCTTCACATCGTCGAGGTCGAGATTGCCGGCCTTGATAGCATCATGATCGAGATAGATGCGATATTCAATACAATCTTTAATGACCGATTTTTCTGTGCCAAACTTCTCCTTCAAATGTGAATCCAAAGCTTTCATCGTGGCTTTAGCATCCCATGTTCCCGCCTGAATGCGATGTGCCTTGAGGTAGTCGGTATTGTGAGATGCACCATGATCGGCAGTGAGGAAGAGAAGATAGTTGCCCTTGCCCACTTTCTCATCCAATTTGTTAAGAAGTTGTGCAAGGTCTTTGTCTAAGTTGATGTAAGCCGCATCCGTCTCAGGAGCACGCACACCGTACTTATGTCCGATATAATCGGTAGTGGAGAAGCTCATGGCCAAGAAGTCGGTATGTTCGCCTTGCCCCAATTTCTCATTCTCCAACACCTCTATTGCCAACCTCGCAAGAATAGCGTTTCCTTCGGGTTCGGTGCGTACATCACGTTTGATGATGCTTTCATTCTTCTTGTTAAACTTCTTCAACCATTCGGGAAGTTCGTTCATATAGAACGTACTGGTGATGAAAGCACCGGCCTTTACATCCATCCAATAGGCCGCGTTGGCGGTATGTCCGCCTGGCATGATGGCACTGCGGTCTTTTAATGAGATAGAGATGGTACGCGATTTAAAATCGTTAGACAGACGAAGAGCATCGCACATCGTCGTGGTCTTGAGGTTGCGGGGCGACATCTTACCGGCCTTAGTGGTGCTACCCACACTCTCCACGCTTTCGTCTGACGCACAGTAGGTACGTTTACCATTGATATAGAAGGTGTTGCCCGAGATACCGGTGATGGCAGGCACCGACCCTGTGTACACATGCGAGTGGCCCGCACAGGTAACAGTGGGAGTGTAATTGATATTGAGATTGTCGAAGCTATAGCCACCACTCATCAGTCGATTGAAACCATCTTGCCCGAATCTGTCTTCATAATAGGGCAGATAATCCCATCGCATTTGGTCTACAATGATGCCCACAACCAATTTAGGACGCTTGGTTTGTGCCATCAAACTCATGGTCATGCACAACAAAAGCGTGCAGATTGTCATCAATTTCTTCATGTTTATTCTGTTTTAGAAAATGTTCTGTGAGGATATATATCTGTTAACTCGTTTACCGGTCAGTTTGTCAGCTCACCATTCGGAGGTATTCCGGCCGGTTGTCACTTGTTCAACTTCCACGTTACACCGTCCTTAGTGTCCTTCACCTCAAAGCCGGCATCAGCCAAGTTGTCGCGTATCTTGTCGCTGGTTGCCCAATCTTTGTCCGCCTTTGCCTTGGCACGAAGTTCCAAAACCATGTCTACCACCTTGCCGTATGCTTCCTCGCGTGCATCGTTGTTGGCTCCTTTCTCGTCTTGCAAACCCAAGAGGTCGAGGGCGAAGAGGTGCATCACGTCTGCCAACTCCTTGAAATCGTCGGCAGAAATCTTTGCTTTGTGGTCGAGCAAGGTGTTCACCAAGCGACACGCCTCAAAGAGATAGCTGATGACAACGGGTGTCTGGAAGTCGTCGTTCATGGCGTCGTAGCACTTCTGACGCAAGCCTTCCACCAACTTCCGTGTCTCTTCGTCCGAGTTTTCTGATGTCTGCACACGACTCAAATCGGCGATACCATTCATCAAACGCTCCAACCCCTTCTGACTCGCCACCAAGGCTTCATTGGAGAAGTCTACCGTTCCGCGATAGTGGGCAGACAGGATAAAGAAACGAATGGTCATCGGAGAGTAAGCCTTATCAAGGCTTGGATGATCGCCGGTAAAGAATTGCGACAGCGTAATGAAGTTGCCCAAACTCTTACCCATCTTCTGTCCGTTGATGGTTATCATGTTGTTGTGCATCCAATAGCGTACCATCTGGTCGCCCTGGCTTGCCACTGCCTGTGCAATTTCACACTCATGGTGCGGGAAAACAAGGTCCATGCCGCCGCCGTGTATATCGAAATGGTCGCCCAAATACTTACGTCCCATCGCCGTACATTCACAATGCCAGCCGGGGAAACCGTCGCCCCACGGACTGGGCCAACGCATGATGTGTTCGGGCTGTGCCTTTTTCCAAAGGGCAAAATCCACTTGATTGCGTTTCTCTCCCACTCCATCCAGCTCACGAGAGTTGTTAATGACATCGTCGAGATTGCGTCCCGACAACACGCCATAACGATGGTCTTTATTGAATTTCTCCGTATCAAAATAGACCGAACCATTGCTTACATAGGCATAACCGTTGTCGAGAATTTGCTGAACGAGCTGTTCTTGCTCGATGATATGCCCCGTAGCATGCGGCTCAATACTGGGTCGCAACACATTGAGCTGGTCCATCGCCTTATGATAGCTATTGGTATAATGTTGGGCTATCTCCATTGGCTCCAGCTGCTCCAGTCTTGCCTTCTTCGCAATCTTGTCGTCGCCCTCGTCGGCATCATGCTCCAAGTGGCCCACATCGGTGATATTACGCACATAACGCACCTTATAGCCAAGGTGACGGAGATAACGAAAGACGATGTCGAACGTGATGGAAGGGCGTGCATGCCCCAAATGCGGATCGCCATAGACCGTTGGACCGCATACATACATACCCACATTAGGGGCATGGAGGGGCGTAAAGGGTTCCTTACTGCGGCTCAATGTATTGTAGATAACCAGTTTCTGTTCCATAATATCCATTATAATGTATATTGCAAAGTTAGTGTAATATTGCGACACATACAAGAAAACAGCCCCCGAAAGCTACTCTTTCGCCTGCCCCACAATGGGTATTGCAGGATAAAAGCATGTATTGCAGTGGGCAATTAAGACTGAATTGCAGAACGAAGGAGACTAAATTGGCCGCCAATTCAGCCTATATCACACATCCATTCAGCCTCAACTGCTTTTTTAAAGCATTGCTTTGTGCAACTTAAATATTTGTTTTAAATTTGCATGAGTTATGGTGTTAAATTATATTTGGATTGCTTTTTTCGTCATTGCTTTCGTCATTGCCTTGTTCAAACTGTTGATAATGGGCGATGTGGAGGTGTTTCCGGCCATGATGAACAGCACGTTCGAGTCGTCGAAAACGGCTTTTGACATTTCTTTGGGCCTAACCGGCGTACTCTCTTTGTGGCTCGGTTTTATGAAGATAGGCGAACAAGGCGGACTGATTAACGCCTTGGCACGACTGCTGAGTCCGATATTTACACGACTGTTTCCCGACATCCCCAAAGGCCATCCCGCCACGGGCAGCATCTTTATGAATATCGCCGCCAACATGTTGGGCTTGGACAATGCAGCCACTCCCTTAGGCTTGAAAGCCATGGAACAGCTCCAGGAGCTGAACACCAAGAAGGATACGGCGACCAATCCCATGATTATGTTTCTCGTTCTTAACACCTCGGGACTCACACTCATCCCCATCGGTATCATGGTTTATCGTTCGCAGATGGGAGCGGCACAACCCACCGACATCTTCGTGCCTATCTTGCTGGCAACATTTGTATCGACGCTGGCAGGCATTATCATCACCTCTCTCTACCAACGCATCAACCTTCTTAACCGCACCCTATTGCTTACGTTAGGCGGTATGAGTGCGACGGTGGCAACGATGGTGTGGGGACTGATGCAGCTGGACAAGGACAGGATGAACCTGATGAGTATGAGTGTGGCGAATATCCTACTCATGACCATCATCATCGCCTTTATCTTGGCGGGTGTCAGAAAGAAAATCAACGTCTACGACGCCTTTATAGAAGGAGCAAAAGAAGGTTTTACGACGGCTGTCCGCATCATTCCCTATCTGATAGCGATATTGGTGGGCATCGGTGTTTTTCGTGCTTCGGGTGCGATGGATATGCTGGTAGAGGGCATAGGACAGGCGGTTGTATTCTGTGGCGGCAGTTCCGACTTTGTGGGAGCTTTGCCTACGGCACTGATGAAACCCCTTTCGGGGTCGGGAGCACGCGGCTTGATGGTCGATGCCATGAATACCTACGGAGCAGATTCGTTTGTAGGCCGCTTGAGTTGTATCTTCCAAGGCTCCACCGATACCACCTTCTATATTCTCGCTGTCTACTTCGGCAGTGTGGGAATACGCTACACCCGGCATGCCTTGGTATGCGGTTTGCTCGCCGACCTGGCAGGTGTGATAGCCGCCATCGGTGTGGCTTATCTGTTCTTTGGATAAGAAACAAGAGGAAAGAGACAAGAAAAGCAATAAAAAAAGAGATATCATGGACGACAAGAAAAAGAAGATCGACAGCTATCGTACGCTGTTGGCATACCGGAAGAGTGAGTGTGTGATAGATATGACGATATACTTTGTCAACCGGTTTCTTGATCGTTCGCATGACAGGACGGCTGACCAGATGCAGCAGGCTGCACGGTCTGCCAAGCAAAACATCGTGGAGGGATATAGCGATGCGGAAGGTTCCTACGACACGGAGCATTATCTCACCACCATCGCCAAGGGTAGCTTGGAGGAGCTGAAAGAGGATTTCCGCGATTATCTCCGCAATCATGATATGGAGATATGGGGTGCAGACCATCAGAAATATCGCATTTGTCAGGCGTATTTCAAGCGGCACAACGACAGTGCGTGGTATCGTAAGCAAATCCAAGGACGCACTTCAGAGGATATTGCCAACATGACACTCATCGTGATATTTCAGACCTTGGCTCTCATCAGAGGCCTCATCGACTATCAAGACTGCAAATTCCTGACGGAGGGCGGCATCAAGGAACAACGGTTCCAAGCCCGGTCGGAGTATAGGAAGAAGAGGAAAGGATAGGTGGAGTTGGCATGGTAGGTGCAGTAGGTACGGTAGGTTCGGTAGGTACAGTAGGTATGGTAGGTACGGTACATACAGTACAAAGGCATACAAAACCTACCATACCTACCGAACCTACCATACCCACTGCACCCACCAAACCATACCCACCGCACCCACCAAACCACCCCTCCCCACACCAAAACAAAAGAAACAATGGCCAACTTAAAATCACTTGCAAAGGACACTGCCATCTATGGAATGAGCAGTATCATAGGAAGATTTCTGAATTATCTGCTGGTTCCGCTCTACACCGCCAAGCTGGCGGCTGCCGGCGGAGGCTATGGCGTCATCACCAACATGTACGCCTATACGGCATTGTTGCTCGTTATCCTGACATACGGAATGGAAACGACCTTCTTCCGCTTTGCCAACAAGAGCGAGGAAGACCCGCAAAAGGTCTACTCCACCATCCTTATGTCGGTGGGCTTTACGGCCTTCCTCTTTGCCGTGGCGGTCATCCTGTTCATCACTCCCATTTCTTCCGTCATGGGATATGCCGACCATCCCTCATACGTTTGGGTGATGGCGTTGACCGTTGCCTTGGATGCATTCCAGTGCATACCCTTTGCCTACCTGCGATACAAGAAACGTCCGCTGAAGTTTGCAGCCTTCAAGTTGTTCTTTATCATACTGAATATTGCCCTCAACTTAGCGTTCTTCCTCGTTCTGCCTGCCCTATACGAGAGTTATCCCGACGTGGTGGGCAAGATATACGACCCGGCGGTGGGCGTGGGATATGCCTTTTATATCAACTTGGCATGCACTTCCATCATCACTTTCTGTTTTTATAAGGAATTGACAGGTTTTCAATACCACTTCGACAAAGCACTTTTCAAACGAATGCTGACCTACTCATGGCCCATCCTTGTATTGGGCATTGCAGGCATCCTCAATCAAACGGCAGACAAGATTCTCTTTCCTTATATATATAAAGGTGGCGATGCACATGCACAATTGGGCATCTATGGGGCGGCAAGCAAGATAGCCATGATCATGGCCATGATAACCCAAGCCTTCAGATATGCGTATGAACCGTTCGTTTTCGGCAAGGCTAAGGACAAGGACAACCGTGAGACGTATGCCAAGGCAATGAAATTCTTTATCATCTTCACACTTCTTGCCTTCCTCGTGGTGGTGGGATATATGGATGTTTTGCGACATATCATCGGACGAGATTATTGGGAAGGACTGCGTGTCGTGCCTATCGTCATGGCGGCAGAGATTATGATGGGTGTGTATTTCAACCTCTCGTTCTGGTATAAACTCATCGACAAAACCATCTGGGGAGCTTACTTCTCGGGCATAGGCTGCCTCGTTCTCATTGCCATCAACATCATTTTCGTGCCTCGCTACGGCTATATGGCTTGTGCATGGGCAGGCTTTGCGGGCTATGCCACAGCCATGACGTTGAGCTATATCGTGGGGCAGAAGAAATATCCCATCAATTACCCTCTTAAGAGCATCGGCGTATATGTGGTCATCACCGCCCTTTTCTATGCCGTGATGACCTACGCCAACAATCACCTCGACACCCTTCCTGCATTGGGAGTGAACACGGTGGTGATACTACTCTTTATCGGGCATATATTGAAATGGGAGGATTTAAAAATTCAAAAGAAGTAGACAAGTTAACTCATCAACAAAAAAAACTCATAGATAACAATGAAAAAACTAACATTACTCATTTCTGCTCTCATGGCAACAATGTTTGGCCATGCAGACGAAGGCATGTGGACACTCTACAACCTTCCGGAGGCAGTGTACGACAAGATGGTGGAAGAGGGTTTTGACAAGTCTTATAACAGCTTGTATCACGACAAGAGTGCCATCAAAAACGCTGTAGTCAACTTTTCGGGTTTCTGCTCGGGCGTGGTAGTATCACCCAACGGACTGGTCTTTACCAATCACCACTGTGGCTTCGAGGCCATCCGCAAGCACTCGACAGTGGAGAACGACTATATGCGTAACGGCTTTTATGCCAAGACATACGAAGAAGAACTGCCCAACGAAGGTATGTTTGTGAGCTTTATGAAAGATCAAACCGACGTAACAGCACGCCTCCAACGCTTGGGGTTGGACAGCAAGAGCGACGTATTACAAGCGGCTTTGATCGACTCTCTGCAGCAGGTGATGACCGATTCGGTACGTCGCATCGACTCCACGCTACACGTTGAAATAAACGCTTTCTACGAGGGCAACAGCTATTATGCCACCACCTACCAGGAGTTTAGAGACCTCCGCCTGGTCTTTACCATCCCTAAGTCGATGGGTAAGTTTGGCGGTGAGACAGACAACTGGATGTGGCCACGACAGACATGCGACTTTGCCGTGTTCCGTATCTATGCCAATCCCAAGACCAATGGGCCGGCCGAATACTCGAAAGACAACGTTCCCTACCGTCCCGAACACTGGGCCAAGGTTTCAATGGACGGCTATGAAGAAGGCGACTTTGCCATGACCATGGGCTATCCGGGCAGCACCAACCGCTATCTCTCCAGTTTTGGTATCAAGGAAATGCGTGATGCACAAAACGCACCTTTGGCACAAGTGCGTGGCGTTAAGCAGGAAGTGATGGTGAAACACATGCGTGCCGACAATGGCGTGCGTATCAAATACGACTCGAAATACGCTCAAAGTTCCAACTATTGGAAGAATGCACTTGGCATGAACAAGTGTATCGACTCCATCGGTATCATCACCCAAAAGCAAGAATACGAACAACGCTTGCGTCAATGGCAAGAAGAAACAGGCTTTTTGAAAGGACAACTCGACTTCGACAAATTGCAATCGTTCTACGAAAAGCGTGCCGACTATGTGAAAGCTCTCACCTATTGGAGCGAAACATTCCGTAGAACAAACGAGCTGACATCGCGTGCAATGCGTGTGAACACAGGCATGGAAGCACTGGGAGACAAAAACAAACCCAAGAAAATGTACCATCTCTTTGCCGACAATAGCGAAGAATGGGATGCAGCGTTGGACAAAGAAGTGCTGGCGGTGTTGCTCAAGAACTATCGCGAGCATGTTTCGCCTGCCTATCTCCCTGCATTCTACAAGACCATCGACAAGAAATTTGGCGGCAACTACACCAAATATGTCGACTATCTCTATGCCAAATCGCTATTGATGAAGCCCGGAGCAAAACTCTATTTCAACACATCGAAGTATAAAAAAGATCCGGGAGTGCTGTTTGGACAACAGGTTATGGACGTGTACTACACATTGAAGGAAAGCATGGGCGGCATCGCCGACTCTATCGCCCTTCAAGAAAAGCATCTCTGTGCTGCAAAGCTCCGCATGGAAGAAGATATGCCCCACTATTCGGATGCCAACTTTACCATGCGTCTCAGCTATGGTCAGATTGGCGGTTTCGACCTCGGTGGAAAGCCTTCAGGCTATTATACCGGGGCGGAAAGCATCGTGGAGAAGATGAACCGGGGCGACAAACAAGTAGACTATCAAGTGGAACCCATCATGAAAGAATTGCTTTCGGCAAAGGATTTCGGTCGCTATACCGACAGCACCACAGGCAAGATGCAACTCTGTTTCCTCACCAACAACGACATTACAGGCGGTAACAGCGGTTCGCCCATCTTCAATGGCAACGGCGACTTGATTGGCCTTGCTTTCGACGGCAACTGGGACAGTCTTTCAAGCGATATCAACTTCGACGCTCGTCTGGCCCGTTGCATCGGTGTAGACATCCGCTTTATGTTGTTCATGATGGACAAATGGGGAAAAGCCGACCGACTCATCAAAGAGCTGGGAATAGAAGATTAAGGTCCTAAGGCATCTATTTCACATGCCCAAAGAATGGTCGGAAGCCGACCAACAAAAAAGAAAGGAGCTGACTCCTGCCGTTTGGCAATGAGTCAGCTCCTTTTCCGTATCCATCAATCTTATTCTTCGAGCAGTACGAAATCGTCTTTTCCTACTGCACAGATGGGGCAAAGCCAATCTTCGGGAATATCTTCAAAGGCTGTTCCCGGAGCGATGCCGCTATCCGGATCGCCTTCTTCGGGGTTATAGATATAACCACATGTTTCGCAAATATACTTTTTCATTGTCTTATTTTTTAAAGGGTGAATACTTTTAATCTGATTCCAAGTCTGCCAAGGTTTTCCTATGGCAACCCCGATTGACACAGGCTTTTCTCCGGGAAAGTTATAACAGCCGTTCTATCTTTGCTATTACCTCGTCTGCATCAATAGCTCTGATGCAGGCCCAATCATTCCGTTTACACTCCTTATCGCCAAAGATGGAGCAGGGACGGCAGTCGAGGTCGTGCTGAACGATGTTCTCTTGCCTTTGGTTCCATCCCAAGAAGCCGGCACAGGGGTGTGTGGCACCCCAGACACTCACCACCGGCGTGTTGACCAATGATGCAAGATGCATGTTGGCACTGTCCATGCTGAGCATCACATTGAGATGACTCATGAGTATAAGCTCATCGTTGAGCGTACCCAAGACTTCTGCAACGAAGGTGCATCGCGGCCGATTTTGGGTGATGTTACGAATGAGTTGTTCTTCTTTTTCGCCCTTCCCAAAGAAGAAAAGTCGGCAGTTGGGATGTCTTTGCAAGAGTTTCTCTGCCACTTCTGCTATTTTTTCGATAGGATAAATCTTACCTTGATGGGCTGCAAAAGGAGCAATTCCGATCCACTCTTGGAAATGTTTTTTCTCGCCAATGGCTGCAGGCAAGGTTCTTATATTTCCTTTTCCGGTGGGAAAAATCGATGTAAAATTGATGTTGACGGGATAACCCAAACGAGCAAACACTTCGCTATAATTATGGAAAGCCGTGGGTAGCGGCTCCAGTTTCTTATTCTTTTCGGCAACCAATTGTTTTCTTTTATCACGATGCTTATTGACATGTGCTGTCCGACGATTGCTCAATTTAAATCGCATTCTAAGATAATCGCTGCGTAAGACATGATGCAAGTCTGCCACGGCCGTAATCTCCATCTCGTTCAACATACGATACAGAGCATTCAAGCCCTTCACTCCTCTATGCCTGCCTTTCAAGTCGGCTTCTACAAAATGAATATTAGGAGCGAGGTCTTGATAAAAAGCACGAGCGAAAGGTCTGCTAAGAACCGTTATTTTTACGTCGGGATATTGGGTTGCAAGCGAATGAACCACAGGAACAGTCATAGCGACGTCGCCCATGGCAGAAAATCTAATAACGAGTATATGTTCAGGTTTTGCCATACTCTATGATGGAAGTGGGCAGAAATTAACGGACGTAGTCTTTACTGCAGCAATGTCTGTCAGCTTCCTTTCTACTCCTGATAACTCCCGTAAATTCCTTTTATTATTTAATTTAAACGTCACTTTCCCTTGCCGTAAAGAATGGGGTTGGTGGCAGGATCGTTGTACATCTTCATTTGCTTGTACACCTTCATATACTTGTTTCCTGCTTCGATATCATCCAATAGTTGGTCGATAGCCGTACTGAGATCTACCTGCTGTTCTTTCAGCACCTGCAACTTGGCTGCACATTTGTCGTGATGCTCTTTCTCGGCATCCGTTCTATCCACCTGCTCTTGCATGTGATAAATCTTCAAAGCGAGGATAGAAAGGCGATCAACAGCCCATGCCGGACTCTCGGTATTAATCTTTGCATCTTCCTTTACCTTTACTTCGTTGTACTTTTGGCGGAAGTAACTGTCTATTTGTTCTACCAAATCGGTACGATCCTGATTGCTTCTGTCGATGCGACGCTTAAGATTGAGGGCTTCGATGGGGTCGATGTGCGGATCGCGGATAATGTCTTCAAAATGCCATTGAACGGTGTCTATCCAGCATTTAAGATATAATCTGTTTTCTATCGAATCCCTTTTGTAAGGATTGTTGATAGGCGTTTCGATGTTATCTGTTACATGATAATCGTCAATAGCTTTATTAAAAATCTCGTTACAAAGTTGAGTAAAAGACATCATTGTTATTATGTGTTTTAGTTATTGTATAAGCAAAGATATACCTTTTCTTTCAATTCGGCAATAATATAGGCTGATTTTATTGATGAACGGGCAACTCCACCATTTAGAAAAACAAAGCAATGAGATAGGGAGAGGCTCCTATATCTGCCCCGCCTCTACCTGTCTGACCACTCTTTCGGTAAGTCGGTCGATGCCTTCAGGCTGATACTCTTTCTTAAGACTTGCCCCAAACATCCATGCAAAGGCCTGGTAGAAGCCGGCACGCATAGGTCCTAAGAACGCCTGAATGAGGTTATAGGAAGACGAATTGGATTCGCGATAAATCAGTTTGATAAGCAATTTGCCTTGCGAATACGACAGTTTTTTCATCACAGGCGTATAATCTTCCTTGATACTGGCTTCCACCAACTTCATGTGTTCTTCTCTTGCTTTCTTCGTTGGAAGTGTTTCCAGATACTCGTAGGTTTCGATAATCATCTTATTACACTTCTTGGCGATGGGCAATACCTTCTTTACATTATATACAAGTCGGTTATATGCCTGTCGTTCTTTCTCGTTTTTAAATGTCATGGGAGGGTATACAAACACCCGATTTAACTCTACATATTGGATGCTATCGCCGCCATGAAACACCTTACCCAATTTTATCATAGGCACGAAGGTGGGATTGTTCATATCAACCGGTTTCTCTTCCATCTTGATATGCACAGGTTCTTTGCTCTGCGACCATACCGAAAAGGACGAGAGAAACAAAAGAAAACAAAGACATATTTTTCTTACCATCGCCTGCAAAAATAAGTAGAGTTTTTGAGTCGGGCAGACTTTTAAGCCCATTTTTTTATTTTATTGTACTTATTTTATTGTCTGTTCCGTTTACACCGAACTAATATAGCTAACAAGTAAACTTAATCCGAACTCGAGTAATTAATGAATAGCTATGTGAAAATTTTAATATTTTTGTAACACTCCATATACTTATTTTTAACTAACTTTGTAACAGAAAGAGTAAAACAAGAGTGTTTCTTCTTATTAAATTAAATTGTACAACAAAATGCTAAAAAAAATGTATTCTCTGATTGCCGTCTTGCTGCTCGTTTCCACAGCAGTGATGGCACAGGTTACTACTTCTGCCCTCGGTGGCAAGGTAACTTTATCGGGTAGTGATGAAGCGGTTATTGGTGCAACCATTCAAGCCGTGCATACTCCTTCGGGTACACGCTACAATGCTGTTACCAATCTTAACGGACGCTACGACATCCAAGGTATGCGTACCGGTGGACCTTACAGGGTTACGGTTTCGTATTTAGGTTATCAAACACGCACTTATACGGGCGTGGTATTGCAGTTGGGAGAGGTTTATAACCTTAACCCCGTATTGACAGAAGATGCCAACGAGCTCAAGGAAGTGGTGGTAAGTGCTAAGGCAACCAAGTTTACAACCGAAAAGACAGGTGCTTCGACCAACATCACCAACCGTCAGATAGCCAATCTTCCTACGGTAAACCGCAGCATTACCGATGTTACACGCCTTTCACCATACGGTGGTAACGGAATGAGTTTTGCGGGTGCAGACGGCCGTTCTTCTAATTTCACGGTGGATGGTGCCAATTTTAACAACAACTTTGGATTGTCAAACGCATTACCCGGTGGTGGTAGCCCCATCTCTCTCGATGCCATTGAAGAGCTGCAAGTGGTGATTTCGCCCTTCGATGTCCGCCAAACCAACTTCATTGGCGGTGGTGTTAACGCCATCACCAAGTCGGGTACGAACCTGTTTAAAGGCAGTGCTTACGTTTATCATCGCAACGAAAACATGCGTGGAGACGCTGTCAATCGCGAACAAATACCAGGAGCAAGAGATAAAGACCGCAGCACCACATATGGCTTTACACTCGGTGGACCCATCATTAAAAACAAACTCTTCTTCTTTGCGAATGCCGAAATGGTGAAGACTCCTACCATTGCTAACCGCTGGAGAGCATCAGAGGATGGCGTGGCAAACGAGAGTAAGTATATTTCGCGTACTACAGTGGCAGACATGCAAACTGTTTCGGACCATGTAAAGAACAAATATGGCTACGACACAGGTTCCTATACCAATTTCCCTGCCGATGAAAGCAACTACAAACTCTTGGCTCGTATCGACTGGAACATTACCGACCAACACCGTTTGGCTTTGCGTTATAACTATACCAAAAACAGCATTTGGAATGCTCCCAACCGCTCAGGAGTGGATGGTGGTACAGCCATGACAGGAACGAGAACATCACAATATGCCATGACTTTTGCCAATTCGATGTATTCGATGGACAACTTGGTACACTCTTTGTCGCTCGATTTGAATAGCCGATTAAGTGAAAACCTCTCTAATCAATTCTTGGCAACCTTCTCAAAGCTCGACGATGTGCGTGGAAGCAAGTCGGATGAGTTCCCCTTTATCGACATTTTGAAAGACGAGCAAAACTATATCTCTTTGGGTTACGAACTCTTTTCTTACAATAATGCCGTGCATAACACCATATGGAACTTTAAAGACGACGTTACCTATTATAATGGCAATCACAAGATAACCGGCGGTTTGTCGTTTGAACATCAGATGGCAGACAACCAATATCTGCGTAATGGTTCGGGCTATTATCGCTATACCAGTCTTGAAGACTTCCTTACCGGTGCCACACCCGAAATCGTTAACCTCACTTATGGTTACAACGGAAACCGCATTCCGGCAGCTCGTGTACGCTTTAACAAGCTCGGGGTATATGCACAAGACGAATGGTCGATTAACAAAAAGTTCAAACTCACTTACGGCATCCGTTTCGATGGTTTGTTCTTTAACAACGGTGATTTGATGACCAACAATGCCATCCTGAACTTGGATTATAACGGCCGACATATTGATACAGGTACATGGCCTTCTTCCAACCTTACAGTGTCGCCTCGTGTGGGCTTCACTTGGGATGTGAGGGGCGATAAAAGCTTGAAAGTTCGTGGTGGTACCGGCCTCTTCTCGGGTCGCCTACCCTTAGTGTTCTTTACCAATATGCCTACCAACAGCGGTATGGTTCAATATCAAGCACAAATCAATGCAGCCAACGCCGCTAGACGCAACTTTAACATGGACGTGTTTAAAGGTGGCTTGGTTACCGATGCCAATGGTCAGGCAACAATCTCAGCACTCTACGATAAGTTAGCTTCTTTGGGCTATCCCACTACCATTACACCCGAAGAAGGCACTGTTCCATCGATGATAGCAGCAGTAGACAGTAAGTTCAAGATGCCCCAAGTGTGGAAAACATCATTGGCTGTAGACTACGCTATTCCTGTTTCTTTCCCCCTTTCGGTAACAGCTGAAGCAATCTTTAACAAAACTGTCAACGCAGTTTATATCTCCGACTGGAGTATTCCTTCTGCCGGTGGTTTCGCACGTTTGAATGGTGTGGACAATCGTCCTATCTATCCTGCAGGCTATCGCAATGGTACAAAGGCTTTTGTCTTGAGCAATACGGGCAAGGGATATGGCTGGACAGCTAACTTTACGGTAAACGCACAACCCGCAGAGTGGCTCAACCTCATGGCAGCCTACACCCATACCGTATCTAAAGAGGTGACAGGTATGCCGGGGTCGAATGCAGAATCGGCATTTACCTATGTCCCCACGGTAGAAGGTCCCAACCACATCAAGTTGCACAATTCACAATATGTCACTCCCGATCGTTTGGTGGCATCAGCCACTATCAACGATAAGAGCGGCAACCATTATAGCTTTATCTATGAAGGATGGCGTGGCGGATACAACTATTCGTACATGACAGTGAACGATATGAATGCCGATGGCTACAACTACGATGCTGCCTATATCCCCACCGACGCACAAGTGGCAAACAGAGAGTTCCGCTTTGTGAGTGCCGACGACCAACAACGCTTTATGGATTATGTGCATAACAACAGCTATTTGAAGAACAGACAAGGCGAATATGCTGAAGCTTATAGCCTCTATTCACCTTGGGTTCACCGCATCGACTTCAGCTATAAGCACGATTTCAAATTCAATGTAGGCAAGGTGAAGAATACACTTCAGTTGAGTTTCGATATAAAGAATGTACTCAACCTCTTCAATTCAAGCTGGGGAGTGGCAAAATATCTTAACCCGGAGATTGGAACCGATCCACGCATCCTCAAGTATGAAGGTGTGGATGCCGAGGGTTATGCCACCTTCTCCACTCCTGCTTCTATTCACGGCAACACCAAAACATTTGTGCCAAACGTAACTCTCTCACAATGTTGGTATGCTTCTATCGGTATTAAATATATTTTCTAACCCCTCAACAGCAATATCATTATGAAACTAAAGCATATTATTCCCATGTTCTTCGCAGCACTCACCGCCTTGGTGAGCTGCTCCGACGACAATCAAACCACACAGCTCGATGAGGTGAAAGTATCTGCCTCATACATAGCCATACCCTTGGAGGGTGGTACCAACACCATCACCCTTACAGCCGCTAACGACTGGCGAGTGGAAAAGATTGTAACAAAGAAAGACTCGGTGAAATGGTTAACCATATCAGCAGAGCAAGGAACAATGGGCGAAACACAACTCTCCTTCACCGCTCCTGCTACCTTAGACGGTCGCACAGCCGAGGTCTTGATTCATTGTGGCGGACAAGTACAGCGTCTGAATATCCTACAAGGCTTGCCCACCGTATCAAATGCCACCGTTGCCGATGTCAATGCCGGAGTCGAAAGCAAACTCTATCGCGTAACAGGTACATGCACAGCCATTGCCAATACACAATACGGCAACTGGTATATCACCGACAAAACCGGTACGCTTTATATCTACGGCACATTGGATGCCAAAGGAGCAACCAAGAATTTTACCAGCCTTGGCATCGAGATTGGCGACGAAATAACCGTTGAAGGTCCCAAAAGCGTATATAAAGGAACCCCTCAGCTGGTAAATGTTACTGTGGTAAAAATCAATAAATCGCTTATCAAAGTCGATTCATTATCTCAAGACACACTGGCCGTTGAAGGTGGAACAACCACAGCATACCTCACCTGTAAGGGTCAGGGCGTATCGGTTCAAGTACCCGAAGATGCTAAATCATGGCTCTCTATCGATGCCATCAATACCGTGGGCAACGCCACAGAAGTGATCTTCAAGGCTGCTCCCAACACAGGAGGCGACCGCAACACCACCATCACCTTCCAAACAACCGATGGTTCTAAACCCTATACTTCGCAGGCAAAACTTACACAGAAGGGATCGATAGTTCAAGCCTCTATTGCCAATTTCTTGGCTGCAGCAGTGGGAGACACACAATATCGCTTGAGCGGAATCATCACCAAGGTGGCAAGTAGCCCCAATGGCAACTTCGACCTCACCGATTTCTCCGGCAAGACATACGTTTATAAGCTTGCCGACTTTGCAGCTAAAGGTTTGAAAGAAGGTGACATCGTAACCATCGTGGGTAAGAGAGGCGACTACAAAGGTACACCACAAGTGGTTAACGGTGTGTTGGAGACTGTCAACCCCGTAACCGCCGGCACCATTGCCGAAGTGCTTACGAAACCCGATTCAAAGACAACCTTCTACAAAATTACAGGCGAAATCACTAATATAGCTAACGAAACATATGGTAATATGACCATCAAAGATGGCGATAGCGAAATATACATCTATGGATGTATGCCCGGCTATGGTGCCACAGGCGATGCCCGTAAAGGTTTGGTTGCAGCCAAAGGCCTGAAAGTGGGCGACCAAATCACTGTCGTTGCTTATAAAGACACTTATAAAAACACTGTTCAATTAAACGGATGTTCTTATATCAGCCATGTAAGCAAATAACGAAAGGAAGACAATCAGTTGGATATTGAAGAATTGAAAACCAAGAGGGGATATGTCGATATTGACATATCCCCTCTTACTTTGCACTTACTGCGAGGTCGGTATCCATCGAATAGTGCAGCAAATGAGGCTGAACCGGTGTACAAGTAAGACTAAATTGGAAAATAACTAAGGCTGAATTGACGAGTAATTGAGGCTGAATTGATGGGCAATTGAGGCTAAATTGATGGGCGAGAGCATGTGTTTAGTCCCTTAATACCATATAAACTTCTGACTTACAACATATTACACTGAAACTTATTTACTTATATCTGCAAGATTTCGTACCTTTACATTATAAATCTTTCAGATATTTAGTCGTATATTAAAAACTATAGTAAAAAGCAGAAGTGATTACCAATTTTTGGAAATATCTCAAACACTTCTTTATTAGATAAAATACCTACTATTGAGTATTTTGTATATCTTTCTTTTTATGTAAATTTGTTGAAAAATTATAATCTATAAACATTTAATAAATAGGACATGAAAAAAATCTTATTATTATCTGTTATTGCTTTCTTCTCTTGCAATAACGAGGAAATCTACAATGAAAAAGAGAATGTTAGTCAAAATTTACCCGAAGAAAAATTCAATGTTACACAAA
>JALEWR010000122.1 GCA_022783515.1 Prevotella sp.
AGCCGTTTTGGTTATGGTTTTCTTTCTGCTTGTTTTTTTGGCTGTTTCTTCTTGTTTTTCTTCTTGTTTTTCTTCTACCGGTGTTTCCTTCTCAGCCTTGGGTTTTCTTCCTCTTTTGCTTTTAGTTACCGGCTCCTCCTGTGCTTTTTCTGTCGCTTCTTCCTTATCGCTAGCCACAAGGTCGTCTTTGAACAAGTTAGGTTGTTCAGTATTTTGCACCTTCTTGTTCTTAACATCAAAGTTTTCGCCTTCTTTACCTTTCACGGTATAAACGCGGTCTGTATCTTTTTTTACTATTCTTGTACGCTTCTTTTTTGCATCCAATGGGTTTTTATTACCTTCTTCGATGGCTTGCTTGTCGAGAATTTCGTATATGAGTTCTTCAGTGTTTTCTAATTTAGATTTTATGCCAAATGTGGCAGCAATGTCCTCCAATTCAGACATTTCTTTTGTCAATAATTCTTCTTTGCTATACATAATTTGTATATGGGAAATAATAAGTTCAGATTTTAAATAAAAAGTGTTTCAAGAACAGAAACACCTTAATAACGTTGCAAAGGTAATCATTTTCTTTTATTATCAATAACAATATGGACTTTTTTTGTGAGAAAACATCTTCTTTTCTTTTTATGTGCCATGCATGGTTATATAGGGATAGATGTGTGGGAGAAGGATATACATAAAAAAGGAGAAAGAACATCCGCTCTTTCCCCTCTTTAAATTAATATATCATGCGATTAAGCTTCTGCCTCCTCGGTAGGAAGACTCCAATCTTCTTTCGATTTTCTAACATAGCTATTGTATCTTTGACGAGCCATGTCTTCTGCTGCTTGGAACAATTCTGCAGCTTCTACAGGATAAGCCTTCTTCACAGACAAGTATCTGACTTCACCCAACAAGAAGTCTTGGAATTTACTCCAATCGGGAGCCTTAGAATCGAGTGTGAATGGGTTCTTACCTTCTTCTGCCAATTCAGGATTGTATCTCCAAAGATGCCAGTAACCGCTTTCAACTGCTCTTGCTTCTTCTTCTTGACTCTTACCCATACCAGCCTTCAAACCATGGTTGATACATGGAGCGTATGCGATGATGAGTGAAGGTCCGGGATAAGCTTCAGCTTCGCGAATAGCCTTGAGAGTTTGAGCTTGGTCTGCACCCATTGCGATTTGTGCTACATATACATAGCCATAGGTTGTTGCCATCAAGCCCAAGTCTTTCTTGCGTACACGTTTCCCTGATGCTGCAAACTGAGCAATAGCACCAAGAGGAGTAGATTTAGAACTTTGACCACCGGTATTAGAGTAAACCTCTGTGTCGAGAACCAAGATGTTTACATCTTCACCGGAAGCGATAACGTGGTCAAGACCACCATAACCGATGTCGTATGAAGCACCGTCACCACCGATAATCCATTGTGAACGTTTTACCAAATAGTGGTCGAGGGTCTTCAATTCTTGGCATACCGGGCATCCATGTTCTACACCTGCAGCAATTTGTTTCTTCAACTTCGCTGTTGAAACCTTGCTTGCTTCAGCATCTTCTTTGGTGTCGAGCCACTCTTGTGCTGCTTCTTTAAATTCTGCAGAAACTTCTTCTTTAGCCATCAAGTCAGAGAGAAGAAGAACAATACGTTCTCTCATCTTTTTGTTAGCCAACGCCATACCCATACCAAACTCACAGAAGTCTTCAAACAATGAGTTGTCGAATGCAGGGCCGTGACCCTCCTCGTTGGTGGTATATGGAGTAGAAGGAATAGAAGCAGAATAAATTGAAGAGCAACCGGTTGCGTTAGCTACCATTTCGCGGTCGCCATACAATTGTGAAATCAGCTTCACATAAGGAGTTTCACCACAACCTGCACATGCTCCGGAGAACTCAAACAAAGGTTGTGCGAACTGTGAATTCTTCACATTACTCTTCAAATCCACCAAGTGTTGTTTGCTCTTTACATTCTTAGCTAAGTAGTTCCAATTGTCGATTTGCTTTTGTTCTCTTGTGAAAGGAACCATAGCCAAGGCTTTACCTTGCTTGTTACCAGGGCAGACATCAGCACAGTTACCACAACCCACACAGTCGAGTGTACTTACTTGAATGCGGAAGTGCATACCTGCCATTGTCTTAGGAACTTTCATTTCGAGTGTCTTATCGTCGAATCCCTGCAACTCGTTTTCGTCTAGTACGAATGGACGGATAGCAGCGTGAGGACAAACATAGGCACACTTGTTACATTGGATACAGTTTTCAGCAGTCCATTCAGGGTGGAATGCTTCGATACCACGCTTCTCGAATGCTGATGCACCATTGAGCATTGTACCGTCTACCATATCATACTTAATGAAGTCAGAAACTTTCAGCAAGTCGCCAACCTGTCCGTTGATGGGGCGTACAATCTCTTTGATGTATGCAGGAACGTCTGCTTCTTCAAGTTCTGCATCATCTGCCAACTGAGCCCATGCTGGGTCGATGGGTAATACCTTGAACTCACCACCACGATCAACAGCTGCATAGTTCTTGTCAACAACGTCTTGACCTTTATTACCGTATGACTTAACAATGAACTTCTTCATTTGTTCTACTGCCAGCTCAACAGGAATTACTTCTGTGATACGGAAGAAAGCACTTTGCAAAATGGTGTTGGTACGGTTACCTAAGCCAATTTCTTGTGCAATCTTTGTTGCATTAATATAATATAAGGTGATATTGTTTTGTGCAAAGTAACGCTTAATCTTATTGGGTAAGAAGTTTGCCAACTCTTCGCCTTCGAAGATTGTATTGAGCAAGAAAGTACCATTCTTACGCAAACCACGAATCACATCGTACATTCTCAAGTAAGCCTGAACGTGGCAAGCCACGAAGTTAGGAGTTTTTACTTGATAAGTTGAACGAATGGGAGTGTCTCCAAAACGCAAGTGTGAACAAGTGAAACCACCCGACTTCTTGGAGTCGTAAGAGAAGTAAGCCTGACAATACTTATTGGTGTTGTCACCGATAATCTTAACCGAGTTTTTGTTGGCACCTACAGTACCGTCAGCACCGAGTCCGTAGAACTTAGCTTCAAATGTACCTTCTGCACCCAATGGAATTTCTTCGACAGCAGGAAGTGAAGTAAAGGTTACGTCGTCAACGATACCTACAGTGAAGTGGTTCTTTGGTTCGGGCAATTCTAAGTTATTGTAAACAGAAATGATGTTAGCAGGAGTAATATCCGCTGAACCCAATCCGTAGCGTCCACCAACGATAAATGGCTTGTTCTCAACGTCATAGAAAGCACTCTTCACGTCAAGGTACAAAGGCTCACCTTCAGCTCCGGGCTCTTTTGTTCTGTCCAAAACAGCAATGCGTTTCACTGTCTTGGGAACAGCAGCCAGCAAGTGTTTAACAGAGAAAGGACGATAGAGGTGAACTGAAATCATACCCACCTTTTTGCCTTGTTTTACCAAGTGGTCGATAGCTTCGCGAGCAGCCTCTGTTGCTGAACCCATCAAGATAATGATGTTTTCTGCATCTTCAGCACCATAGTAAGAGAAGAGGTGATACTCGCGGCCTGTAATCTTTGAAATCTTACCTAAGTATTCTTCTACAATTTCAGGAACATTCTCGTAGTATTGGTTACATGCCTCACGGTGTGTGAAGAATGTTTCGGGATTCTCTGCAGTACCGCGTGTAACAGGACGCTCGGGCGACAAGGCACGATCGCGGAAACGCTTAATGTCCTCAAAGTCTACAAGCTTAGCCACTTCGTCTTGTTCCATTACTTCTACCTTTTGGTATTCATGCGAGGTACGGAAACCATCGAAGAAGTTAACAAAAGGAATGTTGGTCTTGAGTGATACCAAGTGGGGGACAGCAGTCAAGTCCATTACTTCTTGTACAGAGCCAGAGCAGAACATTGCAAAACCTGTTTGGCGGCATGCCATGACGTCTGAGTGGTCGCCGAAGATACAAAGTGCATGTGTTGCGATGGCACGTGCAGATACGTTGAAAACGCAAGGAAGCATTTCGCCCGCAATCTTGTACATATTGGGAATCATCAACAGAAGACCTTGTGAAGCAGTAAAGGTTGTGGTTAGAGCACCTGCCTGGAGCGAGCCATGCATTGCACCTGCAGCACCGCCTTCCGACTGCATTTCTTGTACCATGACTGTTTGACCGAAAAGGTTCTTTCGACCTTTAGCCGACCATGTGTCAACGTGTTCCGCCATGGGAGATGACGGGGTGATGGGGTAGATGGCTGCTACCTCAGAGAACATATAGCTGATATGAGCTGCTGCCTCGTTACCATCACATGTGATAAACTTTTTCTCGTTTGCCATTGTCAATAAAATATTAATTAATGTATTTGTGTTAATATAAAAAGCCTAACAACCAAAGAGGGAGTTTGTTGTCTTTTCCTACTTCGGTGTTGTATCTGGCGTAAAATGTATCCGAATTGTATCTTATCTTGCTTGAACCAGTGGAATCGCATACTCTGAATTTTGTTTTCTCGTCTACGATATAGTATTGGTCTTTCTCTCCTTGGTTTACCAGATGGTCTTTCCATAGGGCATTGACAAAGAAAGTTTCCATCAGACCTTGCTCGTCTACCACCACGGGGTAGATGGCATATAGCAAGCTGGTGTTGTGCATCATTACCTTAGCTGGCTTTTTAGGGAAATCTTCGCCAACGGTATAGATAATGTTGATGAGTCGAGCATCTGCCAGGTATTTAATATAGTTCATAACCGTTGCTCTACTTGTTTCAATATCAGTAGCTAATTGGCTGATATTGGGTGAGTTATTGGCGTTTAATGCCAAGAGATAAAACAGCTTTTTAATCTTCGCTAAATATTTTAGTTCGATTTGTTTGATGAGCAGAATATCTACCTCTGTCATCATATTCATGGTCTTAAGCAGGTTTTCTGAAAAGTTTCTGTTTTCTTTAAAGAAAGGATAGAAGCCATGATGAATATATTCTTTGAAATATTTTAGCGGACTAACCAAGGGTAAAATTTCCTTGATAATATGCTCGTGGTTATTCAGAATTTCTTCTAGTGTATATGTCTTGAAATTATTGCCCGTCTGCAGGTTGAGGTATTCTCTAAACGAAAAGCCTCGCAGGTTATAGCTTTTGACAATGCCGTTAAGCTCGGGATTTTCTTCTTTCAAACGCATCACGCTCGAACCTGTAAACACAATCTTTAATTCTGGAAAACGATCATAGCATTTTCTTAGTTCCGAACTCCAATCAGGCTGCTTAAAAACTTGGTCTATTAGCAATACTTTGCCCCCATGTTGCACAAAATCTTCTGCAAAATCGGCTATACCTTTACCTTGAAAGTAAAAGTTATTCATATTAATATAGAGGCATTGGCGGTCGGTCGAACCAAATTTTTCTTTGGCATATTGTAGCAGGAAGGTGGTTTTACCTACACCTCTCGTACCTTTAATGCCAATCATTCGGTCGTTCCAATCTATCTCGTCCATCAAATTGCGGCGTAAGACAGAATCCACATGTTCTACAAGATATGTATGGGTGCGAAAGAAAGCTTCCATTTAAATATAATCAAAAAAATGCTGTTTAAACATTGCAAAGATAGTATTAATTTCCTTATTTGCAAACTCTATATGGCAAAAAAGAAGGGGAATGTTGTTGTTAGATGGCGAAAATAGTTGTTTTACGCAATCTCCTGCTTCGTTTTTTGTTCTTTTTTATATTATGAGTATGCAGAGGCCAATGAGCGATTGAGCCTATATTGAAGTTTGGTTTAGTCTGTGTTGCTTTTGAAAATACTCTGATTAGCTTTGTCATTCAGTCTATTTAGTATGATGACGGTATATGGGTTGAGGTGGAAAGAGTGGGGGAAACTGTAGGTGGAAAATAGCTATTGTTGAGTTGACTAACCCAGATGTTATGGACAAGAATCGGTGTTGTGAAGATTAGCGGGTATGTTTGATAGGAGTGAGGTGGATTGTTTTTTGTTGATAAGCGATGGAGGTTGGAGGTTTTTCGATGTCTTATGGACATAAAAAAGACAAAACCGATTTTTCGGTTTTGTCTTCTCTTGTTCCATTTTATAACCTCTAATCTCTAAAATCTAATACCTATGTCTTCTGAAAGTAAATACAATACCTCTCGGTATGTTTTGTTTACAACTCTTCCTATATGTCTAATAACTCTCTAACCCTGATTTTATCTATACTCTTGCCTAATTTCTTTTCTAATGATTATCCTAAATCAATCTATACCTTTCAGACTCTCTATCTATTCATCTTGTTAACTTGTACTCTCTTTTAAACTCTCTCTTGAGAATTGTTTTTTGAAAACATTGCAAAGTTATGAATAATACCAATATGCATCAAGGGTATTTTTCCTACACCTTAGTAGGGTTTTCCCTATTCTTTACTATTTTATGGTGCTTAACCTCTTGTTATATGTATTTTTTAATCTGATTTTCTTGAAAGAAGAAAAGGTTGGAAGAATAAGGCGAAAATAATAAAAAAAGAGCGAAAGCTGCTGTTTTAGCAACTTTCGCTATAGGTCCTTATTGAGATCTTCTCATTGTTTAATAGGCAAAGAGAGGATATTGAGACATGGTCTTGTTTACCTTTTCTCTCACTTGTGCAATCATTTGTTCGTTGTCAGGATTGTTAAGCACCTCTTCAATGAGGTCGGCAATTAATACCATCAAGTCTTCTTTTGCTCCACGAGTGGTGATTGCTGCAGTACCTAAGCGGATGCCACTAGTTTGGAATGCACTTCTAGAATCGAATGGTACCATGTTTTTATTAACGGTGATATCAGCAGCCACCAAAGCATTTTCTGCCACTTTACCTGTTAGTTCGGGATATTTTGGACGTAAGTCTACAAGCATAGAATGGTTGTCAGTGCCGCCACTAATGATGCGGAAGCCTCGTTTGACTAATTCTTCAGCCAAAACTTTTGCATTCTTTTGTACTTGAGCTGCCCACTCTTTAAATTCGGGTTGTAAGGCTTCTTCAAATGCTACTGCTTTAGCAGCAATGACATGTTCGAGAGGTCCACCTTGTATGCCTGGGAAAACAGCCGAATTGAGGAGCTGGCTCATCATCTTCACTTCACCCTTAGGAGTGGTCTTGCCCCATGGGTTTTCAAAGTCTTTACCCATAAGAATAATGCCTCCGCGTGGTCCTCTTAATGTTTTGTGAGTGGTAGAGGTTACGATATGAGCATATTTGATGGGGTTGTCCAATAGTCCTGCAGCAATAAGTCCTGCAGGGTGTGCCATGTCTACCATGAAGATAGCATTCACCTTGTCAGCAATTTCTCTCATTCTCTTGTAATCCCATTCACGACTATACGCCGAGCCTCCACCGATGATGAGTTTGGGCTTATGTTCAAGGGCCAATCGTTCCATTTCATCGTAGTCAACATATCCTGTCTTTTCGTCTACATTATAGCCGATAGGATTGTATAGAATGCCCGAAGTGTTGACTGCACTACCATGTGAGAGGTGTCCGCCGTGGGCAAGATTGAGGCCGAGGAAGGTGTCGCCGGGGTTA
Organism: Prevotella sp.; assembly: GCA_022783515.1. Lineage (GTDB taxonomy): Bacteria > Bacteroidota > Bacteroidia > Bacteroidales > Bacteroidaceae > Prevotella. Next base: position 7,519 of record JALEWR010000122.1, read on the forward strand.
AGACAAGTGAATAACACTGCTTCGTTGGCTTGAGCACCAGAGTGAGGTTGCACATTGGCAAACTCTGCATTGAAGAGTTTTTTAACACGTTCGATAGCTAAATTCTCGATTTTGTCTACCACCTCACAGCCACCATAGTAGCGTTTTCCTGGTAAACCTTCTGCATATTTGTTGGTGAGAAATGAACCCATGGCTTGCATCACTTGTTCGCTAACGAAATTTTCAGATGCGATGAGCTCAATACCTTTTAATTGACGTTGATGCTCTGCTTCAATGAGATTGAAGACTTGTTGATCTCTTTCCATAATAAAAGCGTTTTAAATTTACATATGATTAGATAAGTTGTACTTTGTCCATATCTTGTTCCATGTCACAATAGTGGCATTTGACAATCTTGTTTTCTTTGTCTATTACATTGAAAATGGTCTCCATGGGTTCGTTGTTGGTAATACAATTAGGATTGTTACATTTAACAATACCTTTCAATTCGTCGGGAGTTACGACCGGCTTTTTTTCTACCACTTCATAGTTTTTGATGATGTTTAAAACAATATTGGGTGCAACAACCGAAAGACGCGATATTTCTTCATCGGTGAAATATTTATCCGTAACCTTGATAATACCTTTTTTACCTACCTTGTTAGAGGCATAATTATTGCCAATGGTGAGTGGCTTATTCACATTTTCCAATTCTAAAATGCTTGCCACAAGATAGGTTTTTGCTGCCGGAATGTGGTCGATTACTGTACCGTTTTTGATGGCAGCCACGAGTCTTTCTTTTTTATTCATCGTAAAATGGTTTTATCTTGTTTTACCTCTTCCAAACTAATACCTAATACATCGCAAAAGAGAGCTTGACGAGCGTATAGTCCATTCTGTGCTTGCTGTATATAATAGGCATGTGGACTGTCGTCTACATCGTAAGCAATCTCATTTACTCGGGGTAGTGGATGCAATATCTTCATATTGGACTTGGCATGTCTCAGCATGTCGTTTTTAAGGATATAGGTGTCTTTTACACGTTCATATTCCATTAAATCGGTAAAACGCTCTTTCTGTACCCTTGTCATATAAATAATGTCGGCATCTGCAATAATCTTTTCATTGAATGCTTGATGCTCTTGAAATTTGATGTTATGCTGTTTGCAATACATCTTATATTCGTTGGGCATGGAAAGTTCTTTGGGAGCGATAAAATGGAATGTGGGATTGAAATGCCTCATGGCTGTGATAAGAGAGTGGACGGTTCTTCCGTATTTTAAATCACCGACGAGGTAGATATTGAGGTTGTCGAGTGTTCCTTGGGTTTTGTGAATAGAGTATAAGTCCAATAAGCATTGAGAGGGATGCATGTGAGCCCCGTCGCCGGCATTGATGATAGGAACGTGAGTCACTTCACTTGCATATTGTGCCGCTCCTTCAAAGCGATGTCTCATGACGATGATGTCGGCATAATTGGCAACCATCAATATGGTATCTTTCAGTGTCTCACCTTTTGAAACACTGGATGCTTTTGCATCGGAGAAGCCAATCACTTTGGCACCAAGCCTGTTGGCGGCAGTTTCAAAACTTAAACGGGTACGAGTGGAAGGCTCATAAAAAAGTGTAGCAATAACCTTCCCTTTTAGTATCTCACGGTTAGGGTGAAGCTCAAATTCGTGAGCCATGCTAATGAGATATTCAATTTCCTTTTTTGACAAATCAGCGATTGTCACAAAATTATGTTTTTCCATTGCTTTGGGTGGTTTATGGGTGCTAAGATATATATTATTTTTTTTATTTGACTAAAAAAGAAAAGAAATGTTGTATTTTTGCATATAAAAATAGGTAAGATAGCAATGAGAAGAAAGTTAATTATATTTTTGTGGAGTTCTTTAGCCGCTATTGTCTTTGCGGTGGCACTCATTTTTACTTCTATTTGGTTTGGATGGATTGGCTATATGCCTCCCATATCCGAGCTACAGAATCCTATTAACCGATTTGCCACACAGGTATATTCTGCCGATGGTAAAGTGATAGGTACCTGGAGTCATAATAAAGAAAATCGTATTGCTGTGCCTTACGAAAGTCTTTCTCCTCATTTGGTGCAGGCTCTTATTGCTACCGAGGATATGAGATTTTATGAACATTCGGGCATTGACTATATTGCTTTGGGGCGTGCTATAGTAAAGCGTGGCTTGATGGGCAATGAAAGTGCCGGTGGAGGTAGTACCATCACACAGCAGTTGGCTAAACAGCTGTATTCAGAAACGGCTCACTCCACCTTAGAACGTGTGTTGCAAAAACCGATAGAATGGGTCATTGCCATTAAATTGGAGCGTCATTATACAAAGGAAGAGATTATAGCATTTTATCTTAACTATTTTGATTTTTTGCATAATGCAGTGGGGATAAAGACCGCTTCTAATACCTATTTTAAGAAAGAGCCAAAGGATTTGACGATAACAGAATCTGCTATGTTGATAGGATTGTGTAAGAATCCTTCATTATTTAATCCTGTGAGATATCCCGATCGCTGTCTGGCACGTCGCAATGTAGTGTTGTCGCAGATGGTAAAAGCAGGATATCTGTCGACTGCTGATTATCAAACGTTGAAGCAAGATTCATTGAATTTGAATTTTCATCGTGTGGACCATAAGGATGGATTGGCTACTTATTTCAGAGAGTTCTTGCGTCAGTATTTGATGGCTAAACGTCCCGAACCCAAGAATTATCCTTCTTGGAACAGACAACAGTTTGTTTTCGATTCGATAGCTTGGGTGTCTGACCCATTATATGGCTGGTGTAATAAGAACTTTAAGAAAAATGGTGAGCCATATAATATTTATACGGATGGTTTGAAAGTACATACTTCTATTGACAGTCGTTTGCAAAAATATGCTGAAGATGCGGTTTATCGCCATTTGGCAAGATTTTTGCAACCCGAGTTTATGAAAGAAAACAGAAGAAAACCGAATGCTCCTTTCACCGATCAACTTACACCAGCTCAGGTTCGTTCCATCTTAAATCGCTCGATTAAGCAAAGTGAACGCTATAGAAGTTTGAAGGCAATAGGAGTTTCCGAAGATGATATTATGGCTTCTTTCAAGAAACCTGTCAATATGACTGTATTTACCTACCATGGCGAAATAGATACAGTGATGACCCCTTTGGATAGTATTCGTTATTATAAGTCTTTCTTGCGAGCTGGCTTTGTGAGCATGGAACCCATGACAGGATTGGTGAAGGCTTATGTGGGAGGTGTTAACTTCTCTAATTTTCAATATGATATGGCTACAGGGGGGCGTAGGCAAGTTGGATCAACCATTAAACCCTATCTTCATTCATTGGCTATGGAGAATGGTTTCTCGCCTTGCGATTTGGTTCCCAATGTGCAACGTTCGTATATGGTTGCAGGTAAAAGTTGGACTCCTCGCAATGCAAGTAGGGCTCGAGCTGGACAGATGGTTACGCTAAAATGGGGTTTGGCACATTCGAGCAACTGGGTTTCGGCTTATCTGTTGAGTAAGTTGAATCCACGTCAATTTGTTGGTCTGTTGGGCGATTTTGGTATTAATAATCCTGATATCCACCCTTCTTTAGCTTTGTCATTAGGCCCCTGCGAAGCATCTGTGTGTGAAATGGTAAGTGCTTATACTGTTTTTGCCAATCATGGCATTCGTTGTGCTCCCATGTTTGTAACTCGTATTGAAGACAATGAAGGAAATATCATCGCAAGATTTCAACCTCGCATGAATGAAGTTATCAGTGAAACTAGTGCCAATAAGATGTTGGTTGGTTTGAGAGCTGTGGTAGATGAAGGGACAGCATCACGCCTGCGACATAAGTATAATTTCACCGGAGAAATAGGAGGGAAGACAGGTACAACCAATAGGAACTCTGATGCTTGGTTCATTGGCTTTACTCCTGAGTTGGTGAGCGGATGCTGGATTGGTGGCGAAGACCGTGATATTCACTTCGATTCGATGAAAATGGGGCAGGGAGCAACGATGGCCCTGCCTATCTGGGCATACTTTATGCAGAAAGTTTATGCCAATAAGAGTTTGGGATATGATGAAAATGCTGTCTTTGCCATACCCGAAGGATTCGATCCTTGTAGTAAAGAAGATTCGGAAGTCGATGAGTTTGGTATTGATGAGGTTTACGAATAGTATCTCCATTTAAT
>JALEWR010000085.1 GCA_022783515.1 Prevotella sp.
GAAGGAAACAAACTTCAGAAAGTTTCATGAGATATAAGGGAGCTGTAGCGAAAGTAGTGGTATTCAGCTTACTGAATGCTACATATTGATTGCCTTCATATCCCTGGCCCTCGCCCGGATGTGTACCGGTTCTCATACCCGCCACTCTGCTACGGGCAGGTGTTACAGTTTGGGTAGTTTTGTTAACAAGAGCATCGCTGTTCTTTTCAAACAGGTAGTCGCCGGTAAGGCCGCGTGCCTCGTCTTCCATCACATAGGGATGGTTAAGACTCTTAAGCAAGCTCTCCATAGAAGCTGTCATACGCACGTCACCCCAAGCATAAACACCCAACAGCGGATGCTTATAAGAGGGGTTGAACTGCAACATTCTCACTTCTTGGTTCTCGTTCTCAATCACACCACCTGCAACTGCATCTTCAGCCCATTTCTTGGCAGTAAGAGGTTCTACCTTGCTCAAGTGCATGGCCATACGCAACTGCAACGAATTGGCAAAACGAATCCAAGAATCCAAGTTAGAGTAAGTATAGGTTGTACTCTCGTGTGTCAATTCCAAGAATTCTATCAAGATGTCATAAACAGCTTGTTTATATTCGGTTGGCTTTGTATCAAAATACTTCAGACAAGCAGTAATCGTATCCAAATTTTCTTTTACCGTATAATAGATACTTCTTACATCTTGGTAAGTATAGGGATAGTCCTGCTTGTTGGTCTTTAGTTCCTGATAAGCAAAGGGACCGTAAATATCGGTCAACTCCACACTTGAATAGTTGTACAGCAACAAGAAAATAGCCTTGATTTCAGGAATGGCATTGATTTTCTCGTGATTGAGCAACGGTACAATAGTCTTGGCTATCGTACCAAAAGAGCCACTGGCACCACCATAGGCATTTTCACTGATGTTGTATGCCGAACTTACATTGATTTTAGAATAGGGGAAATAGGTATGCGGAATAACGCCATAGTGAGCATAAATATCCGCCCCAAAAACAAACTGATACTGATAAGCATGTTCTCCGGGGAATTCACCGTTCTTACCTCCACGCATGGCATACTGTGCACCTTTAGCAGCAAAAAGATATTGGTCCAAATCTCCACGTGCGTTCTGGATTTCTTCGGCAGAGGTTGCACTTTTATATGGAATGCTGTCTACCGCACCACGAGCAGTAACGCTTTTCACATTTGTTGTTGTAGAATCGAATTCGTCTCCTGTTACGTCATAATCCAAACAAGATTGCATGGAAAATGCGACACCAACGGCAGCCACAAAAGCTGCAAATCTATTCATTTTCATATTTCGTCTATATATTATATTAGAAATTAAGTTTGAGCGAGAAGCCGTAAGAGCGAGAAGATGGCATATTGAACAACTCAAAACCACCCAAAGCATTGGCTGTAGAAAGCGACACATCGGGATCAACAGGGCTATCCTTGTAAAGGAAGAACAAGTTGCGTGCGATGAAAGAAACGCTCAAATTCTTATTTTGTCCCAACAAATCGCGGAAGGTATAACCCAATGAGAGTTCACGCAAGCGGAAATTGGTGGCACTATAAATGTAGTTGTAGGGATTGGTAGACCCTGCAAGAGCTGTGTAATACTCTTGGATAGGAACGATGCGTCCACTTCCGTCGGGAAGAACAATACCGGGAACATTGCCGTATTGTGCAGCTACGATGTTGTTAGCTTCTGCATTCATACGAGCCTCAGCTGTGCGTTGAGACAAGCCCTTCAAGTCGAGATAGCCTTCAGTCAATGAAATAACCTTACCGCCGACACGTCCGTTAATCAACATGAAAAGTTGGAAATCTTTATAATTAAAGGTATTGCTCCAACCCATTTGCCAATTAGAGTTCATATTGCCCATATAAACGTCGTTCTTGCCTGTGGTATCGAACTGAGGACGACCAGAATTGGTCAATGCATAATGACCGTTTGCATCACGCACGAAGTCGCCCACATAGATATCACCGATTGAACCACCACGCTTATAAACGATTCTTGCACCGGCTACTTCAGGAGCGATACGACGTTCCTTGCCTTCTGTATCATAAGCTGTTTCCAAGATGGTGTTATTGTTATATGAGAGGTTATAAGAAGTCTTCCAACGTAAGCTCTTGCCAAACTTCCAATCATAACCAATGGTTGTTTCAAAACCGCTATTGCGTACACGAGCCGAATTGAGAACATTGGTTTTACCATTACCACCGCTTGTGGGCATGTACAGATTGGTCATTGTTGCCAAATAGTAAGTAAAGTCGAAGCTCAAACGATCGTTCAAGAACAGCATTTCAACACCAGT
>JALEWR010000087.1 GCA_022783515.1 Prevotella sp.
CACAACAAGTCTTCCATTATTATACGGCAACTTCTTCTGCGTTATCTTGCCATCGTGACTGCGATGGTTGCGTAACAAGCTCCTACCATAAAATGTCTGCGTTATCTGCGACTTCTGCGAGAGCCTTTAAGCCAAACTTGTGTTAACTTGGCCATCTGGCTTCATCTAAACGTTCTTTTCTCGTTCCTTGAAAAGTGCGTTTAACCGCCATGGCATAACCCAAGCAAACTTGGTTCTGCTCATTTGGCTTCATCTAAACGTTCGTTTTATCATTTTTCTTACCCATCAAGGCATTCAATAGAGTATTAGCCACTGCGATAATCACTTCGATTATCAATGTCCATTTTACATTTTCATAATTTTAAATTTTAGGGTTATTTTGTGTTTTTCATTTCTTAGAGGCAAGAAAGCAAGTGGTTCGCAATGACCACTCACTTTCTCGGTTAATTAAGGGAGGGGGGGGGATATTCTTTTCTCATTCCCCGAAAAGTGCGTTTCAGGCGTTTTTAGCCATGGCAAAGCTCAAGCAAACCCGGCTCTGCTCATCCGGTGGCACAAAAACGCTTTCATTCAACACTTACCGATGAAATGGGCGTTTTTTATTCTCCGCCATTCTCCTTAGGAGCGTCCTTCTCAACATCATTTGCCGGCAATTCTTGCACTCTGCAGCCCACAAGCAGGCTCTTTGTGCGTACCTTACCCTTGCCCACCTTGGTTTCGGGTTGGAAGAGTACGCGAGTGGATATTACATTTTTGGCTGCATTAAAATCCTTCGCGGTATCGGCAGCCACCGTCTTGATGGAGATACGGAAAGCTCCCAAACCATTGATCTTTACTCGCTTGGAACTTTGCAATTGCTGTTGCATCACCTCGGACAATTCGGTCAAAACTGCCAAAATATCCGACTTCTTCACGGTACAGTTTTGTTGCATAATATCTGCCAAAGCATAGATATCTACGGTTTCGGTAGCCACGGCACGAGCGTACCATTTGTTGCGATTCTTACTGTTGGCTCTTGTGTCTTGATAAAGCTTATAAAATACTGACATAACTAATTGTGTTTTTAATGATTAATAATTAAATAATGTGTTTCTCACGTCATTGCTCTCGCTATCGCAAAGAGCGGTCGTCCGTCAGCTCTGTCCAACCCGACATGACATTATAAAAGATAACGGCTGCAGCAATATGTTTAGTCGACATCAACATATCTTATCCTCCATTTTTGCCGATTTCATCGTGTTTTTCAGATTGACTTCCGATTACATTTGCAAAGTTAACACCTTTATGAAGTGGAAACAAGAAATGAGTGTATAGTTGAGTGTATAGTTTTAAACAGAGGGTTCTTCAATCCACTGTTTTCACCCACTTTCCCAAAGGTTTCTCCTCTCTTCCTTCAAAGAGCAACCAACAATAGCGGTCGAGAAAAGACACTTGTCTTTTGGAGGCATTGCGAAGAAGGGCATGCGGATTAATGGGCATTTTTAAGTCAAAGAGGGTAAAGAAATGATGCACCAAACGCTTAAAATGCTCCAATTCACCGTATTCATCGCGTATATCTCCATATATATAAATAAGGTGTAGAGCCTCAACCAAATCGGTACGCGTACCTTGCCACACCAGTCCCTTGTCTTGGCCTTGAGCATATACCTGCAAGAGGGCATCGACAAGATGTCTGCGTCCCTGCATTTTTTGTTCGCGTGTCATCGGCACACCTGCCGTGGGTACAAAGGTCCCATTCAAAACGTCATTCATAAGTCAAATAATTCAATTAAAATTAAGAAATCGTGTTATCATGAAAAAACCACTGCTCATATTCAGCGTGTTTTTCTGCCGCAAATTTACCCGACAAAATGGAAATAACATTTCACTTACGACATTCTTTTTCTAAATAAAGACAAAAGAAAATGTCATTTTAAATTTAGGTTTAGTACCTGTAATTATACATCAGTTCGGCGTATTAACTCAAAAGCTCTCGCAGAGAACGCAGACATCGCAGTCGCGATGGAAAAACTCGCAGAAAAATAAGCAACGACACATAAAACATTTTTTTTTCTGCACTACCTCCACCAAAGGACCCAACCGGGCTTCCATTATAATAATGATAATTTTTTCTGCGTAATCTTGGCATCGCGACTGCGAGGTTTGCGTAAGAACCTCCTAACCATAAAATTTCTGCGTAATCTGCGACTTCTGCGAGAGCCTTTAAGCCAAACCTGCCTGAACTCTGCTCATTTGGCCTTATTTAAACGTTCTCGCAGAAGTCGCAGAGGACGCAGAAGACTTTACTCCAAAAAGAATTGCAAGAGAACGCAGACATCGCAGTCGCGATGGCAAAACTCGCAGAAAAGTAAGCAACAACACATAACCATTCACATTTTTCAGCAACGACATACACCACTTCTCACAACATCTTTTATATCATCATCTCATAAGCATTCTTGATAAAAGTCGTGAACTGTTGTGTGTGTCGTTGCTTATAAAATTTGATTTGCATGTTGTTGCAAAAGAAATACCTACTTTTTAAGCCATATTTCGTAACTCGAGCCGGTGTAAAGAATATAAAAAGGTCCGAGGATATACTGATTATCCTCGGACCTTTTTTAGCATTAACTCTAACTCCTATTATTAGTTTTTGTAGAATTTTCTTCCTTTCACAACATAGATGCCGGCAGGCAGACTGTCGATGCTGTTACCCATATACTGACCATTGAGGTTGTATATTTGTTCGTTTCCTGCTTTGAGGCTTTCTTCCAAAGCTTCAATACCGGTTGTTGTATTTTCGTCCATAAAGAATGCAACGAAAGGTTTGGCACTTCCGCCATTGCTGCGACTCTTCACGGTTGCACGGAGCGAAGGAATGAAATAGAGAGGGTTACCTGGGTTCACACGGTGCCAAGTCTTGGTCTTACCGTCGAGAGTGTAACGGGTCTGATTTGTTGTCGCCTCTTCGTTATATACGTTCTTCACTGTTCCTACCAATTCCCAGTCGCCGGTTTCGTTTTCGGTGTAGGTGGCAGCAGGTGCATCAGTGGCTGCATACACCTTTACGTTGCTAGCCTTGAACAAGCTGCTTGCATCGGCATTGTTGTAGAAATGTATTGCATAGCCCTTGTAGGGAGTCATACTGTACGCTGTCTCTTCAGCGGTAAGCTTGTTGTATCCAGTTCTTCCGGGTTTACGGAAATAATCGTCGTCGATAGAATAGAAGTAATGACCAACTTGCTGTGTACCTTCATTCAAGTTATAAGCCATTTTGAAGGGTTTCACCTGATTCATTGTATTGGCATCCCATTGGGGAGCATAGGGCAATGATACTGTGTAATACTGACTCTGATTAGCAAATGTACGCACATAAGATGCTTCCTTTGCTGTAAAGGTAACAGGGACATCGATGTCGCAACCGCGATATTTCACAGCCTTATTCTCTGTGATGGCGTTATAAGCTGCAACCTTTTCGGCAGGACCACTTTGAATACTACTTAATACTCCGGTATATAATGTGGTGTTGCTACTTGAACCACTTTTCCTATAAACAAATTCTTGGTAAGATTTATGTTCATCGTATGCCACAAACTTGGGAGCATAATATTCGCTACCATTTCTAAAGATAAAGTTGACATCATTCTCTTCTGTACCTATGGCAGTTTCGTCGCTAAAAGTCTGGGGCAGATATACCAAGGTGTAGGGTGGCAAACCGCCAAAGAATGGATCTGACTGGAGATAAGCACGTGTCACTTTCTTATCCGAGAGGTATGTATTGAAATCATTGCTTTGTACATCATTCATTTGGATGTAACGCAGACTATTGCATAAAGCGAATACGAGTCCCCCTCCTTTTAGCACATTATTGGATTTGAAGACTACAGTTTCAAGCAAGGCACAGTTAAAGAATGATGATCTACCGAATGTTGTAACCCCACTTCCAATTTCCAAATGTTTAATGGGAGCACAGAGGAATGCACGTTCTCCGATTCTACTAACACTATTGGGGATAACCAATTTTTCTTGTATACCTCGCATACCCGCGAATACATAATTACCTATAAATTCGAGTGATTCGGGTAATGTCAAGTCGTTGTAAAACACCCAACCAGAATTACCTGTGGTAGTATTATTCCCGAATGCCTCATGTCCTATTGACTTTAATGTAGAGGGGAGAATCATATCGTCGGTAGATGACATATGATAGAATGCCATAAGACCTATTTCCTCCAAGCCTTGAGCAAATGTTATATGGTGAATCTTAGAAGAATTATAAAATGCTTTTTCACCGATAGTCTTTACGTTTTGCTCAAAACTGACAGTTTCCAAACCTCTCATGCCATAGCAGGCAAGTTTGTCAAAGACCAATGCAGGTTGTGATGTAGTACCCATGTTTTTGAATGTCGCAGTGGTAATCTTCTCTACATTACCAAATGCTCCCGTACCGATGTATTCGCAACCCGTGTGAATGGTCAATGTTCCTGTAAGACTTGTGTTGTAGAAAGCCGACGTTTCAATTCTTTTTACTGCTGTAGGGAAGAGATTGTCGCCGTCTGTCACTGAAAAATGACGGAATGCGGTTAAACCGGTACACTTGGCAAAGGCAGAATGACCGATGGTTTGCAAAGCAATATTATTACCATTGCTACCGTCTGTCAACACCACTTTGCGAAGCAATGCGTTCAAATAGAATGCCGCACGGTTAATTGTTGTGAAAGCACCGATAAGGTTGAGACTGAATGGATGATTCAATACTTTATCTTCCTCTTTGGTTGCTGTTGTATTATCCTCATTCAAGACACTGACGGTTCCTGCTTTTCCTACATCCTTGAAGTTAATCTCAGGACCCACATAGTTGAAACCATAAATTGTTTCAGGATTACCCACTTGAGTTGCATTGATGGTCTGTGTATTGTTGGTATCGAACTTATTAAGCGAAGCACTTACAGTGCTACCACCGTCAATATCAAATATAATAGGGGTTGTTGCTGTTGCGTTCTCTGCCACCCCTTTTACATAAATCTTATTTACATACCATTGACCATTGGCAGTGCCTTCTGTAATCTTGGTGTATTCCACGCAATATTGGCCACCTGCAATGCCATTAAGATTTTTAGTGATGTAGACATTTTCGGCACACACCACCATGCTTGTTGCTATACAAATGAATAGAACAAGGCTGCGAAAAAAATTATAATTCATTGTCTTACCAGTTGTTGTTGTTTGCTTCTTCGTCTTCCATCATAAAAAACTCTTTTGCATTGGGGCGTGACACCGACGCATCTTGCGAATCCTCGCTCGTACCGAACGACGCTCCATTTAATAAACTCTCCATTTGCACCCGTTCAACTTTGCAGTTGGGTACAAGATACTTTAACTTCATCTTATAATTCTGTTTTAATCTTAATAAATTGCATAGTAATGGCCAATACAACGAAGAAACCAACCGGGGTTACACTTATCATACAACTTAATTTAAATATAAAGAAATACCAGAGGATAAAATAGGGATGCTAAATCCTGTTTTGTCAAGAGATATATCTTACTGTTTTATTGTCTTGCCCGATTTGTCAATTTTTTATTACAGGCAAAGGTATTACAAATAATTAATAAACAAGGAATTACCCTCCCAATTATAACTTTTATTAACATTACATTTAACAAGAATCAAGAGCCGCCCTTGTACCATACTCCCTAAGTTGTCAAGAAAAGGTAACCGCACTAAGTTGTGATGAGCAAAACGCAGAAGACTCTACTCCAAACAGAGTGGAAAGAGGACGCAGACATCGCAGTCGCGATGAAAGAACTCGCAAAAAAGTAAGCAACGACACATAAAACACTTTTTTTTCAGCACTACCTCCACCATAGGACCCAACCGGGCTTCCATTATTATAATGGTAATTTTTTCTGCGTAATCTTGGCATCGCGACTGCGATGTTTGCGTAAGAACCTCCTAACCATAAAATTTCTGCGTCATCTGCGACTTCTGCGAGAGCCTTTAACCCAAACCTGCTTGAACTCTGCGCATTTGGCCTTATTTAAACATTCTCGCAGATACCGCAGAGGACGCGGAAGACTTTAATATAAACAGAGTGGAAAGGACACGCAGACATCGCAGTCGCGATGAAAAAACTCGCAAAAAAGTTTGCTACGGATTATTTTTCAGCAACAACACACACAAATTATCACAACAGAAAAATATTACTCGTCAGTGTCGTGAACTGTCGTGTGTGTCGTTGCCCTTAAAAAAGAAGCTTGCGTGTTGTTGCAAAAGAAATATAATGGATACTTCTTATTTAAAACCTCAGGCATTATCCTACCACTGCTTCATCCACAAAAGCTTCAACAATGTGGTGTGCATGATGGGCGATATATGCAGCAGGGCAGCTGTCGTCTGTACCTTGAAGAGTCGATAAGATGGGGCGTTTACTCTCGCCTGTCATCAAGAAGAAGATACGAGCGGCCCTGATGATGGGTTGTCCGGTCAATGCCACCCTATGCTGTCCGCTCTGCGGATGCACCGCCGGAGCATATATCAAGGGCGAGGTGAGCAGGTGAGATTGGTTGGGGAAGATAGACGAGGTATGCCCATCGTCGCCTGCCCCCAGCAGTATGAGGTCGAAAATGGGACATCCGTCCACTTGCGGCACTTCTCTTGCCACACATTCGGCATACCGCTTACTCTCTTCTTCGACAGGCATCTCTCCCTGAATGCGGAATATTTGTTCTTCCTTCACCGACACATAGCTCAACAGCTTTTTATACGTCATACCGTAGTTGCTCTCCGGATGGTTCGGCGGAACACAACGCTCGTCGACCCAATAAAAACGCAACTGATGCCATGGAGTGAGTTCACGATAATGAGAAGCCCAAAGAGCAAAGAGCAGTCCGGGCGTGCTGCCACCACTGAGGGCGATGTGGAAAGGCCGGTCAGGACGCTCTGCCAACAAGGAAAGAATCCGCTGTATCAAGGCATGTGCCGTTGATGTGGGATTGGGATAGATGTTTGTTTTTAGCATTTTGAAAAGATATTTGAGGATAGATAAAACGAGGAAAGCGAGAAGCTTAAAAGGTCAGGAGCAGACGGGGAAGCCTTAGGAACACCCCAACTTCCTGCTTTTCCCTAACCTTTGTTACCGGTCAAGTTCTACCTTTACTTCTCACAACTCACAATACAAATCTGTATTGGTGAGGTTCTTGCAGGGGTTTGTCCATTCTGCCTGGTGGTCGGTCATGAGCTTATCGCCGGCCAAGGGTCCCCATGTTCCTGCCGGATAGCCATAGAGAGGAGCCTCGAGCGTGGTGTTCCAATATTGCAGAATGGGGTCGAAGAATTTCCAAGAAGCCTCCACTGCATCGCTACGGGTAAAGAGGGTTGCATCGCCCTGAATACAATCGTCGATCAAGCGAGCATAAGCATCAGTAATGGGCATATCGCCCAAGCGGTCGTAGCTGAAGTCCATCGAAACCTGCTTCACATCGAAACCTGCACCCGGCACCTTCATTCCTATCTTCAGAACAATACCTTCATTGGGTTGCAAGCGAAGAATCAGTTTGTTAGGACGTGGGTGTGTGCCATCAGCACGCGTAAACATCTGCTGTGGTGTTTCCTTGAAATGCACCACAATCTCTGTAACCTTTGTGGGCATCTGCTTACCTGTACGAATATAGAAAGGTACACCGCCCCATCGCCAGTTGTCTATTTTCAGCTTCATCGCCACATAAGTCTCGGTTCGCGAACCGGGAGCCACGCCTTTCTCTTCGCGATAAGCTTTCTTATCGCCTGCGGCGGTATATTGACCACGCACGATATGCTCGTCGAAGTCGACTGCTGTCAGCGGTTTCAACGAATTATAAACCTTCACCACTTCGTTACGGAAATGGTCGGCGTTGAACATTGTGGGCGGTTCCATCGCTGTGAGAGCCACCAGCTGGATGAGATGGTTCTGCACCATATCGCGTAAAGCTCCTGCCGTGTCATAAAAACCTCCACGACTCTCGATACCCAGATTCTCTACCGCTGTTATCTCCACATAGTCGATATAGTTGCGGTTCCAAAGCGGCTCGAAGATACCATTGGCAAAACGAAACGCCAAGATGTTCTGTGCTGTTTCTTTACCAAGGAAATGGTCGATACGATACACCTGTCGCTCCTCGAATACCGATGCATAAATCTTGTTCAACTCCAATGCCGATTCCAAGCTATAACCGAAGGGTTTTTCTACGATGATACGCGATTCGGGAGTATTGAGTTGTGCCGACTTAAGGAATTGTGGAATAACACCATAGAGCAAGGGCGGTGTGGAAAGATAGAAGAGCAAATCGGAAGGGTTATCGCTGTGGGTCAACTCTTGGAGTCGGCTACGCAAGCGTGGATAACCTTCTTCTTCGGCCGGGTCCATGGCCAAATAGAAAACATGCGAAACAAAACTCTGCATCAGTGCCTCGTCTTGCTCTTCTGCTTTGACAAAGCGATGCAACTCTTCTGATATATAACTACGGTATGTCTCGTCGTTATAGTCGGTACGCGACACACCAAGGACAGAAAAATCGCCTTTCAACCTATTGGCTTTATAGAGCGAGTAGAGAGCCGGCATCAGCTTTCGCTTGGTCAAATCGCCCGACGCTCCAAATATAATCATTGCAAACTGTTTCATAGAACCTCCCTCGCCCCACCCAAGGAGGGGCAAAAATAAAAGTTAGGTAATTAAAGTTTCGGGTCTTCCCCCTCCTTGGGAGAGGTAGGGAGAAGTTTTATACATTATACGTTCCCGACTTGGTATCGCCGCCATGTCCGGTCCAATTTTCGTGGAAATGCTCACCGCGTGGTGCATCCTTACGCTCAAAGGTATGAGCACCGAAATAATCGCGTTGGGCTTGTACCATATTGGCAGGCAAGTCGGCAGAAATCAAGGAGTGGAAATAGTTGAGAGCCGATGAAAAGGCGGGAATGGGAAGGCCTTCTACCACAGCCGTTGCCACCAATTGTTTCCAATCGGCAATCAACCGGCGAATCTCATTCTCAAAATAAGGTGCCAAGAGCAGATGCTCGGGCTGTTCGCTCGTTTCAAAGGCTGCCGCAATATCGTTGAGGAAAGCACTGCGAATGATACATCCTCCACGCCACATACGAGCGATAGATGCCATATTGAGTTGCCAACCAAACTTGTCGGAAGCGGCTTGCAATACGGCAAAACCTTGGGCATAGCTCACCAACTTAGATGCATAGAGAGCCGCAAAGACTTGTTGTAACAACACTTCACGGTTGATTGTCAGGCCATCGGTGGGTAAAGCGAAACGACGAGAGGCCAACACACGAAGCTCTTTTTGCGAAGACAAGCTACGCTCAAACACTGCCGTAGCGATGAGTCCAAGAGGCATTCCCAGTTCCATGGCGTTGATAACCGACCATTTTCCTGTGCCTTTCTGGCCTGCGGCATCTAAGATAACATCGATGAGATAGCGTCCTTCGCTGTCTTTGTGTTTTAATATTTCTGCTGTAATCTCAATGAGATAACTCTTCAATTTTCCCCCATTCCATCGAGAAAAAACGTCTGACATCTCCTCATTGGTCATGCCTCCCAAATGTTTCATCACCCAATAGGCCTCGGCAATGAGCTGCATGTCGCCATACTCGATACCGTTATGTATCATCTTTACAAAATGACCCGAGCCTTGCGGACCCACCCAATCACAACAAACACTACCGTCCTCGGTGCGAGCGGCAATACTTTGCAAAACCGGTTTCACGCTTTCCCAAGCAGCCTTTGAGCCGCCAGGCATGATAGACGCTCCATTCAACGCACCTTCTTCACCGCCAGAAACGCCACTGCCCACAAATAAGAACCCACGACTTTCTGCCAAAGCCACACGACGATTGGTATCTTCAAAGTTGGAGTTGCCGCCATCTATCAAGATGTCGCCGGGCGAAAGCAAGGGGAAAAGTTGTTCCATCAGTTCGTCAACGGGTTTGCCTGCACGCACCATCATCATAATTTTACGAGGTTGGGCAATCGAGTCGACAAATGCTTTCATGTCAGTATAGCCATACAAGGTTTTACCTGCTGCACGACCAGCTACAAAACGTTCCACCACTCCTTCTTCAACACCCGGCACGGTGCGATTATAAACCGACACATGCCAGCCATGATTGGCCATATTCAAAGCCAGGTTCTCGCCCATCACGGCAAGACCTATCAAACCTATATCTGTTTTTTGGGATGCTTCCATTTCTGTTCCTTTCTGCTTAATGTGGTTCAACATGTCTGTCAAGCATCCCCATAGCCTTTACCTGCAAAATACTCATGTGAGATGCTCTATATGAAATATTTTTCCCAAAGATAACATTTTCTTATGAATAAAAGTATAATCTATATCATAAGATATATCTATTATCTGATAGAGAAAACCTATAAGCACACATGGCAAGTTTTTGTGCAACTCTTCGGGAATACCAAATAAATAGCGTAACTTTGCACCGCCTTCAAGATGGGTATAACCCACCGGTTAAAGGCAATACTTTACAGTAAATATCTCATATTATCAAAACAAACAAGAACATGAAATTTTTAGGTTTTATTCTGACGGTAGCCTTACTTACAGGCACAAGTTTTATCAAAGCATCGGCACAGGATGCCAACAGCATTCTGGGTACTTATCTCACAGAAAACGGACGAGGCAAAGTAAAAATAGCAAAAGAAGGCAACCAATATACGGGTACACTTATCTGGACTGCCAGAAATGGGGCCACCGACTCAAAGAACCCCAACAAAGCCGAACAGTCGAAGCCGCTGGTGGGCAAGAAAATACTCACAGGACTGGTGTACGACAACAAAAAAACATGGGAGAAAGGCAGCATCTACGATCCCGAGTCGGGCAATACATACAGCTGCAAGATTACACGCCAAAGCGACGGTTCGCTCAAGGTGAGAGGCTTCCTGGGCGTATCATTGTTGGGCCGTACTTCCATTTGGACAAAATCGAAATAGTAAGCAACTACCCATAAAACACTTTTTAAGCAACGACATACACAAATTATCACAACAAGTCTTCCATTATTATACGGCAACATCTTCTGCGTAATCTTGGCATCGCGACTGCGATGTTTGCATAATAAATCCTGACCATAAAATTTCTGCGTCATCTGCGACTTCTGCGAGAGCCTTTACCCCAAACAGAGTGGAAAGAGGACGCAGACATCGCAGTCGCGATGGCAAAACTCACAGAAAAGTAAGCAACTACCCATAAAACACTTTTTAAGCAACGACATACACAAATTATCACAACAGAAAATTCTTAACAGAAAAAGTCGTGAATCGTTGTGTGTGTCGTTGCTTATTATAAACTCGCCCCGGGATGTGCTATTCTAAAGGAAAGGTACGATTAAAGAAATTCCTTTTCAGAAATAATAAGCCAAACCCACTTGCCAGGCATTGTTCCTTGCATTGTAAGTCTTGGCTACATCAGTCAGCTTGAACTCGCTTGTTTTTCCGCAAGCAATATGATAGTTGACCGTGGCCTGCAAATGTTTGAGCAACAAGAAACCCACTCCGACATTAACGCTCAGTGTAGAACGGTTGATATTCCATGTAGAGGAAGAAAAGAGTGTCTTATCCAACTTTCCTACGCTATAATTGAACTGTGGTCCGGCAAATAAAAAAGCACTTGCCACCGAACTCAATCCAAAGCTATAACGCAAGTTGACGGGCAACACTACTTGCCGGTGCTTAACGTCCTGTTCTGATGTCGTACCGCCCTCTTGCAAACGCATCTCACGATAATCGTACAATACAGAGGCATCTATTCCCCAACCGACAAAGGGGAAATCAATCAACATCGTAGGACCAACATGGTAGCCAAAGCGATTTTCCACCTTCAACAAATCACCATTCAGTTTGAGATCGGTAAGGTTGGCACCGGCCTTCACACCAAACTTCATTTGGGCATGGGCGACACTTACAGATAAAAGGAGCAACATACAAGCTGCCCATAGGCTCTTTTTCATAGAACGTTAGTTTTAGGATGAATGAAAATGATGATTAACTAAATGTTCTTGAAAGACCGGAATCATAAGATTCATCGAGCAAATCAGACCAATTGACAGACCAAAACAGTCTGACCTGCCGGAGAATTCAGGCCAACCTATCCGGCAACTCAGTCTGATTTGTTTCATTAATTTATCTTCTTTCTCTTCTCACGGTTACTCGCGGTGTAGCCGAAGAAGAGCTTCCAGAACTTTCTTTTGTACGACGTGTACGCACAGAGGTTGTCGCTCTGCGGTTGGTTTTAGCTGCCTTCTGTACCTTCTTCGCTTGTTTGGGGTCTTGCTTAGCAATACTGTCGAGCGAATCTTTACGAGCCTGATTGCCCCACATACCTTTTTCAAAAGCACGAATTTCGTTTTCGATACGTTGCTGTTCTTTGGTCAAAGCCGAGTCGGTGTGGCAATATTGCGACAAGGTGAGTCCCAACATATTGGCTGTTTTATAAATCTTGCCCTTGTATTGATTGCGAGTGAAGAAGTCTTCCACGCTCATGGTGGCAGCATTGTTGAGATTGCTCGTCATGATCGTTTGCTTAGAGAGGAAGGGAGCAATATCGTCATATTTCACCCAAAAGAGCGGATAAGGTGTTGCCGCATCGCCAAAGTCGTCCTGCCGCTTCATGATAGGACAAAGAGCCAACACTTTTGTACGGAAGGTGGCAGTGTTCTGGTCGTAGTATGCACTCTCCTTAATATAATAAGCGGTAACCTCACGCGAAGGGATATCACTATTATCGATACGCACTCGGCCATCTACTCGCTCGTAATAGATGTTATAGTTTTTAAGGAAGTCCATAGGCTTGACACGAGCCGAATCCTCAAAACTCTCGTTACCATCCAAGCGATACTCGTACACACGGATGTTACCTGTCATCATCAACTTGAAGATATAGGTAAAAAGATTCATCTGCGAACCCACAGGTTCAACAGGATAATACAAGCCGGCATTCGCATCTTGCTTCAAATCGAGTTCACGATAAACATCGCGACGCCACACCACATCCTCACTCATCTGTTGTTGAACGGGGAAAGAGATGCGAGCCCTCGCAGACACATTGTCTTTATTAGAGCGTTGGGCCTGCTGTTGAGCTTGTCGGCGTGCGGGCGGTTGGGCATTAACCGCTTGTACACCCAACCATAACAGCAATATGAATAATAGATTTCTCATCATGTATATTGTTTTTTTTATAAAGGAGCCAAGAGAGCCGGGATTTATCCGGAGACTTAGAACATTCCGGAGATAGCCGAGATAGTCTTGGGTTTCAACACCTAATTTCTTACTTTACAATCACCTCTGTAGACGCTGCGAGCTTGCGGGTAAGCCCATCGGGACCAACAGCTGTCACATTGGTAATATAGAATCGTTTGCTACGCGACAAAGAACGGAAGGCTTCCCGCTGCCTGTCTGAAAATTGACTGCCGGCCGATGCCATCGGGATGGCATTACCCATATTATCGAAGAAGACCGTTTCAAAGCTCACCACCTTGAACTGTATGTCCAAGATACCATCGTCTATCGCAGCATGGATGCCTGTTGCTCCCATGAGCGAAGCCTTTGCCAAACCACCACCTTTAAAGCGGTCGCCACCAACAGCGATATAAGCCATAGGATCGGGCAACTTACGCACTCGGAAAGAGATTTGTCCTAAAGAACGTGTCTTACCCTTGTCGTTAGCGGTAACATTGAAAGTTACATCCTTACCCACTGTTGCCGGTACTGCCACATAACGACCGTTGCCCTTGGCAGTAAGGCTACCTCCCGTCATAGACAACTGAATGGCATTTTGAGGAATACCCGACACGCTCACACTCACAGGGTTGGAATAGCCGGCATACAGCACATTCATCAGGTCGGCTGCCACTGTGGCAGAGGTAGGAACAGACACCACTTCGTATTTCTGTGTGAAATTACGACGAATCAAATCGCCCGAACCATTACGCATAGTGAGATAACCGCTAAAAGAGTGTTCGCCTATGCTGCCGGCAGTAAACGAATACTTGCCACCACGCAACTGCACCTTACTGCCATTGACAAATACTTCGGGTTGCTGTGTACTGTCGATAGCTGCCATCACAATATTGGCCGAAAATGTTTCGCCAGGATAAAGCGTGGTTTTCTCGGGAATGACAAAGGCATCGAGCTTGTTCACACGAATATCCTTCACATCGATGTTATTCGCCAACGAATACAAGACCTCGCCTTCGGCATAACGTACATCGCTCTGTAGCTTGGTGAGAAGTGTTACAGCAGCCGAGACAGGCATATTCTCAAACATGTATTCCTGCCAATTCTTACCGATAGAACGCGTATTCTTGGGGATGGCGGTAGACAGGTTTTCGGCGATAATCTTTTTCTGTCGCTCGTCGGTGAGCATCGTTAGAATACGCTCACGATAGGCGGTAATCGTCTGGAACAATTTTTTTCCTTGCCCACTGCCGGGTGCGAGCATTATCTGTCCTGCCGCATCAAGATTTTCTTTGTTGACAATATGATTGATGTCTGCCTCTTCGCCATCGGCTTCTTTCACGATGCGTTCTTTCAAGGTCTGTAACAAATTGTAGAGTGAATCGCTGGACTCCTTTACCTCAGTTGCCTTTTCAAACCAAGCCTTCACTTTCTCGGGGTTGGTTTTCATCTGCTCGGCAAAGTGATGATAGAGCGACTCGTTCTTTTGTGATGTGCCTGCCGTGGTGCGGCGAAGGCTATCTTCTACCAGGCCAAAGCCTTCCAACACTTCCGAAGAAACGTTGAGGGCAAGCATCGCCATCAGTACGACGTACATCAGGTTGATCATTTTTTGGCGTGGTGATGCCGGTCTTTTCTTTATTGCCATGCTTAGGGATTATTGACGTTTCGCATATTCACCGTCATGGCTTCAATCATACGCGTATAGATGCCGTTGAGCTGTTCTATCTGCTGAGCCATTCTCTTACTTTGTTCGTTGATTTGATCGATAGTGCCAATCTGCTGACTTGCACCCTTCAACTGCATTTCGTAGACCTTACAAATGCCTGTGAGTGTGCGGTTGAGATTTTCCATTTCTTCGCTGTCGCGTGTCAGACGAGTGCTTTGCTCGCTTACCTTTTGCAACACTTCGGTGAGCTTGGTCAACTCGTCAATATACTTAGCCGTTGCCTCTGCCACCTCAGGTGTGGCTGCTGCATCAACTCCTTGTCCTGCAGCCATCATGGGATGAACAGCCACTGCGGGTTGTGACGCTGATAAAGAAGAGCCTTCCGCAACTTGTTGTGCATTGGCTGCCACCTTACTTGCAACCGCTGTTTGTGCAAAAGCACCGGACCGGGGTTGCGGCATAGCCTCGCCCTCGAGATATTCTTCGGTTACATGTGTAGGAATATCCAAACCATCGGCTGTCTTATCGAAAGGACGATCGAACGCAGAGAGGAAGAACACAACAACCTCGGTACCCATACCGATGAGCAACATGAGATTGGCTCCGGGAAGGTGGGTCAGCTTAAACAAGGTTCCAAGAATAACAACTGCCGCACCCCAACTATAAGCATAGTTGAGAAAGGTTTGTCCGGGAACGCTATCCATCCATTTTTGCAGACGATAGACGATGTTGATTTTACTGTATTGTGTCATTATTTCTTTCCTTTCTTTTGTTTAACGGTTGCAGTCGTCGCCAAACTTCTAACACAGCGGAAGCCGATATAAGAACGAGGCTGATTTTGATATTCCCATGTACGCCAAGCACTGCGGATATACGACTCGGGGTCTTTCCACGACCCGCCTCTCACGCTCTTTTTCTTTAGGCGATAAGGGTCTTCTTGTGCAGCTTTATAGTCGAGTTGGGGATTCAAGTCGTTCATCGCATCCACTCCCGACTCTGTATATACCGTACTTGTCCATTCGGCAATATTACCTGCCATATCATACAAACCGTTGGAATTGGATGAATAACTGCCCACCCTACTTGTTATCAAGTTACCGTCCTTGGTGTAGTTTCCTCTGTCGGGTTTGAAGTTGGCATAGAAACATCCATCACCATTCTTCACGTCCTGATTGTTCCAGGGAAATTCGGTGCCGTCTTTTCCACGAGCGGCATATTCCCATTCGGCTTCGGTGGGAAGGCGATAGCGTTGTACATAGCGTGCCTCACCGCCAAGACCTTTCAGCAGATAGTCGGTTCGCCATGCACAGAAGGCATTGGCTTGTTCCCACGTCACACCCACCACGGGATAGTCGTTATAAGCGGGATTACTGAAATAGCTGCGGAGATATACCTCGTTGTCAGAATTGGTAAAATCGTTTACCCAGGCAGTGGTGTCGGGATATACATTAACGATGTAGGTGTTCAAAAAGTCCCAAGCTCCACTCAAGGGGCGGTTGATGCTTTCCACAATGATATTACCGCTGTCGTCTACATAGGCTGTATCTTTAGAAATCATCACCTCTTCGTTCATATCCACCACCATATCGGTATTGAGATGACGTTCTTGCGGACGCAAACGGTTGCGACGCAAAGCGGCTGTGGTATAATCGTAAATTTCGTAACGATAATTGAGCTGACGATAATCCAATAGTTTCTCGCCGGTTACGGGATTGGTAACATACATACTCTCGATGGCTCTCTGCTCATCTTCATTGGGTTTCTTGGGCAGGGGCTTCTTCCAGTTGACACGAGGGGTAATGGGGTTACCATCTTTATCCTCGGTAATCATATAGGTTTCGTCGCCACCATATGCGGGGTCTGCCAAGCGTGTACGCAAAATACTATCGCGTACCCAATATACAAACTGCTTATATTCAGAATTGGTCACTTCGGTTTCGTCCATCCAAAAGCCGTCTACCGAAATATCTTTTACAGGCGTGTTCTTACCCCAAAGGCTATCGTCTTTCTCGATACCCATGCGTAGATAACCACGTTCCACACGGGTCATTCCGTAAGGTGCCGGTTCGGAAAAACCGCGTCCGGAGCCTACACCCACCACTTCGCCGCCACGTCCGGCGGTAGACATTTGTTTGCTACCCAAGCAACCAACCAGTAAGATGGCACTCGCCATCAGGCAGCATATCCTCATGCTTTTTCTCATATCGTCTTTTCGCTTCTCTATTGTGCGGTTCTTGCCAATAAGGGCGGCACCCTCTACAAAATACGCACACTCTTATGTTTGTTTTTTCCTTTCTTTACCAAGTTGATGTCGGTCTGATAACCCACAAACAGCTCATGACTACCATTGCCCAAGCTCATGCCATTGGTATATGCTTCGTAACTATAGCCCAGCATGATGCCTCGAAACTTACCGCCAATGTATGCCGTAACCGAATTGGTGGGGCTATACCCCAAGCCTCCATACAACAGCTTATTGTCGTGCCGGTATACCAGTCGGCCTGTAATATCTGCCCGATAGGCTGTACCGTCGGTACGCACGAGGAGCGATGGCTGTATCGTTAAAAACGGATTTCTTAGCTTAATATTGCATCCGGAGGTCAAATAATACGTTCTATCTATCTGCAACTCGTTGCGGTCGTCCCAATTAATAAGAGGTGCATTGAGGTGTTGGGCAGACAGTCCTAGATACCATCGGCCTCGCATATAATAAATTCCGGCTCCAATGTCCAGTCCATGTCCGTTTACGTCAGAAGTGGGAAAAGCAGGGTCGTTGCTCTGTTCCAAGTCGAGCTTACTGCCATCAAAACCTTCAAACAATAAACCCAGTTGCACACCCCACGACAAGGTTCCGCCCAACAACTTATGCTTATAAGCATATTGTGCAGCAAGACGCTGGTGCTTAAAGAGTCCTATTTTGTCGTTCATCAGTTGTAAACCTACGCCATGATAACTTTTCACGGCATAAAAGGGCATGTCGGCAGCGACATACATGGTGCGAGGATTGTTTTCAAAGCCTGCCAACTGATGAGCATAATCGCCCGTGATGTTAAGCTTAGCCTCCTTTCCCACTGCCGCCGCATTGAACGAAGGTTCGAGAAAGAAGTAATGGCTTTGCTGCACATCATACTGAGCCAGTGCCTTTAAAGAGCATAGCAAAAGCAAAAACAATATATTTGTTAAACGTTTAATCACAAAATAGATAACGCTCCACATCACAATTTATTGTACAAAAAACCCTCTTTCCCCTTTTCAGGAAGTGCGTTTTTAGTCATGGTAAAGCTCAAGCAAGCCTGAACTTTGCTCATCCGGCTTCATTTAATTGTTTAGCTTACCTTAATTCCCCGCTTCTTGATTTCGTATAAAAGATGTTCATCAATGATAGAAATGTAATTCACTTCCTTTAAATTGGGCAATCGGTCTATTCCACTGATGCTATGTACGTCAAAACGCCCGTCTTCCCCATCCCAATATGGATCGATCAACTCGTAAACATCCAAACCTCCGTCAAAACAAAGCAATTCAACCTTGGCCAAATCTTCGCGGGTCAGCACAACCTTTTCCAACAGACCATACGCTTCTTCTGTATAAAGATTGTATCGGTCTTCGTCATAATCTTGGTCATACCACTCATCGTACCTCTTTCTCAATTCATCGACTACCGCTTGAAAGCTGGGTGATTGGTCAAGCAATGCTTCAATAATCACTAATTTGAAATTAAATTCAAACTCACCCATGTCCTCTTTAACCGGCTCACAACTCAACTGTTTCTTTTCACCATAATAACGATACAACATTATACAAACGCCTGCGAAAAGAAACACATACAGGGCATGTTCCTTAAAAAAATCAATAGTTGCTGTCATTATTTCCATTCATTATAATCTGTTTTACTCTATAAATAAACGGGAAGCGTAATGTTTGAATTTTCCTTGACAAAAGCAGTTGTCAAACACAATCTACATTATAAAACACTTCATCATAGTTTCTGCTACCCACTTCTTCTTGCGACAGGCACCAACTGGCTACGCCACAATCTCCCCAGAGTATTCTCCAACTTCGCCTTTCTTGAAATATTCACAAAACAACAAAAAGGCTACTCTCAATTATTAAGAGTAACCTTTTGTAGATATTTTGTTAATACTCGTCTTCGTTGAAAAGGAAATCTTCCTTCGTGGGATAGTCGGGCCAAATGTCTTCTATACTTTCGTACACGTCTCCTTCGTCCTCTATCTCTTGCAAATTCTCCAACACTTCCAAGGGAGCTCCCGAACGCATGGCATAGTCGATAAGCTCTTCCTTAGTTGCCGGCCATGGTGCATCTTCTAATTTAGATGCCAATTCTAAAGTCCAATACATAGTTTTATAGGTTTTAAATTCTACTATTATAGTTGCAAAAATAATACTTTTTACGTCATTTGCAATGTTTTTGCCATTTTTTTTCAGCTATATCCTTACAAAAATTACATTTTCGTGCCAAGACAAAGAGATAATCGGACAAACGGTTGAGAAATAGTAAGGGCAAGCGTTCGATTTCACTATTATTCAAGAGGGCAACAAGGGAGCGTTCTGCTCGTCGACAAACGGTGCGACAGATATGTGCCTGACAGGCTTCAGGGCATCCTGAAGGCAATATAAAAGCGGTCTGTGGGGGAAGGATGACAGCGATTTGATCGATTGCTTGTTCGAGAAGTGTGATGTCGTCAGCCGACAGTTCATCTTGCAGAGAAGCAGGAGGGAGACCGGGCAGATAGGCAATTATCCCGCCAATGGTAAACAATCGGTGTTGGATGGTTTCGAGTAAACAGATATCCGGTTCATCGGTCAGCATCGAAACCAGCATACCAATATGAGCATTCAATTCGTCTAATGCTCCGACGGCTGATACACGAGCGTCAGCCTTACTCACACGCATGCCATTGGCGAGCGATGTGGTACCTTCATCGCCTGTTCGGGTATATACCTTCATATGTGTCTTTATAAATGAATGTTATAGTGTGCCTTATGATACTTCTTATCAAAAAAGATGACACCGCCTTCCAAGAAGTCGAAACTTACACGCGAACGGTCATCAGCAACCATACGTTTCCAACAAGCAAGGGATGTAGGGGTGGCATGAATACCTAAAACAAAGAGAACGGATGAGGGTGTGGCGTGAGCGGCAAAGCGGTCGTATTGGTTATAAGCATCAACCGATGCAGAAAGAACTAAGAGGTCGGGAGTGGCAGTGTCCTCACAGGCATCCACGCCGCAACAAACTACCACCTTTGCCGTAGGAATGGCCTCTTGGCAATAAGCAGCATATGCTTCAGCATCATCTAAAGCCACAACAACGGAGGAAGGCTGCCGCCAATGACACACTCGCCATAACAACTGCCGCAATTTCACCTCCACCTCTTTGGCTGTAGGATACTTCCCTAACAATTTGCCATACGCAAGATATATCGCCTTGTCATGCACAATCTTCGTCACAAAATCGTAAGCAAAGGGCGATTGCACCCCAAAGCCTATAGAACGTGGTATTCGGCAACAGCGATAAAAAGCCCTCACTAATTTATTCATACCACAAAGATAATATAAAAAGGAGAAAATAAGAAGGTACGAGGAAAATTATAATAAGGTATATAAGTCCCTACCACACCTAAAGAATCTACCACACCTACCACAGCCACCACAGCCACCTCTCTATCCCATATCCCCTCCCACCTCCAAAACACAAAACACAAAAAAGCCTCCAGGAATTACTTCCTGAAGGCTCTCGTAATGAAAAAAAGGCAGCTACCTACTCTCCCGCATTGCATTGCAGTACCATCGGCGCAAGTGGGCTTAACTTCTCTGTTCGGAATGGGAAGAGGTGGGACACCACCGCCATAGCCACCTCATTAAGGGGCTTGACATTGGCAACAAACAAGACCAAAATTACATAAAAACAAAAAATACACCCGATGAAAGTTTCGGGCAATTAGTAGTGCTCGGCTTTGACATCGCTGCCTTTACACCTGCACCCTATCAACGTCGTCGTCTGCAACGACCCTCAAAGGAGTTCTAATCTTGTGGCCGGCTTCGCACTTAGATGCTTTCAGCGCTTATCCGATCCAGACTCAGATACCCAGCGGTGCCCCTGGCGGGACAACTGGTAAACCGGAGGTCTGTCCATCACGGTCCTCTCGTACTAGTGACGGCACCACGCAAAACTCCAACGCCCACGATAGATAGAGACCGAACTGTCTCACGACGTTCTGAACCCAGCTCGCGTGCCACTTTAATGGG
>JALEWR010000104.1 GCA_022783515.1 Prevotella sp.
ATTGAAGGGTAAGGCCGGTCGTTTCCGTCAAAACCTCTTGGGTAAGCGTGTCGACTATTCAGCTCGTTCGGTTATCGTTGTAGGTCCCGAGTTGAAGATGGGCGAGTGCGGTCTTCCTAAGTTGATGGCAGCCGAGCTTTACAAGCCATTCATCATTCGTAAGTTGATTGAACGCGGCATTGTTAAGACCGTTAAGAGTGCCAAGAAGATTGTTGATCGTCGCGAACCCGTTATCTGGGACATCTTGGAAAATGTGATGAAGGGGCATCCTGTTCTCTTGAACCGTGCACCTACACTTCACCGTTTGGGTATTCAGGCATTCCAACCTAAGTTGATTGAAGGCAAGGCAATCCAGTTGCATCCATTGGCATGTACTGCGTTCAACGCCGACTTCGACGGCGACCAGATGGCTGTTCACCTCCCATTGAGTAATGAAGCTATTCTTGAAGCACAGATTTTGATGCTTCAAAGCCACAATATCTTGAATCCCGCGAATGGTGCTCCTATCACTGTGCCTTCTCAGGATATGGTACTCGGACTCTATTATATTACCAAGATTCGTCCCGGTGCTAAGGGTACAGGCTTGTCATTCTATGGTCCTGAAGAAGCAATCATCGCTCACAACGAAGGACGCTGCGACTTGCACGCTCCTGTGAAGGTGTTGGTGAAGGATGTTGTTGATGGTGTTATGCAGAACCGCATTGTGGAAACATCTGTTGGACGTGTTATCGTCAATGAGATTATTCCCGAGGAAGTGGGTTTCTTCAACGAAATTATTTCAAAGAAAACCCTCCGCGATATCATCTCTGATGTAATCAAAGCTGTGGGTATGGCTCGTGCGAGCGAGTTTTTGGATGGTATCAAGAACTTGGGTTATCGCATGGCTTATGTGGCTGGTCTTTCGTTCAACCTCGACGATATTATCATTCCTAAGGAGAAAGAAGGTATCGTTGCCAAGGGACACGAAGAAATTCGCCAGATTACAGAAAACTATAACATGGGTTTCATCACCGATACCGAGCGTTACAATCAGGTTATCGACACCTGGACACACGTTAACAACGACTTGGGCAACGTCTTGATGAAGCAGATGACCGAAGCAGACCAAGGTTTCAATGCCGTGTTTATGATGCTCGACTCCGGAGCCCGTGGTTCTAAAGACCAGATTAAGCAGCTTTCAGGTATGCGTGGTTTGATGGCTAAACCTCAAAAGGCTGGTGCAGAAGGACAGCAGATTATTGAAAACCCCATCCTTTCTAACTTTAAGGAAGGTATGTCGGTGTTGGAGTACTTTATCTCTTCTCACGGTGCTCGTAAGGGTCTTGCCGATACCGCTATGAAAACTGCCGACGCGGGTTATCTTACTCGTCGTTTGGTTGACGTTTCTCACGATGTAATCATCAACGAAGAAGATTGCGGTACACTCCGTGGTTTGCAATGCACGGCGTTGAAGGCAGGCGACGAGATTATCTCAACCTTGTACGAACGTATCCTCGGTCGTGTATCTGTACACGATATCATTCACCCCACAACAGGTGAACTCCTTGTTGGAGCAGGCGAAGAAATCACCGAACCCATTGCTAAGGCTATCAACGATTCGCCCATTGAAATGGTCGAAATTCGTTCGGTACTTACCTGCGAAAGCAAGCATGGTGTTTGTATGAAGTGTTACGGCCGCAACTTGGCTACCAGTAGAATGGTACAAATGGGTGAGGCTGTTGGTGTCATCGCAGCACAAGCTATCGGTGAACCCGGTACACAGCTTACTCTTCGTACATTCCACGCCGGTGGTGTGGCGGGTAATGCCGCAGCCAACGCTTCAGTGGTAGCTAAGAATGATTCTAAGATCGAGTTTGATGAATTGCGTACTGTACCTTTCGTAGAAGACAGCGACAATG
Organism: Prevotella sp.; assembly: GCA_022783515.1. Lineage (GTDB taxonomy): Bacteria > Bacteroidota > Bacteroidia > Bacteroidales > Bacteroidaceae > Prevotella. Next base: position 1,899 of record JALEWR010000104.1, read on the forward strand.
GCGATGTTAATTGCGAGAAAGTTGTGAGCCGTTTGGCTGAAATTCGTTTCATCGACCCTAATACCAATATCGTCCTTTCAACACTCAACGTACCTTATGGTGCATCGCTCTACAACAAGCATGGTGATGTAGTGAAGAAGGGTACATTGATTGCTAAGTGGGACCCCTTCAACGCCGTTATCGTATCAGAATACGAAGGTACGTTGAAGTTCCACGATGTGATACAAGGTGTTACCTTCCGTTCAGAAACCGACGAAACAACAGGTCTTACCGAAAAGATTATCACCGACTCTAAAGACCGTTCTAAGGTGCCTACCTGTGATGTCGTAGGTCCTAAGGGTGAAGTCTTGGGTACTTACAACTTCCCCGTAGGTGGACACGTTGTAGTGGAAGATGGTGCTAAGATTAAAACAGGTACAGCTCTCGTTAAGATTCCTCGTGCCTTGGGAGGTGCCGGTGACATCACCGGTGGTCTTCCTCGTGTAACCGAATTGTTCGAGGCTCGTAACCCCTCTAACCCTGCTGTTGTTTCAGAAATCGATGGTGAGGTAACTATGGGTAAGGTTAAACGTGGTAACCGCGAAATCATCGTTACATCGAAGACAGGCGACCAAAGAAAATATTTGGTAAGTCTTTCTAAGCAGATTCTTGTGCAAGAACACGATGCTGTACGTGCCGGTACACCGCTTTCTGATGGTGTTATCACTCCTAACGACATCCTTGCCATTAAGGGTCCCACCGCTGTTCAAGAGTATATCGTGAACGAGGTGCAAGACGTTTACCGCCTGCAGGGTGTGAAAATCAATGACAAACACTTCGAAATCATTGTTCGTCAGATGATGCGTAAGGTCTTGATCAATGAACCTGGCGATACAACTTTCCTCGAACAAGAGATGGTTGATAAGCTCGACTTCATCGAAGAGAACGACCGTATCTGGGGTAAGAAGGTGGTTGTTGATGCTGGCGACAGCGATAACATGAAGGCCGGACAGATTGTAACAGCTCGCAAGCTCCGCGATGAAAACTCTTCGCTCAAGCGTCGCGACTTAAGACTTGTTCAGGTGCGTGATGCTGTTCCTGCAACCTCTACACAGATTTTGCAAGGTATCACTCGTGCAGCATTGCAGACCAAGAGTTTCATGAGTGCTGCATCGTTCCAGGAAACCACCAAGGTACTCAACGAAGCAGCTATCCGTGGAAAGGTAGACCGCTTGGAAGGTATGAAAGAGAACGTTATCTGCGGTCACTTGATTCCTGCCGGTACCGGTCTTCGCTACTTCGAGAAACTCATCGTAGGTTCCAAAGAAGAACACGACCGTATGCAAGCCAACCGCAAAACCGTCTTGGATTTTGCAGGCGAAGGAGCTAACGAAGAATAAATAAACCAGCCGCCCTCCCTTTTCAGGGAAGGCAGTTGATGAGTTAGTAAGTTGGCGAAGTGAATGAGTTGTAGAGGCGAACCAGTGTGTTGGTCGCCAACAAGTTAATCGCAATTTATTGAAACTCCAATCAAAAGAGTCTTCTCCACTGTCATTTGTCAGTGGAGAAGACTCTTTTCGTTTGATAGGTTTTATAAAAGCTACCATTGGTACATTATAGCCACCAATTAAGGCGTAATGGACATTTGGTACGCTGAAAAGCTCCAAATGTCCATTATTTATTACCTTTGTACCATTTGAAAACCTATGAATAAAAAACATGTGTATTCTGTGGTAGCTCAAATGTTAAAAAGAACGGTCACCGTCGTGGTTTGCAAATGTATTTTTGCGGTGATTGCCAGCCTACCATTTGTCCATTACGAACATTTGGAGCTTTTTCAGCCTACCAAATGTCCATTACGATAAGATTTTCTAATGACAATTGTATTTTGACACACCCTCATTTTTTTATAGTGTTTTAAAAATCTGTAAGTCGCATTCTTTTTGTTTGTTTTTTTATTACAAAGATAAGAAAAGAAGTTACACCCTTTTTTAGGACACAGCCATGGTGTTCTGAAAACAACTTCTTTTGGGCAATTTTTACGATTGTGGTAATGAATGTTGACAATCTGGTTTTTCGTTCTGGAGAAATCAGAGATATTCATAATGAGTAAATGCAATAAAAAGTGAGTATCTTTTGCGGTAATTCACCACTTCATCTCATTATTTTTTGTCAAAGCATAGGTTTGAGCTTCTCAACGCTATGCTTTCACATTCTCAAAGCATAGCATTTACAAGACGAAAGCATAGCTTTTGCTGGTTCAAAATCATGCTTTTGAAAACCGATAGAATGTTGTGTTCTTGTAACTTGTTGATAATCAAGTGTTACTAAAACTTCCGTATTTGCACCCGCTCTTGTCATGGGTGCCTGCGACAGCTCTTCATCGTGAATAAAAAGCCGACTTCTTATTGGGCAATTCTTCGGTTCTCCCTTCTTATAGGATATGACCGTCCAGCTTCCTCCTCTTGCTTTTTGTGGGGTAGGGATAGTGGATGCGTGGTAGGTAGAGTTGGGGTGGGAGGACGAGTCGGACCTGCCGGAGGAGTCGTATCTTTTCAAGTATAGACCGATAAACTTGTAACCCATAAGAGCATCAATTCATAGGTTAATATTTGTTTATATCATAGTACTATTATTAAAAACTCTCGTATTGTGTGTTATAAAGGCGATATATGTCTAAGAATATTAAAGAATTATATGCGAAGTATGTAGAAGATAAGCTTTCTTCTGAGGAGATAGCATCTTTTATGCAAGAGGTAGGAGCAACCTCTGACGATGAGTTATGGGCTTTGATGCAGCAACATCATGCGTTTGGTGCAGAGGAGGCGATGGAAGAGACCGTGAAAGACCGGCAACGAGCGTTTTTTGAGGAGCAGATACAACCCGGCGAGGGCTGGCGTTTGTGGCGTTATGCCGCAGCCATAGTGATGTTGTTTGTTTCTGTGACCTTGGCTTATTGGTACTTTTCGGTTCATCTGCAACAGTATGCCATGACTGAAGTGGCTGCAGCGGCAGGCAATCAGGTAACTTTGCGATTGCCCGACGGCAGTAGGGTACGCCTCAATAGTGGTTCGCTCTTACAGTATGCCGTGGTGGCAGGTAAGCATCGTGAGGTTAACTTGGTGCGTGGTGAAGCCTTCTTTGATGTGGCAAAAGACCCGCAATGCCCCTTTAAGGTGATGGTGCAAGGCATGGAGATAGAAGTGTTGGGTACCACCTTTAATGTGCGTTCCTTATCTAATAGGGTAGAGACGGCCTTGTTTACGGGTAAGGTTAAGCTCAATGTGGGCGATGGAGATGCCGCTTATCAGCTGTCGCCGGGCGAAAAAGCCATCTATCAGCCCACCAATAGGCAAATGCGTTTTGCCAAGGCCGACGCCCTCTTGGATGCAGGTTGGAAAGAAGGCTACTTGTCTTTTAAATCGGCACCCCTCATAGAAGTGCTGCGGCAGATCGAGCAACGCTATGGCGTGAAGATACGACTGATGGATGATAAGCTGAAGGGCGATTTGCTTACAGGCTCGTTCCGGCATGAAACGCTGGAAAGTGTACTCACTTCGTTGAGCATACAATATGGCTTTAGCTATGAGGCAGGGCAGGATGAAATAAGGATAAAAAACTTATAAGGCAACACCCACCTCGAGCCATAGCTTTACCTCGCTGTAGCAACAGCTGCCTACGGGGCCGAAAGAGGGAATACTTATACGCCCTATACTCATCAATTCATAAACTCATAAACTGATTATCTATAACATCAAAACTTTCTCATCTCCTTTGGAGGGAGGAGGTCTAATAACTTAAACAATTATGAAACTAACTGGTAGAAGAAGGATGAAAATGCTCTTCATCACCTGTCGGCTGATTGTCTTGTTGATGTTGCCAGCACCGTTGTTTGCACAAAACACGAAGGTTACGCTCAATATCAATAATCAGACATTGCAGACCGTGATGAAGGAGGTGGAACGCCAAACGCGTTATACCTTTGTTTATCGCAACAACGTACTGGACCCAAAGACGAAAGTAACGGTTGTGTGTCATCAAAAAGAGTTGACAACTGTGCTTAAAGAGGTGTTTGCACCCCTGCATGTCAATCACACCCTTAATCGCAACACCATAGTCTTGACCAAGCTTGTGGAAGAAAAAAAGGTGGCAGGGAATGATGGCAAGGGACAGACAACGCAGCAAGGCAAGCATCAACGGCGTGTCAAAGGTGTGGTGGTAGACGATCTGGGCGACCCTATTGTGGGAGCTACAGTCAAAGAAAAGGGTAGTTCAGTGGGTACTGTGACCAATATCGACGGTGAGTTTGCTTTGGATGTCGCAGCCAATGCCAAACTACAAATATCTTATATCGGCTTTGCTCCGCAAGAAATGTCGGCCGAAGGAGACAACCTCAAGGTGGTGCTAAAAGAAGAAGTGGCACAAAAACTTAACGAAGTGGTGGTCGTGGGTTATGGCAAACAGAAGAAAGCCAGCGTAACCGCAGCTATCTCGACCGTTACTACGAAAGATTTGGTGCAGACTCCACAAGCCAATGTAAGTAATATGCTGGTGGGTAAGATGCCCGGTTTGATTGCCACCCAGCGTAGTGGAGCTCCGGGTGAAGACGCCTCCAGTCTCTTGGTGCGTGGTGTGAGTACGTTTTCGGACAATACCGCTCCATTGGTGATGATTGATGGAGTGGAGCGTCCGAACTTTAACGGTGTAGACCCCAACGAAATTGAGTCGGTGAGTATCTTGAAAGATGCCTCTGCCACGGCCATCTATGGTGTGCGTGGTGCTAATGGGGTGGTGCTGATAACCACACGCAAGGGTAAGACTGGCAAGCCCAGCCTCACCTATTCGGGTAATGTGGCGATACAGCAACCCACGGCTTTGCCTAAGTATCTCAATAGTGCCGACTATGCAACCTTATATAATGAAGCACAGCTTAACGACTCCTATACCTCGGGTGCGGTTTATACTCCTCGTTTCTCCGATGCCGATATCGAGCTGTATCGTAACGGTACCGATCCTGTGATGCACCCCAATATGAACTGGGTAGACGACTTCTTGCGTGGTTCATCGTTGCGTACACAGCACAATCTTAACCTTTCGGGAGGAACCGACCGCGTGAAATATTTTATTTCGGCAGGTTATTTCTCACAAGAAGGTATCTATAAAAATACCAAGATAGACAAAGACCATGATGTGAATGCTCATCATTCGCGTTATAACTTCCGTTCCAATCTCGATTTTCAGATTACCAAAGACTTTACCGCTACCCTGCAGTTGGCTGCCCAGATAGAAGATGTGGCACAACCCGGTTTGGGTAATAGTGGTATCTGGTCAGCCGTATCGTTTGCCAATCCTTTGAGTTCTCCAGGATTGATAGACGGTAAAATTGTGCATATACAAGACGGTTTGGGAGCTGCCAACCCTTGGCAACAGCTCTTGAGCAATGGCTATAAGAAAGACAGCAAGAACAACCTTAACACCACCTTCCGTCTGGATTACGACCTTTCACGGGTGTTGTTGAAAGGTTTGGCGGTGCATGCCAGTGTGTCTTACGACAGCTATTATTACAGTCGTAAGAATTTCTACAAAGGTTTCCCTTATTATTATGCTCGTCCCGACGCAGCCGATCCCTCGTTGATACATTATATTCCGCAATTGGAAGAAACCATATGGGATACCAGTACCGAGTATAACAAGAACCGTAAACTCTATATGGAGGCCGGTATCCATTATGATCAGACCTTTGGCAAGAACCATGTAACAGGTTTGGTGCTCTACAACCAAAGCAAGTATTATGCTCCCTCTTTGCAGTTTTGGGTGCCTAACGCTTATCAAGGTTTGGTAGGCCGTGTTACCTACGAATACGATTCACGCTATTTGGCAGAGTTTAATATGGGTTATAACGGAACCGAAAACTTTGCCAAGGGCAAGCGATTCGGCTTCTTCCCCGCAGTGTCTGTAGGTTGGGTGGTGAGCGAAGAAAAGTTCTTTCCCAAGAACGACTGGTTGGTGTTTATGAAGTTGAGAGCCACATATGGTGAAGTGGGTAACGACAAGATTGGCGGCGACCGCTTCCTCTATCTTCCCTCTTCGTATGGCTCAGCCGACGATGCCGCTTTGAACCGCTATTATTTCGGCCCATCCTCTTCGCCCATCACTTCGTTGAAGATTGTGGAGAATAAGATTGGTAACCCCGACTTGACATGGGAGAAAGCCAAGAAGTATAACTTGGGACTTGAAATGAATATGTTGAAGAACCACCTCACTCTCTCGTTCGATGTCTTCAAGGAAACCCGTAATAACATTCTGGCCAACCGTTCTACACAACCCGTTATTATCGGTGCCAACTTGCCCGCTTACAACCTTGGCGAAATGGAGAATTACGGTTGGGAACTCGACTTGAACTATCGCAATCGCATTGGCGATTTCAACTATTGGGGACGTTTCAACTATTCGTTTGCCCGCAATAAGGTGCTGTTTAAGGATGAGATTAACAAACAATATCCCTATCAGTTGGAAACAGGACGCCGTAACGGACAGTTCTTTGGTTTGCTGACCGACGGCTATTATAACTCGTGGGAAGAGGTGAATGCCTTGGATCGTCCGGTGAGTGCATGGAGTAGTAATCGTTTACAACCCGGTGACGTGAAATATATCGACGTGAATAAGGACGGTAAGATTGACAATTACGATATGGTGCCTTTGGGCTATTCCAATATACCCGAGGTTATTTATGGTTTCTCTTTTGGAGGAAGCTGGAAGAATTTCGACCTTTCTGTATTGTTCCAAGGAGCCGACCATGTGTCTATCAAGTATTTCGGCCGTTCGCTATGGCCCTTTACCAAAGGCGTGGAGAGTGCGAAAGAGTTGATTAAAGAACGCAGGACTGCAGAGCGTTATGCTGCCGGCGATCCCATCAGTTTCCCTCGCTTGTCTTTGAATCCTAACCGCGAGACCGACCACAACTATCGCGAGTCGGATTTATGGATTAGAGATGCCAGCTATCTGCGTTTGAAGAATTTGGAGGTGGGTTATACCTTCCGCCAGAAGTTTATTAAGAGCATGGGTATTCAGAGTGTGCGTCTGTATGTCAGTGGCTCAAACCTCTTTACTTGGACCGACGTCATCGACCTCGATCCCGAAGCACCCTCACGCAGCGGTAATGTGGAAATCAACACCTATCCCCTGCAGAAAGTATATAACATCGGACTTCATGTAAATTTCTAAGCAGTTATGAAAAAAACAATATATGCAATCATATTGACCTGTGGAGGATTATTGACTTCGTGTAGCGACTACCTGGAAGCACCTCCCAGTGTAGACCTCGACGAGAATGGCGTATTTGCCGATCGTACGTTGGCAGAAGAATTTCTGACAGGCATCTATGCCGACGGCATGCCTTTAGGGTTCTCTATGAGTACGTCGAATACCGACCGAGGCTTGTCGGACGGTAGTCTTTGGGGAGCAACGGATGAGGCAGAAGACGGCGTGTCGTATGCCAAGTCTAATGCTTCGTGGAATGTAGATAACCATAACAATAATAGTATAGACTGGGATGAAGACCCACGCCACAACCTGAGATGGCAGACCTTGCGTTATTGTAATGCCATTATTGAGCGTATCGATGAGGTTCCCTATGATGCCGGTGATCCCGAATTTAACAAGAGAAGCAAGGGAGAGGCCTATTTTATGCGTGCCTTGGTGTTTTGGGAAGGCGTGTATCGCTATGGTGGTTTGCCCATCTTGCACCGACGCTTGTCTCCGGCCGATTTTGCTTTGATACCGCGTGCCGGCTTTGAAGAATGTGTCGACTCTATCTTGGCAGACTGCGACCGGGCTGCCCAACTCTTGCCCGACCGCTATACAGATAATACCAAGTTGGGACGTGCTACTCGTATGGCAGCTTTGGCATTGAAGTCGAGAGTGTTGTTGTATGCAGCTAGTCCGCTGTTCAACACCTCTACACCTTATCTCTCGTTTAAAGACCCCAAGAACAACATACTCATATGTTATGGCAACTACGATCAAGAGCGTTGGAAGAAAGCCGCCGATGCAGCCAAAGCCGCTCTCGATGCAGCCCAAGCATCGGGTTTCTATGGCTTATATACCGACGGAACACCCGAAACCAACTATGAATATGTGTGGTCTACACCCGATAATAAAGAGGTGATATTGGCTAACAGAAAGTATCGCAACTTCAGAGTCAGCTCTCGGCCCTTGGCAACCTTGCTGCCCACATGGGCTAATAACAAAGCGTGGGATGCCAGTGGAACATTCCCCACATGGAATTTTGTGAAGTTCTATCAAAAGAAAGACGGCACAGAAGCCAACTGGAAGAATGAAGGTGGCGACGACTTGCTGGATATCTATCGCAGCTTGGATCCTCGTTTTGAACAAACGATGGTGGCACAAGGCATAAAATGGAACAACGAAGTGGGTGAGATGGACTTCACAGATGGTGGAACCCATAAAGTGCCTAACGACAAAACCCGCCATACACTTCGCAAGTGGGCACCTCGCACCTTGAAGGTAACCCCACCTTTGAACAATGTTAACGTGGATTGGATTGTCTTCCGTGTAGCCGAGTTGTACCTCAACTATGCTGAAGCCCTTAACGAATATGCCGCAGCTCCTCCTGCTGAAGCTTTTCAAGCCGTGAATGCGGTGCGTGAGCGTTCGGGAATGCCCGCTTTATCGGCGAGCTTGAACAAAGAGCAGTTCAGAGAGGCTGTGAGACGCGAACGTGCTGTTGAGCTGGCTTTTGAAGGTCATCGCTTTTGGGATATTCGTCGCTGGCTGATTGCCGAACAGGAAGGCGTGATGCAAGGAAAGATGTATGGCTTGAGAACCACTAAGGTGGCAGGCTCCAACAAGGTGCATTACGAACCCGTGGTGTTTGAAAGTCGCTCATGGAGTCGTCGTTCTTACTTGCACCCCATCAAACAGTTGGAAGTGGATAAGGGTTATCTTTTGCAAAACCCGGGTTGGTAATATAAATTAGGTTAAACCTGAAACAATAGAACAATGAAATATCACTTGAATCATATCATAGGAGCATTGGTAACATCGCTGTTGCCGATGACAACGGTTGAGGCACAGCCCGCTACTGACAGCTTGTCGGCAGCACGGCAGACACAGATGGCATGGAAGAATACGGCAGCCGTGTCTACCGTAACATCCGACCGTTTGCTAAAAACCACATCGCCCTCTGTGGGCAATGCCTTGCATGGTTTGTTGCCCGGTCTCACTGTGCTGCAGACGAATGGCGAGCCGGGTAACGACTTCTCTGTGCAAAACCTCTATAGCCGTGGTCGCAGTAGTTTTGTTGGCAGTCAGCAGATGTTGGTTATCGTCGACGGCTTTGAGTCGACCTTAGATTATCTCTCAGCAGCCGAAATAGAATCTGTGTCTTTGCTCAAAGATGCCGCAGCCTTGGCCTTGTATGGCGGTAGAGGAGCGAATGGTGTTTTGGTGGTAACCACCAAGAAAGGACGCCTTGCTTCGCCCGAGATTGCCATACGTTTGCAAACAGGCATCCAGACCCCCACTGTTAAGCCGGAGCCTGTAAGCTCGTACGACTATGCTCGTTTGTACAATCAAGCTTTGGTGAACGATGGTTTGGCACCTCGTTACGGTGAAGAAGCCTTGGGGGCTTATGCCAATGGCAGTAACCCCTATCTCTATCCGCAGGTGAACTGGCGAGACGAGCTTTTGAAAAACTCAGCTCCCATGCTCAATGCCGAGATGAGTTTCAGAGGTGGCAGCAATGTTATTCGCTATTATGTGATGGCAGGACTAATGCAGAATGAGGGACTTTTTAAAGGTACCGATTCAAAGCGGAAAGAAAATTCCAATGCACATTTCCTGCGTTTGAACTTCCGTGCCAACCTCGATGTACAGGTGAACGAGGCCCTGATGGCATCGCTCTATGCAGGTGGAGCCATCATGGATAAGACCTCGCCTGGTGGCAGTTATAGTGCCTATAACATCATTAACTCTATTTGGGCGACACCTCCCAATGCCTTTCCTGTGAAGAATCCCGATGGCACATGGGGTGGCAATGCAGGTTTTACGAATCCCGTGGGCGACCTTTTGGGTAGAGGTTTGAATAAAGAAAATGCCCGTACCTTGCAGGTTATCTTCCAATTGAAGTATGATTTTAAGAAGATGATTAAAGGTTTGTCGCTCACCGCAGGTATTGGTTATAACAATTTTGTGGCAGACACATCGCCCAAACGACGCAGTTATGCACGTTATGCCCTGGCGGCCAATGGTGTGGATGCCCAGAATAATCCGCTCTATACCTATACACAATATGGCGTAGACGAGCCTCTCACCGCATCTGAAGGCTTCAGAACCGACAATAGTCGCATTAATCTAAAGGTACAAGCCGACTATCAACGCAGCTTTGGAGGTCATGATGTGGAGGCTTCTCTCTTCTTCCTCTCCGACCTATATAAAGAATACGGTGTGAGAGACGATTTGAGATACCTGAATTATGCAGGTCGTGTGGCTTATAGTTATAACAAGACCTATATAGCCGAGGTTGCAGCCTCTTACATGGGGAACGACAATTTTGCACCCGGCAAGCGTTATGCACTCTTCCCAACGGCATCATTAGGATGGGTTGTTTCTAACGAAAACTTCATGCAGAAGGTGACATGGTTAGATTATCTCAAGTTGAGAGCGTCGTATGGTGTGGTGGGTAATGACCAGACAGCAGGCCGGTATCTCTTCGATGTACGCTATTCGGGCCGTGGCAGCTATCTCTTCGGAGTGGGCAACCAAACATCTTCGGGCTTTTCAGAAACTTCTTTGCCCAACACTGAAGTGACCTGGGAACGCAAGAAAATCTTGAATGTAGGTTTGGAAGCACGCGTCTTAAAAAAACTCACAGTGGGTTTGGAATACTTCAACGAGTTGCATCAAGATATTCTTACCTTGCCTAACTCTTCTGTCTTAGGTTTTGTGGGGGCATCATACGGTAATATTCTTCCTTTGATGAATATCGGAAAGGTAAAGAATCATGGTATGGAGTTCACCGCTCGTTACGACGGAACAATAGCCAAGAAGGTGAACTATTTCGTTGAGGCAGGCACTTGGTTTGCCCGTAGTAGGGTGGAGGAAATGGGAGAGAACCTCAAGTCGTATGACTATCTTTACGGTAAGGGAAATGCAGTAGGTCGTCCCATCGTGTTGGTGGCAGACCGACTTTACCAAGCATCCGACTTTGAAGCTGATGGAACGTTGAAAGCTAATCATGCCATACCTCAATATGGAATGGTGAAACCGGGCGACATTAAGTATGTTGACCAGAATGGCGACCAAATGATTGATGGCAACGACTCTTATCCCGTGGGCTACTCGGCTCTTCCCGAGTGGAATTATAGCTTCCGTTTAGGCTTCCAATATAAGGGCTTCGACGTAGATGCTTTATTCCATGGTGTGGCAAACCGCGACCTCTATATCAACGGTACGCCGCTCTACTCGTTTTACAAGAACTCCACTGCCTCTGCCTTGGCACTCGACAGCTGGACAGCCGACAATACCGATGCCGCTTATCCCCGTTTGTCGACAGTGAACTTCGACAACAATTATCGCACCTCTACTTATTGGAGACGCAATGGTTCTTATCTGCGTTTGCGTAATTTGTTGGTGGGCTACACCTTGCCCGCATCCATCAGTAAGGCTGTGCGTTTAGGCAGCATCTATGCTTATTTCAATGCCGTTAATCTCTTCACAATCGATCATTTGGATGGTTTGGGCGACCCTGAAATGGGCGTTAATGCCAATTATCCGCTCATGAGAAACTATCACATTGGATTGAAGTTATCGTTTTAAGGCATACTCACTTTAAACAAATAATGATATGAAACGTTTATTATTAAAACCATATATGCTACTTCTCTTGACTCCGGTGGCTTTCTCTACATCGTGTAGCGACTATCTGGACAGAGAATCCGACTCGTTTATTGATAAGAAGATGACTTTTACGTCGTACGAACGTACTAGTCGCTACTTGGTCAATGTTTATGCCTTGATGCCCGACGGACTCAACCGTATGGATGAAGGGGCGATGTTTGATGCAGCGACCGACGATGGCGAACACGCTCTCGAAAGTTCTTCTATCCAAAAGATGAATACAGGCTCGTGGAATGCAATCAGCAATCCCGACGATTTATGGAACAGGTATTATGCGGGTATCCGCATGGCAAGCGAGTTTATTGAGAACGCCGATCAAGTGGACTTGGAACGCTATCGTCTTGATCCGGGTAGTGGGCAGGAATATGAAAACCGCTTGAAAGACATTCGTGTGTGGAAGGCAGAGGCTCGTTTCTTGCGTGCCTACTTTCATTTTGAACTGTTGAAGCGTTATGGCCCTATCCCTTTGATTAGCAAGTCGCTTTCCATCAACGAGAATTATGGTAATATGGAACGCCCCACGATGGAGCAATGTGTGGAGTTTATAGCCAACGAATGTGATGAAGCAGCCAAAGACCTGGAGCTGACACCTTGGCGTGATGAAACCGCTTTGGGTCGTGCCACTAAGGGTGCAGCCCTGGCATTGAAGAGTCGTCTGTTGCTCTATGCTGCCAGTCCGCTATATTTGGATTGGGAGAACACATCCGAAACAGTGTTGCCCACAGACAAGGCTCGCTGGACGGCAGCTGCCCAGGCTGCAAAAGCTGTCATTGACCTGGGACAATACTCTTTGCATCCTCAATATGAGACGTTGTTTAAGAACGCTTTTAATAGCAGTGAATATATTTTGATGCGTCGTTACACCGCCAGCTCAAGTTTTGAAGGCTATAATTTCCCCGTGAGTTATGGAGGAAAGGGCGGTATGAATCCTTCGCAAAACCTGGTGGATGCCTATGAAATGGCAGATGGCGGTGAGTTTACATGGAGCAATGCTTTGCATCAGGCTCATCCTTATCTCAATCGTGATGCTCGTTTGAATGCTACCATCATTCTTAACGATTCTACTTGGCAAAACAAGAAGGTGGAAACTTTCACCGGAGGAAAAGACGGAAAGCATCAGCCCAATGCCACTAAGACAGGTTATTATCTCAAGAAGTTTGCTAATAGCGAGGTGAATATCCTTACGGGCGGTGGTGCTGTCGGCCACACTTGGCCCATCTTCCGTTTGGCGGAAATCTATCTTAACTATGCAGAGGCATTGAATGAAAGTGAACCCGGACATGCAGACATTCTTTCTTATCTCAATGCCGTGCGTAAACGTGCCGGACAACCCGACATTGCCCCAGGCTTTTCTCAAGAACGTATGCGTGAATATATCCGAAGAGAACGTCGTGTGGAATTGGCTTTTGAGGAGCATCGTGCATGGGATGTTCGCCGTTGGAAGATTGCTTCTGCCACATTGGGAGCCGACTTGAAAGGTATGGAAATTACCACTAAGGGCTCTTCAACAACCACAACGGTAACCAATCCCGTAAGTCCTGCGTCTTCTTCTATTCCAGCCTCTGAAGTACCTGCAGGATGGTATTATTATGATGGAGACGAATTTAATGGTGTGGAAATAGACAACAAATACTGGGGTATCTATGGCGACAACTTCACACAGAACGCCAATTATGGTGCTCCGCAAGGTATGCTTCAAACTTATCGCAAAGAGCAAGTGGCCATTGTTAACGATGGCGACAAGCGTGTGGCACGCATCACAGCCACTCGTGATGGCAATCCACCCGCTCCCACACATAGCAGTGTGGCCCATCGACCGGGTTGGTGGTCGGGCGGTCTTTCCAGCCGTGATGCCAACCGTTATGGAAACGACAGTAAGATGTACCCCTTGTTCTCACGTATTGAGGTAAAAGCTAAAGTGCCTTATTACTATGGTGTGTGGATGGCTGCATGGTTACGCCACTATCTGGGGGCAGGTGTGGCTGAGTTGGATTTGGAAGAGTTCTTCATCAAATACTACGAGACCACGCAGAATCCTTATCAGGTAAACCAGACAGTCCATGTTTGGAATAGCGAAACCAATAAAACCGATGTCAATGCCAATCGCATGGCACGCTATACCATCATGAATGCCAATCCTGGCAACGACTATCATGTCTATGGTGTAGAGGTAGACCCCGACCCATCGGCTCCTACAGAACATGCCATCATCAGTTTTCTCTTGGACGGTAAGGTAACGAATGTATGGAAGACCCGTGATTATGGCAATAAGTATAATAGCTTTATTAAGCGTGCTATTGCTGAGAAACGTGAGATGACAACATGGGATTTGGCATTGACAGGTCAGGTCGGTGGTAATGATGTGAGTGTGGGTTTCCCTGAAGACCGCGATCCCAACCTTCGCAATATGACGATGGAGATTGATTGGGTGCGTGTCTTCACGCGTAACAACTATGGCTCTGATTCGTCGTCTTCGCCTGTGGTTGTCAACGAGAAATATCGTTACACTCCTTACACGGTGGAGCAACGTACATTCTTGCCTAAGATGTATTGGTATCCTATACCCGAGACCGAGAAGTTGAAGATGCAGTCTTGGAAACAAAATCCCGGCTGGTAAGTGGATGGTTTTTGAGTGATAGGGGGCGAACCGATGTGTTCGCCCGCTGACAAATTCTTGATTGAATTGCAATTTAACTCAATCCAACTCTTTCACTCATAGTCAAATAAAGAAAACATAATATGATGACAGGTATGAAAAGAATATATCAATGGCTGACAGTCTTCTTGGTGATATGGACCATCATGAGTTGCAGCGAGAATAATATTGGTTATGACGAAGTGACCAATGTGCCGGAAGGCATTTATGTGGCAGGTGATGCCAGTGAGTTTTCGGTAGAAATAGCCAACGGTATGTTGGAGAGTCTTGACGGACAATCGTTGTATTCCATCAACACTTGGTTAAAACCCAATGGAAATTTCTATATCTCTTATGTGGGCGAAGACGGTCAGCCCAAGCGTGTGGGAGTGGCGAGTACTGCCTCATCTGCCTCTGAACCCATCAAAACCTACGTTTTGAAAGAAGGTGGCGAGGGTGTCAGTGTGGTAGAAGAGGGTTTGTACCGTTTAATTCTTAACACCGAAAAAAATGAGTTGACGGTGTTGCCTTATCATTTCCGCATAAGAGGTAAGATGGCGATGACCGAAGGAGGCGACCGAGAAGTGGCTCTGCCCAATATGACATACGATAAGAATCAGCATATCGTAACATGGACAACAGGTGCCGATAACCGCCTAATCCTTCCCTCGGAGTTTACTTTTGCTTATACTGATAGCGAAGAACCAGTGGCTATTAAGACGACAGAGGGCAATACCTTTGAATTACCGTCTTATTATACAGGTACGGCAGGAAACGTGAAGATGAATACGCTGGCCGCTGAATTCGCCGATTTGACGAGCGAATCGACCGTCAATCTGAATCTCCGTCGTAAGGGCAACTATCAAGTAACCTTGAAGTATGATGTGTTGGCGAAGAAGTTCGCTGCCAATATCTTGGGTGATGAACTAATCGAACCCGAACCTACGGGTTATCCGCAACAGCTCTTTATGGCAGGCGAGGAGTTGGGAGGTTTCAATTCTCCTGGTATGATTCGCATGGCTCCTGTAGGTGCTTTGGGCAATGGGTCGTTCTGGGCAATGGGCTATTTCACTCAAGGTAAGGGCGTTCAATGGTCTGCTAATGCTAATGGCACCGACAGTTTCTCTACTTTAGGCAATAACGTTAACTTCACAGTCGATGGACAAGGCAAGGCTACGGTTAATCGTTCGGGTTATTATGTGGTATATATCGACATGCACCGCAAGCTCATTGCTTTTGAAGAACCCGAACTTTATGGTATCGGCACTTGCTTTGATGGAGTGGAAGCTCCTATCAAACTGAGTGATGGTATGTTTAAAGCCACAACTTCATCGGAGGGTAGTTTACAGATGTATGCCAGCTCGTTGTATAATAATAGAGATTGGAATACGATGGAATTTAATATCCTCAATGGTAAGATTGTATATCGTGGAGTAGGCGAATTGCCCACTGTTCCTGTGGCTGCACAAGTGCCTATTGAACTCGACTTAAAGACACAGACTGCCGAAATGGTATTGCCTACCGGTGTTAAGCATCTGCCTACATCTGCTACCAACCTCTATCTCATTGCCGATAATATTGGTGACGGAAACTGGGGGTCGGATGGTGTGGCCACGATGTGGAATACATGGGGAAACAAACAGACCTTTATCTATCTGCACCACTTTAAGGCAGGTATGAAGCTAAGTGTTTCTACGAGCAAGGTCTTCGGTAAAAACGAGTTTGTAGCTCTCACCAATAACAAGGGTTATGAAGTGGTGAAGAGTAAGGCGGTGGTGCCTCACGATGGCGTTTATATGGTATATGTGGATATGAGTACTCGCGACTTCCATCTGCTCGATGCCACTGTTTATGCCTATGGTGCAGCGGCAAATGATGCGAGCAACAAGCATCTCACACCTTTCGTTTTGAACGACGACAAGAAAACAATGTCGCTCACTCTGCCTGCCGATGGCCGTCTGCGTTTAGACCCTGTCAATACCATCATGACGGCTTCTGGTGCATGGAAGCGTGAACTCTATTTCGCTCCCGAAGGCGGTGACATCAAGATGCGTTTAGTGGGTGAACCCGAACCCAACCAAAAGCACGTTTGGAAGGCCGGCACACGCATCACACTCGATTTTGAAACAATGAAGGCAACGGTGGAATAACCTTCCCCAACCCATTGCTTTGCTTTACAGCGATTCTCAATTCTCTCGCTGTGAAAAAACAAGCAACGGTCTCCGGCCCAAGGAAGGGAGAGTTGCTAAGCTTATATTGTCTGTAAGCTCTGTTACCTCTATAAACTCTACAAGCCCTATAGGCCCCTCTCTCCTCCTTGGGAGGGGCTGGGATGGGGTAATTTCTTTAATACAACTTTAAACTATGCAACGAACATTTATACAAGTCTTGGCAATTGCAGCTATGCTAACTATGGGCGGACAGCCTGTGGCTGCACAAAAGAAAGTGCAGAAAGTACAGAAAACGGTGAAACAAACCAAGAAAAAGAATAAGATAACCATGAGCGAAGAGGCATTCATCAACGATTTGATGAGTAAGATGACGCTCAAAGAAAAGATAGGACAACTCTCACAATATGTGGGACGCGAACTATTGACGGGTCCGCAGAGTGAAACCCTGTCAGACTCGCTATTGAAAGAGGGTATGATAGGTTCGGTACTCAATATCGCCGGTGTAAAGCAGTTGCGTGCTTTGCAAGAGCGAAACATGGAAGTGTCACGCCTAAAGATTCCCATTCTCTTTGCTTTCGACATTATTCATGGCTATAAAACCATCTTCCCAACACCTTTGGCTGAATCGTGTTCATGGGATCTCGACCTGATGTATCGCACCGCTAAGGCAGCTGCCGTTGAGGCTTCATCAGCAGGTATTCATTGGACATTTGCACCTATGGTAGACGTTGCACGCGACCCACGTTGGGGACGTATTGTGGAAGGTGCCGGCGAGGATACCTACTTGGGTTGTAAGGTTGCAGAAGCTCGTGTCAAAGGTTTTCAATGGAACCTCTGGCAACCCAACTCGGTGTTGGCTTGTGCCAAACACTTTGCGGCCTATGGTGCTCCACAGGCAGGTCGCGACTATGCTCCTGTAGACATGTCTATATCTACCTTGGCAGAAACTTATTTGCCGCCTTATAAAGCTTGTATTGATGCAGGTGTGCAGACCTTTATGACAGCCTTCAACGACATCAATGGTATGCCTGCATCGGGCAGCAAATGGTTGCTTACCGACTTGTTGAGAAATCAATGGGGCTTTAAGGGTTTTGTAGTGAGCGACTGGAATGCGGTGATCCAACTCAAGACTCAAGGCGTAACCGAAGACGATGCCGGAGCGGCTATCATGGCTCTTAATGCCGGCTTGGATATGGATATGACCGACGGATTGTACAATGCTCATATCGAAGAGGCTGTGAAGCAGGGTAAAGTGTCGATGGCTACTGTTGACGAGTCGGTAAGACGTATCTTGAGTGTGAAGTTTAAGTTAGGACTTTTTGAAGACCCTTATCGTTTCTTGGACGAAAAGCGTGAAAAGGAAACAGTGAAAAGTAAGGAACTGATGGACTTGGCTTTGGAGGCTTCGCATAAGTCGATGGTATTGCTCAAGAACGATAAAAATATCTTGCCACTTTCTAAAAGCATCAGGCGAATTGCACTTATCGGTCCGTTGGCAAACGACCAAAACGAATTGATGGGCTCATGGAAGGCTCGTGGTGAAAAAGAAGATGTCATCACAGTATTGCAAGGTTTGAAGGAAAAATTGGGAGCTAGCACCGTTATCGATTATGTGCGTGGCTGCGATTGGAGCAAGCCCGACAAGTCGGAGTTCGACAAGGCTGTGGCTGCCGCCCGACAAGCCGACGTGGTGATTGCGGTGATGGGCGAAAAAGCTCTTTTCAGTGGCGAGTCGAGAAGTCGTGCTTATCTCAATCTTCCCGGTGTTCAAGAAGATTTGTTAGAAGCTCTGAAAACCGCAGGCAAACCCATCGTGTCGGTATTGATGAATGGGCGTCCTTTGGCTTTACCTCGTGTAAGTAAGGCGGTAGATGCCATCCTCGAAGCGTGGTTCTTAGGCACACGCAGTGGGCATGCCGTCGCTGATGTTCTCTTTGGCGACTACAATCCTTCGGGTAAGCTCACAGCGTCGTTCCTCTATGCCGAAGGGCAGATCCCTAACCACTACAACTATAAGCGTTCAGGTCGTCCCGGTGATATGGAACACAGCTCCACTGTCCGCCACATCGATTTGAAAAATGCCAACTTCTATCCTTTTGGTTATGGCTTGAGTTATACACGTTACGATTATGCTCCCTTCCAATGTGCCGATACATTTGATGCCAACGGCAAACTCACCGTGTCGGTGAATGTAACCAACAGCGGCAACTACGACGGCGAGGAGATTGTTCAGGTATATGTGGCCGATAAGGTGGCATCTATGGTTCGCCCTGTCAAAGAGTTGAAAGGCTTTAAAAAGGTCTTTATCAAGAAGGGTGAAACGGTGAAAGTTGATATCGAACTTGATTCACGCGAATTAGGGTTTTGGACCAATGACATGAAATATGTGGTTGAACCCGGTGAGTTTACTGTCATGGTTGGCCCTAATAGCGAAGACTTACAAGCGAAGACTGTTAGGTTGAATTAGAAGAAAGACGTTTTAGACAGGTGTGGCAGGTAAGATACGAGAGGATAGATGGAATTGTTTGTTGCGTTCGGCATTTTCCTGTTTACCCTGTATTGTCTGCCACGCCTGTTAGGATACATCTCTTCCCCAAAAACACTTGATTATGAAAAGACTGTCTTTATTTATAGGAATGTTATCTGTGGCTCTCTCTGTTTTGGGAGCTATAGGCGACAAGATTTATTCTGCTGACAATGTTATCTATGAGGTAACCTCGGCCAACGAAGTAAAAGTTATGGGATATACCCAAGAGTTTTCTGTTACTCATTGGGAGATTCCTCGTACCATCGAGTCGGGTGGTGTGGTCTATACGGTTTCTGCCATCAGTCAGTTTATCAACAATACGGTGGTAGAATCGATTGTTGTACCGGGTTCCGTTAAGGCGATGATTACTAATTGGCAAGGCTTTAAAGGTTGTGCTAAACTAAAAAAGATTATCTTTGAATCGGGCTTTACCACCTTATCAAAAGGAGCTTTCCAAAACTGCACCGCCTTGACAGAAGTGATTTTACCGCATGGTCTTACCGAAATTCCTGTTTATGCTTTCCAAAATGCGGGATTGCAGACTATCACCTTGCCCGGTTCAACGGCAACAATCAATAGCAATGCCTTTGTGGGGTGCAACAGCCTGACTGAAATGCGTTTTGACGGCACCGACATTCCCTCTTTTGTGCGTAATGGTGATGGAAAGAATTATTCCACCGTTTCGTTGGTTGTGCCTCTACAGCAGACAGCTGCTTTCCAAGTGGCTACAGTGGCAAATCCTTTTAAAGAAATTCGCGAAGATGCAGCCTTAGGTTCGGGTACTGCCCCTGTGGTATGGAATCCCTTGACCGATATTCGCAAAGATGATTTTCTCGTTTATATCATCTTCGGACAATCTAATGCTGAAGGCTATGATGTGGTGCCTTCAGATGAAGACCGCCAACCCCATCCCGACCTCTATAACCTCATTGCCTACGACAACAATTCGGCAGAAGACGGCACAGGTACGATACTCGCTCCATGGGGAGAATGGGAAAATGTGGCTGAACCCAACTGTCGCAAAACCAAGTTTCACCCCACAAAACTGGGTTGGGCAAAGGCATTTGGCGAGGAGATGTTGGCTCGCAACCCGGGCAAGAAGATTGCTTTGGTGCATGTGGCTGTGGCAAGTGCAGCCATCAAACTTTTTGATAAGGCGGAATACGAGGCTTATTTGGCAGATGCCAATACCAGCAAATGGGTGAAGTATAAAGCCTTGGGTGCGTATGGCGGTCATCCTTACCGGCGTATCATCGATGCGGCAAAGAAGGCACAGGAGTATGGAACGATAAAAGGCATCTTGATGCATCAAGGTGAGGAAGATGGTAATAAGGCATATTGGCCTGCTTCAGTTAAGAAGGTCTATCAGGATATGCTGGCCGACTTGTCGCTTACAGCCGACCAAGTGCCGCTGCTTTTGGGCGAGCCTACTGCTTATTGTGGTGCCATAGCCAATCAAGTGAACATCACCACCGAGGGTAATTCTCTTTATATTCCTCATAGTCATCTCATCCCGGCTTTGGATTTGCCCTATAACAATTTGCATTTCACTCGTGAGGGCTATGTTGAATTAGGCAAGCGTTATGCTGAAAAAGCCACAGCATTGTTGCAACAGGGAGGTAATACAACCGGTCTTCTTGCTCCTTTTGCATCCTCTATTGCTCGCCCTACGGTAAAAAGTATGGGTAATGGTGTGTTGCATGTGTCTTCGTTCTCACCTTTCACTTATCTGAAGGTGCTGACAATCGATGGCAAGCTGTTGCAATCGGTGGCGTTGGATAATCAACAAAGCATACGGTTACATCTTCCTTCAGCCGTAGGCACACCTGTTCTCCTCCATTTTACCTCCTCTTTTGGTCAATCGCAGGTGGTAAAGGTGAGACTTTAAATTTTTAGGTAGATAAAAAACGAAATTGGTCGGACAAGTCAGAGAAATCTGACAAATCCGACCAATTTTATTTTTGTGATAAATAATCCGTCTTACTTCTTATAATTCTCCAAACCTTGGTTCAGGAACTCCAAGTATTTTTGGATGTCTTCATCATAGCTGTACGACTTGCTCAAGGGTTTGCCGTTGTTGTCCAATGTAACATAGAAAGGTTGGGCATTGGCACCAAACTTATGACGTTGCAGATAGCTCCACTTGTCGCCCACGGTGCGGAGCTTGCGTTGTTGTCCGTTCTCCATTATTTCAATGGGTTCTGCCAATGGAGTCTTGTCGTCAACATAGAGCGAAATGAGGATATAATCCTTCTTTAGTTTTTCTGCTACCTGTGGGTCGGTCCATACAGCCACCTCCATCTTGCGACAGTTGACGCAACCAAAACCGGTGAAGTCGATGAGGACCGGCTTGCCCAAAGCGGCTGCGGCTGCCATACCTTCTTCGTAGTTCTTGAAGTGGGGATGTACCTCGTCTTTATTGAGATTGAAATCTTGTGTGTACATAGGAGGAGCGAAGGCACTCACTGCCTTTGTGGGAGCACCCCACAAACCGGGAATCATATAAACGGCGAATGCCAACGATGCCATACCCAGCATGATGCAAGGCACGGGCATTGCTTTTTGGTCGGGGTCGTCGTGTGGGAATTTGAGCTTGCCGATGAGATACATACCCAGCAAGGCAAAAATCACAATCCATATAGCCAAGAACACTTCACGGTCGAGCAAACGCCAGCCGTATGCCAAGTCGGCTGTTGAGAAGAACTTGAGGGCGAATGCCAACTCGATAAAACCCAGTGTAACCTTGATAATATTCATCCAGCTACCCGACTTAGGGGCTTGTTTCAACCATGCAGGGAAGAGGGCAAAGAGGGTAAAGGGGAGAGCCAAGGCAAGGGCAAAGCCGAACATTCCGATGGCAGGGCCTGCTATGCTGTTGGTGGTAGAGAGTTCAACCAGGAGAAAGCCGATGATGGGGCCGGTGCAAGAAAACGACACCAAGGCAAGGGTGAACGCCATGAGAAAGATACTCAAAATACCGCTGGTAGACGATGCTTTGCTATCTACTGCGTTACCCCATTTGTCGGGTAGGCGTATCTCGAACCATCCAAAAAACGACAGGGCGAAGACCACCAGGAGCAGACAGAAGAAGATGTTGAATACAGCATTGGTAGAAAGGGCATTGAGTGAGCTGGCACCAAAGATACCTGTGATGGCCAAACCTAATGCCAAATAAATCACGATGATAGAGATACCATAGGTGATAGCATCGCGAATGCCTTTTGCCTTATCTTGGGTTCGCTTTAAAAAAAAACTTACTGTCATGGGAATAATGGGCCACACACAAGGGGTGAAGAGGGCGAGCAAGCCGCCTACAAAGCCCATGGCGAGGATATACCACCATGCTGTGTTGCTGCCTGTGTTGCCATTAAGCACGTTCAATTCGTCTATAACGGGTGTCCATAAATCGCCGCCGGTATTGGGGGTAGCTGTTGCCACTGCTGCCATTGCTGTGGTGTCAGCCTTGGTGGTGTCTGCTGTCGATGCCAAAGCAAGAGCGGCAGCCAGTGAGTCAGCCTTTTGTTTGGCTGTTTCTGCAGGACTTTTGGTTTCTTCTTTCTTTGCTTCAGGAGCGTCTGCGGGGCCGTTGCCCGAGTAAGAGAACTCAACGCTGGTGGGGGGCAGACAGTTTTCGTCGTCGCAAGCTCCATATTCCAAATAGCCCGCAATCTTATAAGTCTTGCCGGTGATTTTATAACGTTGAACAAAGGTTACGGCATGTTCAAAATACCGCACGTTCATGTTGAAAATCTTATCAAAGGTGCTGACTTCCTTGCCTTTGGCTTGTAGCTTTCCTTCTGCCTTGGCCCCTTCCGCCTTCTCTGTGGTGAGGGTAGCCGAGGTGGGACCTCCACTGGGCAGTCCTGTTGAATAGACATGCCATCCTTGGTCGATTTTGCCCGTAAAGATTACATCGACCTCTGTGGGTGATACTTGCTTTTGCTGAACACTGAAACGCACGGGGTCTGCCATCTGTGCCGAAGCAGTCAAGGCAAACACCGCTAACAACATTGTTAGTAATGAATGGGTGATTTTGTTCATATTATTTTAAATTTGGACCTCCCACGTCTCCTCCCAAGGAGGAATGGAGAGGATGTCATTCTTTATTATGTTTTAATTATCTCTACTGACTTTTATTCAACAATCGTCTGTTCTGTTTTGCCTGTTCTCTTACCTGCCAACTTCTGCCGTTAGCTTCTTCCCTCCTATGATACCGGAGGCAGACGCTCGCTGTCTTGCAGAGAGGTTAAGCAATGAGGTGGGTGAGGAATCTATTTGTGAGCGGTTTTGCTCGTCATGATGTCCAACACATATTTGTCGGTTTCGTCCATCCCTTTGCTACCGATGGCAGTGAGGTTTCTGATACTCTTGTCCACATCGTCGTCGATGATGCCTTCTACCGAGGTGACACATTTGTGTTGCATGGCCAGCAAGGCACTCATCACGCCTGTACTCACACCTGTGGTGAGTTTTAAGGCACAACTGGGCTTGGCTCCGTCGCAAATCATGCCGGTGAGATTGGCAATCATATTCTTGACCGAGAAGGCTATTTGGTCGTAGTTGCCACCCATGAGATAGGTGATGCCACAACTGCTTCCCGTACTTGCCACCACACAACCACATAGTGCAGAAAGTGTGCCAAGATGTTGCTTGATGTAGATGGCTGTCAGATTGCTGAGAATCAATGCCCGAATGAGTTCTTCCTCGGTGTTATGATTCTCGCGGGCAAAGGTGGTAACAGGCACGGTGGTACATATTCCTTGGTTGCCGCTGCCGCTGTTGCTCATCACGGGTACCATGGCTCCTGCCATACGGGCGTCGCAGGCAGAACCGGTGGATGCCAGGATGTGAGCATAGATGCTGTCGCCCAATACGCCCTTGCCTAACGGACTGCACATGGTTTTGCCCAGCTGGTGACCATAGTTGTCTTCCATTCCTTTTTTCGAAGCATTCTCGTTCAAGGTCTTGGCTTCCAAGATAAATCGCAACTGCTCGATATCGGTTTCGGTGGCAAATTCGTACACCTTTCTCATCGATAGTTCAACATGACTCTTGGGCAGACTTTCAGCACTGCAAACCTCACGGTTGAGCAACACCTCTTCTCCTTTTCTTAGCCAAACAAAGTTGGTGTGTGCAGCCATGATGCGTGCCTCAGCCTCTTGACCTTGTGCTTGGCATACCACGTTGATGTAGAGCTTTTCGTTGGTTGCTTTCTCCAGTTGGATATCTATTCTTCCTTCATCGATAAAGGCACGTCCTGCTTTTACTGCCTCTTTGTTGCAGTTTTTCAGCACTTCCAGCTGTTGTTCGCTTTTGCCAATCAATGCTCCTAAAGCCACAGCGATGGGCAGTCCAATCATTCCCGTGCCGGGAATACCTACGCCCATAGCGTTTTTTAAGATGTTGGCACTCAGTTTTACTTCAATTTTTTCAGGTATTACTCCCAGCAACTCCCTGGCTTTCGCCACACAAAGAGCAACGGCAATGGGTTCGGTACAACCAATGGCCGGAACCACTTGCTGCCGTATGAGTTGCAGGATTTCGTCTTGTTCAGATTGTGTTAACATGCTTTTGTTAGAGTTTAAATTGTGTGGTTGTTTTTGTTTGATGCAAAGATAAGAAAAAGAGTGATTGACACCATATATATATGCAATATTATTTCTTAATAAAGATGAAGAAAAATAGGATGCCGTTTGCAGTTATGCTTGTTTAGTAGCGTAAATACTTGCACTTACACAATAAAATGTGAGTCTTTTAGGGGAGATTGATACTTTGGAGACTTCTTGGTAGCATGAGGCTTTTTGGAGAGACCTCTTGCCCATTCGTTTGCACAAAAAGCTTTTCCTTTGGGAGTTAATGGAATTGATGGGTAGTCGACTCACTTTATCCTATAGCAAAGATGCCCTTTCCTCCCTTTCCTTTTTATTGGTCGATTTCTAAGGTGTCGGTTATTAATCTTGACAATGATGTTTTTCGTTTTAGAAAAGAGAGGTCTTAAAAATGGTGAGAAAAGGGATGTTAATGTTGCTTTTTATGCTCTTTTTCTGCGTTTTTTTGCTTTTGTTCCTGCAAAAGATATGCTTTCAGGAGACAAAAGATATGCTTTGAGGCGGTGAAAGCATGTCTTTGACGATGCGAAAGGATAGGTTTTGTGGCTCAAAAACGCAACTGTTGCAAAATAATGTTCTTGACTCTGTTCGTAAATGTTTGATAATGAGGTTTTTGTGGAAATTAAATATTTGGATGATTCCTATCCTCTTGTCGAGAAAATCGGCCTTGTTGAGGGGTAGAGATTGATGTTTGGATTGTGCAATTTTGAGGATTTCCCCTATGACTCAGCAACGATTTTACACCGGTTGTGAAAAAACTCTACTTTATTTTAACCGAATTTAAAATAATATATTACTTTTGTCGGACAATCAACTTAATATACAACTATTTACACCATTTAATCCATTTATTTATGATGAGTCGATTCAGGCTTTTTTTTACCACATTGTTGGTAATGGTGGGCATTTGGGTCCATGCCCAAGCGGTTACGATTGATGTTAACCGTGCAAATGGAACATTCTACAAGTATAACACTATGTCCAATCAGACGTGGAACAACAGGTGGGTTTCTACGCAGAACAATCCGCAGGTAACTTTTCAGGCATCTGCCAACAACATGACAACCACTAACGATAACGGTGTGGATATTTACAGTGGAGGCAGTCTTCAGAGTACTTATACGCTGTCTGTGTCGGGAGCTTATCGCATTGCCCGTTACACGATAGAGGGTACGGCTCGTAACGGCGACCAGACTGTAACGCCTACTGGAGGCAATGCAACCGTCTTCCGGACAGGTGTAGCCCAGTCGATGAGTGTGGAGGCCAATGCTGCGAGCGTGTCTTTTGTGCTGTCGGGTAGCAATACCGGGCTCATGGCCACCATCACCGTAACTCTTGAGCCTTTTGTAAGTACACCGCCCGATGCCACGCACCGTTACCGTATTACCAATGCCAACCAGCGTGGTTCGCTTTATTATAGTCCCTCGGCATCGTCGTTCTGGATATGGTCTACCGGCAAAAACAACAGCAATACAGCGGCTGCCAATTACGAGTGGGCGTTTATCCCAACCGGAACAACCGGCGAATACTACATTTACAATATAGGACGGCAGCGATATATCGCTCCCACAACCGTTGGTTCTTACTCCGATGCCACGGGTGGAAAGACGTGGGCGTTCACTCCCGAGAAAGTGGCCGTTACCCTGACCGATATGGGAGGTGGCACTTATTCGATAAAAACGTCTGCAGGCGGTAATTATCTCTCTATGAGTAACAGCTATACGGGACCGGTCATCGACTATTATGCAGCAGGCGATGGTGGCGTTCCCTTTGTTTTTGAGAATGTGGGCGACTTCGACCCTGCTACCATTCCTGCCATTTCCGAAGGATTGATAGCTGCTGATATGAGTGCTGTGCAGGCCTATCAAACCACAGGCCGGGGGAATCTCACACCCTTGGTGAAACTCGATA
Organism: Prevotella sp.; assembly: GCA_022783515.1. Taxonomy (GTDB): domain Bacteria; phylum Bacteroidota; class Bacteroidia; order Bacteroidales; family Bacteroidaceae; genus Prevotella. The sequence continues at coordinate 28,650 of JALEWR010000104.1, forward strand.
TTACGGGGTCTACACTGCCGGTGACCCTCACATCGCTCTCTACTACGCTGAAAGGCTCTACTGCCGGCTTGGTTAATACTGTGTCGGTGTATGCCACAACAGGTGAGGAATTTTATGCCGAGACACCGGTAAAGCTGGGTGAACAAACAGTTGGCAGCGGTGCTGATCTTACGGTGCCGCTCAATCATCAGTTAAGAAGCGGACTTAACCACTTGTGGTTGGCAGCAACCGTGAAAGAAGATGCTACTGTGGGCGAAATGGTAGATGCTGCGATAACAGCTGTGACATATATCAGTAATGAAGTATCTAAAAGCATAGACCTGACAGCCGTGGGTAACCCCGATGGCGAAGCAAAGATATTCAAGGTCCATTCCGTACCCTTTGTTCCCACTACAGACAACTGCCGATTCTATCGTATTCCTGCCATGATTGTTGCCAACGACGGCAGTGTCATTGCCGTAAGCGATAAACGCTACAACAGCAGTTCCGATTTGGGTAACCATAAGATTGACGTGGTGGTACGACGTTCAACTGATGGGGGCCGTACATGGAGTAATCCGGTAATCATGGCCGAAGGCGACGGGACAACCAACGCAGCTTTTGGTTATGGCGATGTGGCTTTGGCTAAGGCTCCCAATGGCGATATTATCGCAGTGATGGCAGCAGGCAAGAATAATCTGTGGGACGGAATTGTGAATATTGGTATATGTATCAGCAAGGATAATGGTGTTACCTGGTCGGCTGTACGCGATATGACACTTTCTAATTTTACCGACGAAATTAGCGGAACAGTTAACAGCTTTGCCCAGTTCAGTAATTTCATCACCTCGGGCCGAGGTATAACGACGAAGGATGGTGAAGTGATGTTCCTCGGAAATGTCATCTATCCCGGCGATCGCAAAACTCTGCACAACCATATCTTCAGCTCTTCGGACAACGGGCAGTCGTGGACGCTTCGCAAAGAGTCGGTCTATGATGGCGGTGACGAATCGAAATTGGTGCAGCGTGCCGATGGGGCAATATTGGCTTCTATCCGCCAAAGTGGTGCCAGAGGTTTCAATCTGGGTAGCAGCAACGGTCGTCAGTGGGCCGGTCAGTATCGGTCTACTACACTTTCGGGCAATGCCTGCAATGCCGATGTGCTGGCTTATAGCGATAAGCTGATGCTTCATACCGTCATAGCCAATGTTAACAGTCGTGAAGACCTGAAAATCTTGGCCAGTACCAATAGTGGTGAAACATGGCACGAGGTATATACCATACAGCCGGGCTATGCAGCCTATTCTTCGATGGAAAAGCTTGCTAATGGCGATTTGGCGATAATCTTTGAAGATGCAAGCTATGGCAGCAATGGCTACATTACCACTTATGTTACCTTGCCCAAGGAAATGGTTGAGGCTTTTGCCAATAACGAATGGAACGACGAGAACACTTCTTGGAGCCAACGCATCGTTGACGAGTATGGAAAGAACTTTGAGAGTGGTGTCAACCTGTATTATTCGCTCACCGATGCAAGTCGCAATGCCCTTCAACCTACCTATAGCCAGCTTAGCGGCACTTGTACACCCGACGAGTATTTTTCTTTTGTCGATGCTGTACGCAACGCTTTGAAAACAGGGGTGAAGATTCCTGAAACAGGATACTACCGCATTAAGAGTACCAAGGCACGCACTCTTTACACTTATCTGGCCTATGGTACCGAACCGACGAATGGAAATACCGGCTTGATTACAGTGCCGGCCACTACCGGCCATGATAATATTTCCACGGTGGTGAAACTCACTCGTCTGGATAATGGTAAATTTACCTTGTCAACACAAGGCCTGAATGTACAAGAAAAGCCCGCTGCCAATCAACTCTTCCAACTCTCTGAGGCGGCAGGACAAGAGTTTTCTATTGATATGGTGGCAGGAAAACCCGGTGTTGTGGGTATTACCGCTGGAGGTGCGGATGGCTATCTCAACGAAACAAACTTTAGAACAGATGGCTACAACGGCGTAACCTGCTGGAATATCAACGACCCTGCATCGCAGTGGACTATTGAGGATGCCGACTTTGTGAATGTTCCGCTCACAACGATGGGTGAAAAAAGCTATGCCACGGTATGTGTGCCTTTTGCTTTTGAAGTAGAAAATGCACAGCCTGCCACCGTTGTTGCCAACACGGAAAATGCAACAGCCGATTATACAACACTTGCTGGGACCATGCCTGCTGCCGCTCCTTTGTTGTTGGTGAGTGATGGGGTGGCTGCTGTTGCCAAACTGAATATTCGCAACACTGAACCTGCAGCCATATCTGTTGCTAACCAGTTGAAAGGGGCGTTCCTTGCAGCCACACCTGAAAAGAATGCGTGTGTATTGGGAGAAACAGACGGTAAGGGTGGATTTTGGATTCCGGCTACTGTTGGTCTGCAACCTGCTAATACGGCTTATCTGCCTTTGGTAGGCAGTGGAACAGGTTTTGCGTTCAACAATATGACAACAGGTATCGCTATGCCTAATGTCGCTGATGGTGGCAATGATGTGAAGGTGGTGTATGATATGCAAGGTCGTCGCTTATCGAAAGCTGTGCGTGGTGTGAATATCATTAATGGCAAGAAAATTGTGGTGAAGTAAATACCATTTATTATATATCATCCATGCCTTTGATGGCGTGAATAGAAATGAAATGACCCCAAAAAGTTAGACAAGAAACTTTTGGGGTCATTTTACAAACTGACACTCCTTCATATTTTTCTATGTGATAAACGAGATAGCTTGTGAGCAAGAAGTATTTGTTAGTGATGCTTGCCGACTCTTCCCTTTTTGGGGGGAGGAGAGGTAAGGAGGGAATAATAAAGAGATGAAGTATCTTCCCCTCGGCTTGTTTGATATGCGTGGGGAGAATACTCCATCTCTGTGTGTTGTGGCTCAGATTACTTCAGTCCTTTTGATTTCTTAAGTGTTTGTGTTTGTTTTCAACAATCTATATTATCCTTACTATCTTATCTTTTCTAATGCTTGTTCCAAATCGGCAATGATATCGTCGATGTGTTCTATACCCACTGAGAGGCGTACTGTGGTTGGTGTTATTTTTTGTGCAGCCAACTCTTCTTCCGTCATCTGACTGTGAGTGGTGGTATATGGATGAATCACCAATGATTTTACATCTGCCACATTGGCTAAGAGTGAGAAGATTTGGAGTGAGTCGATAAACTTCCATGTGTCTTCTTGTGTACCATTAATCTCAAATGTGAAGATGCTGCCACCTTCTTTGGGGAAGTATTGTTGATAGAGTTGATGGTCTTTGTGTGTGGTTAATGAAGGATGACTCACACTCTTCACCTTGGGATGAGAGGCCAGATAGTTAACTACCTTTATGGCATTTTCTACATGGCGTTCAATTCTCAAAGGGAGTGTTTCTACACCTTGCAACAATATCCATGCGTTGAAGGGAGATATGCAGGCACCTGTGTCGCGAAGAATGACGGCACGGATGCGGGTAACAAAGGCTGCGGCTCCTGCCACATCGGCAAATACGGCACCATGATAAGAGGGGTCGGGTTGTGCGATAGTGGGGTATTTGTCGGCATTGGCCTTCCAGTCGAACTTGCCCGAGTCGATGATAATGCCACCCAAAGAAGTGCCATGACCACCTATAAACTTAGTGGCAGAATGCACCACGATGTCGGCTCCATGCTCGATAGGACGGATAAGGAGCGGTGCAAAAGTATTGTCGACCACGAAAACCACTTGATGGCGATGTGCCACTTCTGCTATGGCTTTGAGGTTTGTTACGTCAGAATTAGGGTTGCCAAATGTTTCTGCAAAAATCACCTTTGTGTTAGGGCGTATCGCTTGCTCAAGTGCTTCAAGGTCGTTTACATTCACGATGGTATTGGTAATACCTTGTGTGGGCAACGTATGGGTAATAAGATTGAACGAACCGCCATACAAATTGTCGGCTGCCACAATGTGATCGCCATTCTGCAGAATGTTTTGCAGCGTATAGGTGATGGCAGCTGCACCGCTGGCTACAGCCAATGCAGCTACACCACCTTCAAGTGCTGCCATACGTTCTTCAAACACGCCTTGTGTAGTATTGGTAAGGCGTCCATAGATGTTGCCACTATCGCGTAAAGCAAAGCGGTCGGCAGCATGCTGCGAACTGTCGAAGACGTATGAAGTAGTTTGATATATAGGTACAGCTCTGGATCCTGTTGTAGGGTCAGCCTGCTCTTGTCCCACATGTAATGCGAGAGTTTCCAGGTGAAGCTTATGTTGTTGATTACTCATATAGTCGTTTATTTTGAAGTGATGAGAGTCTTAAATTCTATAGCGATGAATCTTTTATCAATCTATAGTGATGAGTTTTTACTCAAGAGTCAACTGCTATGAAATCATACTCTTAAAAATCTTGATGCAAAGTTATATAAAAAGGAAAAAACTGCCAATTAGTTTTTTAAAGTAAGAAAAAATCACTATTTTTGCATTGCTTAATGAAATATTCGGACTAAACTCTATTAATTTAATTGGTTATGGCAGAAAAAACTACTTTCGAGAGCTTGGATGAGAAAGACATCCTTATTCTTCGTACCTTACAACAGAATGCCCATCTGACGGTTAAGCAGGTGGCGGCCACTTGTCATTTAAGTATTACACCTGTATTCGAGCGTATCAAACGTTTGGAAAAAGATGGTTATATCAAGCGTTATATCACTGTATTGGATGCAGAAAAGTTGCATCGTGGTTTTGTGGTGTATTGCAGTGTGAAGTTGAGTCACATCAATCGTGAGGTGGCTACAGATTTTTCTCAAAGAGTGATGGATATACCCGAGGTGAGCGAGTGTTATAATATCTCGGGTAAATTCGATTATTTGTTAAAAGTGCATTCTCCCAATATGAAGTATTATCAAGAATTTGTCTTGAATGTCTTAGGTACCATCCCTCACCTTTGCACTTTGGAAAGTACCTTTGTGATGGAAGAGATTAAGCATAACTATGGTATTGTCATCTGATAGGAATTTCAGAAAGAGCTTCGAGTTCCTGGATAAGAGTCTTTATTCTTGAGTCGAGGCGGCATTTCCTTTTCTTTTGTGTTGCGTGGTATGATGGTTGCTTGGCTGTAGTGAAATAACAACTGATAACATGGTTTGAGCTACCTAATAGTAATGAACACTCTCATTTTTTTCCTTTTAAGATAGCTATTTTTCGGTATTGCGACATTTTATAAAGGTCGTTAACTTTGCAAAAAAATACGTTTGGCTATTTAGTAAGGATGAGAGTTTCATTGATTATTATATTCAGCATACTGTTCTTGAGAAGCATGGCTCAAACGTCTACCGAAGGCACGGTGCTTGATAAGGAAACCCAAGAACCCATTGTGGGGGCGATTGTTTCTGTTGTGAATGGCAAGAAAGCTACCACCGTGACCGACATTTCAGGCAGGTTTAAGATTGTTGGCAGGGTAGGCGAGATGTTGAGAATAACTTTCTTGGGTTATAAGCCATTGACGATAAAGTCTGTCGTCAATGGCATTTACCATATACAACCCGAAGTAAAGAGCATTCACGAAGTTGTTGTTACGGCACAGGAATCGCGTTCGCTCTCGGCATCTTCTACCATTGGAAAACATGCAATGAAGCATTTGCAACCGTCGAGTTTTTCGGATTTGCTCGAACTCCTGCCGGGAGGGCGTTCTTCCGACCCCTCGCTTACTGCTCCCAATGCCATCCGTCTGCGGGAAGCAACTCCTTTATCCAATCAAAACTATGCCACTTCCTCGCTTGGAACAAGCTTTGTGATTGACGGCTCTCCTGTCAGCACAAATGCTAATATGCAGTATATCGCAGGAACATGGGAGACAAATGCCACATCGAGAGACTTTACCAATCGAGGTGTGGACATGCGTTCGATTGCTACCGACGATATAGAGAAGGTGGAGATAGTTCGTGGTATTCCTTCTGTGGAGTATGGGGATTTGACGAGCGGATTAGTGAAAATCGAGCGAAAACGAGGTGGAAATGATATCCATGCACGCTTAAAAGCAGATATGGGAAGTCGGCTGTTTTATCTTTCAAAAGGTTTTGAGTGGGACAAGAAGTTAAGCCTTAACCTCAGTGCCGACTACCTTGATGCTAAGGCTGATCCGCGAAACTCACTCGAAAACTATAAACGCCTGACGCTGTCTGCCCGTCTTCGCAAGCAATGGATTCAGCCGGCATACGATGTGAGTATGGATACCAACTTTGATTATAGCGGTTCTTTCGACGATGAAAAACTTGATCCCGACCTTAACCAAGGTAAGGTTGACAAGTATAAGTCGAGCTATAATCGCTTGGCATTCAATGCCTCTCTGAATATCAGAATGAAGAAGATGCAGTGGCTGAAGTCGTTTTCTTCAACCTTTTCAACGGCTTATCAACACGATATCTTGTCGCGTACCCGGTTGGTACAACTCAACAGACTCACACCCGCACTCACCTCTCTTGTCGAAGGCGAGCAGAATGCAGAGATTCTGCCTTTCACTTATTATGCGACACAAGATACCGATGGCAAACCCTTGCATGCTTTCTTTCGTATGAATGCCCGCTTTCAGATTCCCTCACATCATATTTCCAATACCTTATTAATAGGTGGCGATTGGAATATGGACAAGAATTATGGTGATGGACAGCGTTTTAATCCGCTATTGCCTCTATATCCCGGCACTTCCGAGCGTGCTCGCCGCCTCTCTTCCATTCCTGCCATGCACTCCTTGGCTTTTTATGCGGAAGAGCAAATGAAGGTTCCTGTTGCAAAAAACACTTTTGAATTGATTGCCGGATTGCGTGCCGGCGAACTCCTCCATTTGCCCTCAACCTACGCTATGCACGGCAAATGGTATCTCGATCCGCGTGTTAATATTGGATGGACCTTCCCTCAATTCCGGGTGGGGAAAATGCCTACGTTCATACGGATAGCAGCCGGTGTGGGTAAGCACACCAAGAATCCCACCATCAACCACCTCTATCCATCGTCTCGCTACATGGATATTGCCCAATTGAGCTATTATCACGATAATCCCGATTATCGGCTGATTAATCTCATGCTCTATGTTATCGATCCCACCAATAAGGCTTTGTTGCCTGCCCGTAACACAAAATGGGAGGTGAGTACGGATATTCAGATGGGCGAAAACCGACTCTCTGTCACTCTTTTCCGCGAGGATATGAGTTCGGGCTTCCGTACCAATGTCTTCTATTCTCCTTATACTTATAAGCAATACGATGCTTCATCGCTCAATCCTTCTACCTTGACGGCTGCACCCGATGTCAACACGCTGCCTTTCATAACGATGAGCGAATTGTTGGGGCATCATGAATATGCCAATGGAAGTCGCACCTTGAAGCGAGGCATTGAGTATGTTTTCTCTTCTCGTCGCATCCCTTCCATTGCCACACGCATCACCATCAACGGTGCATGGTTCAAAACATTGTACCGCAATTCGCAAACAGTGATGTTTCGACCCACAGCCGTGGTCAATGGAAAGCAGATACAGTATGTGGGCATATACAAGGATGATGACGGTATGGTCAATGAGATGGCTAACACCAATTTTACGCTTGATACTGATATTCCCAAACTCCGGCTCGGTGTTTCACTCTCTGCACAATGCTTGTGGTTTACCTCTTCTCAACGCTTGCCGTTGAGCAATATGCCCGCTCAATATATGTCGCCCGATGGTAAAATACATAATTGGCAGTCTGGTGATGAACAAAACATTTATCTGCGTTGGTTGGTGAGAAATTATACGTCAACAGAGTTTCAGCGTTTCACAGTACCCTTTAGTATGAATCTCAACTTCAAAATAACCAAGAAGTTGATGAACGATTGCCTCAATATAGCCATGTTTTGCAATAAAATATGGGATTATACCCCCGACTATGAGAGTAATGGTGCCATCATACGTCGCAGTGTGCGTCCTTATTTCGGATTAGAAACCAGCATTAAGTTATGAAAAGAAAAACTTTCTTATTATGTCTCTTAGCTGCTTGCCTTTTGATGGGATGTCGCCAAGATAACGAAACATACTTCTCGACAGCCAGAATTGTGGTGCAAGGGGGCGACACTATCACCATCGAACGTATCCAAGCAACGGCCACATTGACAAATATCAATACCGGTCAGGTCGTTTCTTCCACCGATTTTCAGGGTAATAGGCTTAGCATTGATGTGCTTCGGGGGGCTTATCATGTTTCCATACAAGGCTTGGTGAGGTATAGCAATAGGCAAAACAAAGTTTATACCCGCCCTTTTCGAGCTTATGCAGAGTATGCTTCTCTGGCTAACGAGGGAGAAAATACTTTTTCTACCAACTTATTTTTTATGAATTGATGACACGTCTACAATACTTCTATATAATAATAGGTGTATGCCTTGCAGGCCATGGCTTTGCTGCCACACCCGACTCTACGCGTGTGGAACGAGCAAGTTGGTGGCATGGATTGGCTGACGCAGGCCGGCAAAACCCTGCTTTTATGGCAGACGCCTTCAGATACAGCCGGTCCGAACTGTCTTTACACGCCGATTATAAGCATCAGAACCAACCTCTTGTCCTGCAAGAAGGGAAAGGCCACTTCCTGCCGCAAGCTGCGGTCAATACCTATCTTAAAATGTCCGGTCGCTCTGCGGTATGGGGAGAAGCCTCATATATGAATGGACAGCAGAATGACCAGCTCTGGAACTCCACTGCCGATTATGCTTTGCTTGCTCCATATGTACTTGCCGACAGTGTGGGGGGGAATGTCCGACGCGAACGTTATATACTCACCGGTGGATATGGCACTCATATAAAGAAATGGATGGTGGGCGGAGAACTCCGTTTGCGTGCCGAGCAAGCCTATCGTACCGTCGACCCACGCATGAGAGGCGTCATCACCGATCTTACCCTAAAAATGGGAACTGCGTATAATACACAGAATTATAGATGGGGAATGGCGGTGTGGGCTAATATTTATAAGCAGGCAACCGATGTGGATATCTATAACGAATTGGGAGGAGCAGCCGAATATGTCATGCTTGGATTAGGCAATTATAATCGTCGCTTTTCGGGTTCAAATACCGATATTTATGTCAAGGGAGGTGCTACCGGTACCCTCCTTTCACTTCATCCCTTGCAGGGCAGCGGCTTTTTTGCCGACCTTCTCCTTTCCTCACTTCGCCATCAACGCATTTCCGACTCGCATAATTATCTTCCTCTTACCATGCTTTATACCACGCGGGCAAGTATTACTGCCGGTTGGAAGCACGATGCTTGCCGGCGGTATGCCCTCTATGCCACACTCAGCACGCAGCGTAAGCATGGTGATGAGTATATAACCGGCGATGCCGTAGGGGGTATTTATCCCACATTGGCACAGCTGACAATGTATAAACATCATCATACGGCGGCATATCTCACAGCCCTTTATGGCGGTAGCCGTCCCTCTGTATGGAATGTCAAGGCTGTCATTGGCTTTCAAGATGACAACGAACGTTATGTTTATCCGGAACGGAAACAAACGGTGAAACATCTTTTCGGCTCGTTGCAGGGGCAGTCTTTTTTTGCACCCACAGAACGTTTAACCGTGGAAGGTTATTTAAAGGCTGCTTATTATGCCTCACTCCAATCAGCCATATTGATGCCTTATGCCGAAATGAAACCCTCCATTATCAGTCTGGTAGACCATAATTATGCACAGTTGCGTGCATCCTATACCTGGATAGAAACTCATTGGCGTGCCGACTGTCAACCGCTACGTTCACGCTATGCTCTCTTTATGGCATTAAGGGTTGCCGCTGCTTTTAACAATGTGGCAAACAACCACCTGCATTTGCAACTGACTGCCGGAGTAACTTTTTGAAAACAATAACATCAAACAAATAAAAAATATGAATACAAAGAAAATTTTAATGAGTTTCATGGTGCTTTTAACCATGAGTTTTGCTTTTGTAGCTTGTTCGGATGATGACAAGAACACACCGACTGCTCCTGTTTCCATGGCATTGGAAATGCCGATTAATCTCAAGGTCGACTCCTTGAAGAATGCCGTTGCAACCTTTACCAATGTACAAACGGGTGGGGTCTACACCCTTACGGGTTTTATCACTTCCGACGGAACATATACTGCCACACTTTCCAATATTCCGGTGGGAACTTATAACGTTGCAGTGACCGGCAAGGTATTTTATGCAATAGGAGGCACAGCCTCCTCTATCGACGTGACAGCTGTGCAAAATGGTGTGGTAGTGGCAGAGGGAACAACGCCGTCGAGCGTAAAGCTTGTACTCACACCATATAATGCCAAGGCAGGATTTGTTATCTCTGAGATGTATTTTACAGGAAGTGCAACCCCTGAAGGCAAGGCTTATCTTCGCGACCAGTATGTGGTTATTACCAACAATACCGATCATACGCTTTATGCCGACAGCTTGGCATTTGTGGGCTCGGCATTCAATAACTCGCAGAAGTATGACTATACCCCTGATATTATGAGTCAGGCTATCAGTGTTTCGGATATTTATATGATTCCGGGAAATGGCAAAGATGTGCCTGTGGAGGCAGGAAAAAGCCTGCTTTTGGCATTGGATGCACGCAATCACACACTCACCGCATCGACAGCTTATGATTTGAGCCATGCTAATTTTGAGTTTTATGATGAGAGTACAAATGCGTCTAAAGACAATGATAATGCAGAGGTTCCCAACCTCGACCGTTGGTATGCCGAAACCTTATCATTCTTCACACTCCACTCAAGAGGTCTGCAAAGCTATGCACTTGTCAAGTTGCAAGGCAGTAAAGAAGATTTCCTTAAGAATAATTTCTATGAAGCCAAATATCTCTTCTCTTTTAACGGACTTAATAAAGAGATGGTGAAGAAAGCCTATAAGATACCCAACGAGTGGGTGGTAGATG
>JALEWR010000152.1 GCA_022783515.1 Prevotella sp.
CATACCAATTTCAGGGAACTCAACACATTCAATGCTCTTGATTGAGTTCATTGAAAGGATGGCAGCAGGACCGCCGATACTTCCGAGGTAGAAACCGCCGTGTTTCTTACATGCGTCGGTAACTTCTTGTGTACGGTTGCCTTTTGCAATCATGATGAGCGAGCCTCCATGATCTTGGAACTCATCAACGTAGGTGTCCATGCGATTGGCTGTGGTGGGACCCATTGAGCCACAAGGCATACCTTCGGGAGTCTTTGCAGGACCCGCATATAGTACGGGGTGATCCTTCAAATATTGTGGAACGTCTCCTGTTTCGTCCAAACGAGCCTTGATTTTTGCATGTGCAATATCGCGTGCCACAATGATGGTACCGCTCAAACTTACTCGGGTAGATACGGGATATTTAGACAATTCTTTGAGAATATCTGCCATGGGTTGATTCAAGTCAATCTTTACGCCGCCACCTTCTCCGGCTTCACGCATTTCAACAGGAATCAATTCTCCGGGATTATCGTCCAATTTCTCAATCCAAATTCCATCCTTATTAATTTTAGCCTTGATGTTGCGGTCGGCTGAACAGCTGACACCCATACCCACAGGGCATGATGCTCCGTGTCGGGGAAGACGGATAACGCGGATGTCGTGAGCAAAATACTTGCCACCAAACTGTGCTCCGAAACCAATTTTATGAGCCTCTTCGAGGAGTTGTTTTTCAAGTTCAATGTCGCGGAAAGCACGTCCAGTCTCGTCGCCGGTTGTGGGCAGCGAGTCGTAATAGTGGGTAGACGCGAGTTTCACGGTGAGCAGATTCTTCTCTGCACTTGTACCACCGATAACAAAGGCAATGTGATAAGGAGGACAAGCGGCTGTTCCCAAACTCTTCATCTTGTCGATAAGGAAGGGAATAAGTGTACCGGGGTTTTGCAAAAGTGCCTTGGTCTGTTGGTAGAAATAGGTTTTATTAGCCGAGCCTCCACCTTTTACCACACAAAGAAACTTGTATTCTTCGCCCTCGGTTGCTTCGATATCAATTTGGGCAGGAAGGTTACAACGAGTGTTCACCTCATCATACATGTTGAGGGGAGCATTCTGCGAGTAGCGTAAATTCTCTTCGGTGTAAGTCTTGTAAACACCTTTCGACAACGCTTCTTCATCGCAAAAACCTGTCCAAACGTGCTGTCCCTTCTCGCCATGAATAATTGCTGTACCGGTATCCTGACAGAAAGGCAACTTGCCTTTAGCAGCTATCTCGGCATTGCGGAGGAAGGTCAGAGCCACATACTTATCGTTGTCGCTGGCTTGTGGGTCGCTTAATATCTGAGCAACCTGTGCGTTATGTTCGCGACGCAACAAGAAGTTGACATCACGGAATGCCGCATTAGAAAGTCGGGTTAATGCCTCTGGCGACACTTTGAGAATGGGCTTGCCTTCAAATTCACCCATCGAAACACCCTCTTTGGTCAGGAGATAGTATTCGGTTTCATCCTTTCCCAACTGAAACATGGGTGCATACTTAAATTCAGGAGTTTGTGCCATAATGTTTTGTTTAATCGTTATTTTTATATAAATGCGTTATTCTTTTTTACTTTACTTTATCACTTCATATCTAAAAACCAAAAATCTCTTGAGTGGTTACTCGCTTGATTGGGCCGATTTTTTCAAGACTCTTCATGTCGAGTTCTTTCTCATTTCCCAAAATGACGTATTTGTAGGTTTTGTTGGCCATCACCTCTTTTTCAAAGTTTATGATGTCTTGAAGTTGTAAAGAGGGAAGAGTGTTGTACACCTTCTCGTTCAAGTCGTAGTCGATACCCAAGAGTTGGGCTTTGAGATAAGCATTAATGATGCCAAAGCGAGTCGTTCGCGTGGTGGCGATACGCTTGATAAGAGCCTGCTTTGCCAGGTCAAACGCCTTGTCAGATTGTGGCATCTCGTTGATAATTTGGTTGAATCCGTTGATGCAGTCCATCAGTTTGTCGTTTTGCGAGATGATATATGTCTGCACACATTCGGGTTCTCCTTTGAATGAAGGAGCGTTATAACTGGCAGCAGCGGTATAAGCCAAACCGCGTGTTTCACGCATTTCTTGGAACACGATACCATTCATACCACCGCCATAATACTCATTAAAGAGTTCAATCATAGCGTGTCGCTCGGGACTCCACAATTTGTTCTCATTATGATATTGCATCATATAGATGTTTTTTGCTTCGTAGGGAGCAATGAGTACTTCATTTTGGGGTGTTGTCAGTAGCTTGTAGGGCTTGCTCGCAGGCACCTCCTTCAATGTTTTATTCGTGCGATGGCTCTTATCAATCATAGCTGTTAAGACCTTGATGTCGGTAGGGCCGGCATATAAAACACTATGTTGGTAATTCTTCAAACCCTTGATGAGGTCTACCAAAACCTGCGGATTGGTTTCTTCCAACTGCTTGTTGTCCATGATGTTGGTTGTGCTGTTGTAAGCACCGTATTTGCCGTATGCAGCCAAAGCTCTGAAATTTTGGCCTTGGTTGCTCATGACATCCTTACGACTCTTTATCACATTGTCGATATAAAGTTTGTAAGCGTCGGTGTCTACCTTTGCATTTGCTAATACATTCTCCATCAAAAGCAAAGCTTGAGGCATGTTCTCGCTCAGTCCGCTCAATGTAACGTAGGTGCTTTTATCTGTCGCACGAATACCAAAGGTACATGCCAGCTTGTAGAATTGTTGCTGAACCTCTTCGGCTGTGAGCTTGTCGGTACCGAGATAAGGCAGATATTCGGCTGCGATGGGCAAACGGTTGTCTGCTTCTATACCAAAGGGATAATAGAAAGAGAGGGTAAAAGTGCCATTCTCTTTATTCTGGACATAGAGCAAGGGCAATCCTTTCTTGGTCTTGGCCTGTTTCAAGTCGGTTTTGAAGTCGACAAAACGAGGTTGGATAGGTGTAGCCTCCGACTCGACTACTTGCTTTACAAAACTGCTTTGCAACTCTCTGTTCGAGGGGATGGGGGTGATTTGAGGCTTCTCTATCTTCTTGATGTTATTGTCAGCCCCTTGCTCTTTGTACACAGTCACATAGTTGTTGTTGAGGTGTCGGTTGGCAAAAGCCACAATCTGTTCCTTTGTCATCTTCGAGATACGGTTGATTCTGTTTACCACATCTTCCCATTTCTGACCGTTGATAAAGGCATCTACAAAGATGTCTGCACGACTGTCATTTTCGTCTAATGACTTATAATAAGCCAACTTCATGTTGTTGATGACCGAAGGCAGCAAATCGTCGGAGAAGTTTCCTTGCTTAAGATTGGCTATTTCGCCCAAGAGCAAACCGCGAAGTTCGTTCAATGTCTGTCCTTCTTTGGGTGCTGCATAGAGTACAAGCGTGCTATACTCTGCCATAGACATGGGGAAGGCCGCACCGTCGAGGTATCGCATGCGTTGTTGCAGGTTCAAGTCCATCAATCCGGCTTTACCATTGGCCAATATCTCTGCTATAACCTGGACGGTGTCGTTTTGCAAAGATGCGGCTCCGTCAAAACGCCATCCCATCATCAGATTTGCAGATTCGGGTCCCACAACGGTTGTGTCGCGAGGGGCGGTGATGGCTGGTTCGGGTGCAAAATAAGGAACCGTGAGATGAGGATTGGACTTCCATGTACCGAAGTATTTGTCGATAATACTCATCACTTGGTCGGGATCGAAGTCGCCCGACATGCAGATTGCCACGTTGTTGGGTACATAGTAGCGGTCAAAATAATTGCGGATATTGCGGATAGAGGGGTTTTGCAGGTGTTGCTGTGTGCCGATGGTGGTTTGTGTGCCATAGGGATGCGACGGCAAGAGCTGTTTCAAGAAAGCTGCCCAGCTTTTTCTTCCGTCCTTGGTTAAACCCATGTTGAACTCTTCGTACACCGTTTCCAATTCGGTATGGAAACCGCGTACCACCATGTTCTGAAAGCGGTCGCTTTGAATTTTTGCCCAGTTTTCCACCTCATTGGCCGGAATGTCCTCGGTATAGCATGTTACATCGTTGCTCGTATAAGCATTAGTCTTTTCGGCACCGATGGCAGCCATGAGCTTGTCGTATTCGTTCGGAATGAAATATTTTGCTGCTAATTGCGACACACTGTCAATTCCGTGATAGGCTTTTTTACGCTCTTGTGGGTCGGTCAAGGTGCGATATTTTTCATATCTCTCTTCAATATCTTGTAAATAAGGTGCTTCTTTCTCTGCGTCGGTTGTTCCAAAGAGTTTGGTACCCTTAAACATGATATGCTCTAAGTAATGTGCCAAACCAGTGGTTTCTGCCGGATCGTTGCGACTACCCGTCTTTACAGCAATGTAAGTGTGTATTCTGGGCTTTTCTTTGTTTACAGAAAGATACACTTTTAGGCCATTGTCTAATGTGTAGATGCGAGTTTTCAATAAGTCGCCAGGCACCGAAATGTATTTGTATTCCTTTGCATTTGTTGTAACAACACTTGCAGTAAGAAGTATGCCTGTTAAAAAGTTTCTAATTTTCATATGTCAAAAGTGGTTGTATTATAGTATTTCTAACAATATTCTATACCTACTAAAATATTTAATTGCATTGCTTTCAATATAGAGTTGAACTTTATAGAATGTCTAGTTCATTATCTATTTGATCTAAGAAACTATGATACAGTTCTTCATCTACATCTCCTAATTTGTATTCTTTGATGGCATCTTTTCTAATTCCATTAATCCATTCGCGTTTAGCCGCATAGGCATCTTTTAGGATATGCTCTATATCGTGTTCTGTGATTTGGTTTATTTTATAGTAATCTTTAATGAGTTGGTATGTGAAAGTCCAAGCATAATTCTGGTAGTTTTCGGCAATGGTATTGATTCTATCCAGCAATTCTTGAATACTATTGATACTTCCATTCATCATGTCAGCTTTAATCTGTTGTTCTTCGCTATCGGGTAAGAGAAGACCTGATAAGTCGTTCCATTCTCCAATACCAATCGTGGACGTGGGCATAGTCGTTCCATACTTCTTCAACATTTCTCCCATGTACATTCTGATGCCCACATCATAGTTATGTAACCCGGTAGTAAGCCAGCTGTTTTTGATGACATAGCCTCGATAATTGTATTCGCTCACCATTTCACCTTGTACTTCTTGTAAGTTTTGAAGAATTTTCTTCCCTTTCAGCATTTCGTTGATTGTAAAAGGACTTAACCAGTCGAAATTAACAATACTCTTTTGTCCGCTATATGGACGCTTATCTCTTTTGGGCCACTTTCTTACATCACGATATAATCCAACAGTATTTAGATTGCGGCCAGGGAAAAGATACATAATATCACCATAGGCAATAAGATAAGAGAAAGGTATATTGCGAGTGTCGGGGTGGTGCATCAATTTACCGAAACAAACAGAGAATGCACCTATGTTTGCAGGCATTAAGATATAGGCTCCACTAGCTGTTTTCGTTCCACGTTCGAGCATTCCGTAGTGAAGAGGTCCCATTTTATAAGCATGGTTACTGAAATTTGTACCTGATCCTGCATTATAAAATGAGAATGAGGCACCAATAAGAAGTGAGCTTTTATGGTGACTTGTGGTGAAAGGGCCACAGAAGGCAGCACAAGCTTCGCCATTTGACATATAGCTATTAGCAAAAAATAAACTGCTACTGGCAGTGAAGCCATTACTCAGTTGGCATGCTTCGCCCACAAAACAATCTTGTATATTAACCCCATTGATAATAGAAGAACCATCAGAAACAATGGAATTTTCGCATATAACATCAGCTCCAAGGTAGACACCGGAATTGCTTGTACTCATTAGGGTACAGTCAAAGAGACGAGTGGCACTATTGACCTCGCAACCGTCGAAAATGATGGTATTAATAATTTCTCGTGTGTTGACAATCTTAACACCTCTTCCAAGGGTGCCGGTGTCGGGTAAGGTATTGCTGAGATCGTTATTTACTAATTGGCGTAAACTTTCTCTTAATTCCTTATCGTCAGCATATTTTAGCATGAAAGCTGCTAACTGACTGTTAAGTTTGTCAAAAAGAATAACGTTACCATCTCCCATCTCGTTAAGTACCGAAATCATATTTCCTTCTCCAAAGGTTGCTCCCTCGGTAGTTTCCATTGTGCTTACGTTAGAGATGTAGCATTCTTCGCCTATATGGTAGTTGTTGATATAGTTACTAACATTTTCGATAAGGCAATTATCGCCAATACATACATTCCTTAATGTTGCATTCTTGATACCCGAATGTTTGCGGAAATCTTTTGAAATTTCTAAATACTTTTCAAATACTCCCAAGTGTATTTGCCCGTAAAATGCAACGTTAATGATATATGTGGGCATAAAATCAAGTGCCACATAGATGGATGTCCAATCTTCGGCTGTACACCCTTTATCTTCTAAAATGCCTATTTCTTCCTCTGTCAATAATCTGTAATTGTGCATAAGCTTTAATCTTCTATATCATACAGAAAATCGTTATAGGGATATTTCTGTACATGCAATTCTCTTACCTTTTTATAAATAATCTCTCTAAATTCGTCAATATTGAGGCGTTCTTTGGCTGATATAAAGAGACAGTTCTCGTTCAGACGGGCCATCCATGTTTTTTTCAAGTCGTCCAGACTCATGTTTTCTTTGGTGGCAGGTGTCAGGTCGTCTTCCTCTTTTTCGATGAAGGTATAATTATCTATTTTGTTAAAGACGATGATATGGGGTTTGTCGGCACATTCTAAGTCTTTAAGCGTATTCTCCACCACGGTTATCTGGTCTTCAAAGTCAGGGTGAGAGATGTCCACAACATGCAATAGGAGGTCGGCCTCACGCACCTCGTCCAAGGTAGATTTAAACGAATCGACCAAGTCGGTGGGTAGCTTGCGAATAAAACCTACGGTGTCTGCCAAGAGGAAAGGTAGGTTTTCTACCACCACTTTGCGTACGGTGGTATCGAGCGTTGCAAAGAGTTTATTCTCGGCAAATACTTCACTCTTGGCCAACATATTCATAATTGTCGATTTACCTACGTTGGTATATCCCACCAAAGCC
>JALEWR010000166.1 GCA_022783515.1 Prevotella sp.
GCGTTACTCACCCGTACGCCGGTCGCCATCAAGAATTGCAAGCAATCCTCATGATGCCCCGCGACTTGCATGTGTTAAGCCTGTAGCTAGCGTTCATCCTGAGCCAGGATCAAACTCTCCATTGTAAAATATTTTTCAATATCCAAAAAGGATAATTTGTACTCTTAATTCAGGATAATCACAGATATAAATACTATTGAATCTATATCACCTAAAGTCAGAAATTATTCTGACGGTTCGTTCAAAATACCCAAGTTCATTCAATATCATATCAAACAAACTCGCTTCTTGTACTACTACTGTCTATGTAAATCTATCAATGAACTCTTTCATAAATGCCCCGATAACTTCGTTCTCGAAAGCGGATGCAAAGGTAAAGAGTTTTTTAATAACATGCAAGAGTTTTCAGAAAATAATTCAAAGAAAATGCAAGATTTTCACAATACATTACAAAACATAGACATTTTAAGTTGTTTTACATATCCTTAAAGAGAACTCCCAATTAGTATTTACCCTATAGTTCCAATAGGAATATTCCGAGATCATCACCATTTACTTCGCATCATGCCCACTTATCCGAAAGAAGAAAACGGGCCTTTGCTTAAATAAAAAAACAAAGGGTTCAGAAATATTTGTATCTTTGCAAAAAACAACGGACAATGGCAAAACTAGAATATATAAAGAAGAACCAAGATTGGTTGGTACAAAAGTCTCAAGAAGAAGGTGTGAAGGCCCTACCAAAGGGTATATATTATAAGGTAATAAAATCGGGTGATAAGAATAGTAAGCAACCTTCAGCTCGCAGTATTATCACCGTGCATTATACTGGATGGACTATTAACGGCAAGAAATTTGATAGTAGCAGAGGCGGTACCCCCCTGGCTATGCGATTAAACGAGTTGATTGAAGGATGGATTATTGGTCTTCAACAAATGCGTATAGGTGACAGATGGGAACTCTATATCCCTTCGGAAATGGGGTATGGAAAGTTTTCTCAACCCGGCATACCCGGTGGCTCGACCTTGATTTTCGACATCGAACTGATGGCTATCATGTAAGACCGACATAAGATGATGACAGTTATCGACAAAAAAATATTACATATAGCCCTTCCCTCCATTATGTCGAATATCACCGTACCATTGCTGGGATTGGTCGACATGGCTATTGTCGGTCATTTAGGCAAGGCCTCGTATATTGGAGCTATTGCAGTGGGCGGCATGATTTTTAATGTACTGTATTGGCTCTTTGGTTTTTTACGCATGGGAACGAGTGGTATGACCTCACAAGCCTACGGCGAACGCAAATTTGGAGAAGTAATGCTACTGTTGCAACGTTCAACTGCTATCGGCTTGCTAACCGCCCTACTCTTCCTCATCTTCCAACAACCACTACTCTCATCAGCCCTTTTTCTTATCCGACCAGATGCAGAAGTAGCCCCGTTAGTAGCCACCTATTTCCGCATTTGCATATGGGGAGCCCCAGCTATGCTGTCAATTTATAGTATGACTGGCTGGTTCATCGGTATGCAAAACACGCGTATCCCGATGATGATTGCCATTTTTCAAAATATCATCAATATCCTTGTAAGTCTTGTTTTGGTATATGTCGTGGGCATGACCATCGATGGTGTAGCTCTCGGAACCCTCATTGCTCAATATGCAGGTTGCCTGATGGGCATGGGGTTATGGTACTATTATTACTATCCACATCTCAAAACCCATATTCATTGGCAAGGATTTTTCCGTAAAAAACAGATGATGTCGTTCTTCAGTGTTAATCGCGATATCTTTCTTCGTACCCTTTGCTTGGTGGCGGTCAATTTGTTTTTCACATCGGCAGGAGCAGCTCAAGGCAATATCATCCTAGCCGCAAACACTCTCTTGTTGCAACTCTTCACCCTCTTTTCCTATATCATGGATGGCTTTGCATATGCGGGCGAGGCCTTGAGCGGCAAATATTATGGAGCAAAAAACAAAGAGGCATTTGACAATACCATCCGACACACTTTCTTATGGGGTGGTTTTATCACCCTTCTTTTTACACTTATATATTGGATAGGCGGACAGGCATTCCTCTCGTTGCTCACCAACGACCCGACAGTCTTGCAGGCTTCTCTCCCTTATCTGTCGTGGGCTATTCTCATCCCAGTGGCAGGTGTGGCAGCGTTTATATGGGATGGGGTATTTATCGGGATAACAGCCACACGCGGCATGCTCATCTCTTCTGCCTTAGCAACTCTGATTTTCTTTGGTTGTTACCATCTTGCAGCATCTTTATGGGAGAATCATGCCCTATGGCTGGCTTTTATTTTGTATCTTGGTAGCAGAAGTTTGGTGCAGACATGGCTTTTCCGACGCTTAGGCACCCAACATGCCGAATCAACAAGAATTTAGTGTAGGAAGTCTTTTCT
This sequence comes from Prevotella sp., assembly GCA_022783515.1. Lineage (GTDB taxonomy): Bacteria > Bacteroidota > Bacteroidia > Bacteroidales > Bacteroidaceae > Prevotella. Next base: position 2,414 of record JALEWR010000166.1, read on the forward strand.
GTAATAGTTTATTATCTGTTATGCCTACTATCTAATTAGTCCATCCCTTTCCCAACCAACAAGGTCAAGAAACTCCGATGCACCAACATCATTTATTAATAACTCCACAATAAGGACATTTACCCTTGTGCGGCAATTCTTCACCACAATGACCACAGACATAGTGCGTGGGATGATTGGAAAGATAACGACGAATGGCAAAAACAAAATAAGCCAGCAACAAGAAATATCCTATATAATATAAGGTAGAAACACTAAAAACGATATAGTTGACCGCACAGACAGCAGCCAATCCGCATAGATAAAGAATGGCATCGCTAAAAGGCAATTTATGTCGTACATCGTCGACACAAGCCAAACCCACAATCACAATCGCCCAGACAGAGATGAGAAAGACTGCCAACAGCGGAGGAACAACAAAGGGGTTGAGCGTGGGATGATAATAAAAATGCCGCCAAGTGTCAGGGGCAAAGTTCTGAATACTGGCATAAAACGCCGCCGCACTTGCCACTAACAAAGCCAAGAGCGTGGGATAAACCGACGGAATGTCTCGCAAATGCACAAAAGGTACTTGCATACGCGATACCACTCGCACAAAATAGATAAAGGCGATGATGGAAATAACATAGAGGAAGATGAGCAAATGCTTATCTGAAAACGCCGAGATAAACTGCGATATGGGTTGGTCTGGCACAACAGCGGGCAAGAGTTGCGACTCTCTCGTCCATCCAAAAGTGTATTGATCGCGTGCCAACTGCACCCAAACCGAGTCGATGGAATCGATTGGAATGATACGAATATCTGCCACAACCAAGTGGTCATTCTTCTTCACCACCAATGTATCAACCAACATTCCATTGACAATTTCTTCGGGCTGCTGAGAAAACAGAACGAGCGAGTCGGCTTTCACCACAAAATTATAGTTGTTAGAATAGTGATGTGAAGCCGCAAAAGTCAGTGAATCTTGTTGCTTTTGTGTATATTCCACTCTTTCTTCCTCAGTTACTTGTCGTCCTTTGCTACAAGCTGAAAAGAGCAATAGGAGCAAGACTATCACTCCTAAACTCTTCCATCCACTACCATTTATATATTTCCCCATAGCTTTCTTTATATTATGTCAGCTCGAAATCAGACAAGTTGCTATTGGTCTACTCCCAATTTACAAACTTACCAACTACCAATTTATCCCTCATTTTTACTCTGCCAGCACATTCATCTGGCATTCGTTGCAATTAAAATGCAAGCGGAAACGCCTACCATCGCCCAGTTTCAAGTAGAGTGGCTCGTGCCAAGTGGGTTTAGTTCCTCCGTGTTTAACGCAATATCCCAATGAAAATTTAATACAATGGCGGCATTGCATCAGCAACGCACTGTCGGCCTTGGGTTTCTTCACCTCAAAAGCCTCATCCAGGGTCGTCAATCCTTGCTCTTTATAAAAGTCTTTCGCCAAGCGATTACTTACATTATATATATAAGAATGAGCCTTATAAGCAGGCGTCCACACCAATTTATCTGCTTGCAAAATCGATTGGTTTGAGTCATTTATCTTATGGCTGTTATCAGTTGTCGCCTCGTTTCTATCTTCCGGTGCATCAATATCAGCCTCAACCACCTCTCGCCTTAAGGCGGCCAACAAGCTGGATGGGATAAAATAGCGGTCAACGCCATCTGCCAACTCCACTTTCTGACAGCGATAAGGAGTGTTACCCAATTTGGTTAGTTGCTTAATGATATTCTCTCTCTGTGGCTTTTGAGCCAACTGCTTCTCACATTCCATCTCTCTCACCACCACTCCATGGTTTTCTCTCTGCCCGAGAATAGTCATTTTGAGCGAAAAGCCCTTGTCTGTCTCGTTCAATCCGAGCCGAATGTCCAACTTTCTTTCAGCCGTCTGTTTTGCCATCTGCTTAGTAAATACCTCATCGTTATTGCGATAGAGAGGCGTGCCAGGCTTTAGTTGTGCAGGCATTTTAAAAGGAAACAATCTGTTGCCCTCTACCCTATTTACCCTAAAACCCTCCAACTCGCGATTGGAATTGATAAAACATAGTCCGTCTCCATTGGCAAACGAAGCTGTTCCCGCGACGTTAAACGAACTGCCGCGTATCTCTTTCACCTTACCCACATACTCGCCCATTGCTTTAGGTGTATCGAAAGAAGCAATGCCGGGCCGGCGTCCGTCGGCAAAATAATGGGTATAACCGCGATTAAAAACCTTCTTCAGATTGGGTGTAAAACCATATTCCACCCTTCCTACAGATGCCCTACAGAAGTCGTTAGGATATTTCTCGATGAGTTCATTTAATCGCATGCTATAGGCAGACACCACGTTTTTCACATAGCTCATATCCTTTAGCCTGCCTTCTATTTTAAATGAACAAGCCCCGGCCATCACCAAAGGTTCAAGGTTATCAATCTGACAGAGGTCTTTCATCGACAAGAGATAACGCTGATGCTCTATTTCCATGCCGTCGGAGTCGATTAGATCGAACTTCATACGACAGAATTGAGCACATTCGCCACGGTTGGCACTACGCCCGAAACAATGTTCTGACACATAACACACACCCGAATAGCTCACACATAAAGCTCCATGCACAAAGACCTCTAACTCCACCTCGGGAGCCTCTTGGTGTATCTTGCGAATTTCTTCCACCGATAATTCGCGTGCCAAGACCACTCGTTCAAAGCCCAAGCCTTTGAGCCATCTCACTTTCTCCACACTTCTATTGTCGGTTTGTGTACTCGCATGGAGGGCAATAGGTGGCAGATTCATCTTCAACACACCCATGTCTTGCACCAATATAGCATCTACACCCACACGATACAACTGCCAAATAAGTTGTTCGGTTTCTTCTATCTCATGCTCATAGATGATGGTATTAACCGTAACATACACCTTGACAGAGAAACGATGAGCATAACGGCATAGTTCGGCAATATCCTCTACCGAATTGCCTGCAGCCGCTCTTGCTCCAAAGTGGGTAGCACCCACATACACAGCGTCTGCCCCATGGTCGATGGCAGCTATTCCACTCTCAAGATTTTTTGCAGGTGCAAGAAGTTCTAATGTTCGCATTCTTATATTCTTATCTCCTTTTGACTCTTTCAAGAAAGAGTTTTTGGAGTTATTGTTTTAACTTTCTTCTTCAATAATTGTCTATCTCTCCTCACCCTATATCTTCTATATTATAAGGTGTTTCTTGATATACATAATAGTTAATCCAGTTGCTAAACCACAGATTGGCATGTGCTCTCCATGTTACTTGTGGTGAATTTTTCGGGTCGTTGCCTACATAATAATTCTGCGGCATTTCCACATCATCTCGCTTACCCAAATCTCTTCTATACTCGGCGTCGAGCGTATTGGGAGCATACTCCCAATGACCGGTAACAAAAAACTCTCGTCCGCCACGAGCCATTACCACCCCTACCCCACTCACAGACGACTCTACAATGAGCGAAAGCCCCGGATGGGCGATGATATCTTCACGCCTCACCTCCGTGTGCCTACTCTGTGGCATATTAAACTCTTCGTCAAAACCTCTGAAGATGGGCAACAGACTGTCTGTCGCACGATGCTTAAAGATGCCAAACATCTTCTTATTCAAGGGATGTTTTGGGATGCCATAATGATAATATAAGCCCGCTTGAGCAGCCCAACAGATATAAAGCGTACTGGTAACATGCTTTTTTGCCCATTCAAAGATATGGGTCAACTCATCCCAATAGTCCACTTGCTCAAAGTCTAAGTGTTCCACCGGTGCTCCTGTTACAATCATACCATCATACTTTTGATGAGCCAAACTCTCGAAATCTTCATAAAACTCCTGCATGTGTTCTGCCGGAGTATTCTTGGAAGTATGACTCTTGAGCCTCATCAACTTCACCTCCAGTTGCAAGGGTGTATTCGACAAGAGTCGAATCAAGTCGGTTTCGGTCGTAATTTTGATAGGCATGAGATTGAGAACAACAATCTTCAAGGGCCGAATATCTTGTGATGTGGCTCTCGAGTCACTCATCACAAAGATGTTTTCGCCTTTGAGTATGTCGATGGCCGGTAATCTATCGGGTATTCTTAGTGGCATTGCTCGTCTATATTTACTTGTTTTGCGTCATTGCAAAAGTACTACTTTTCAAGAAGAAGCCCAAGATAAAGATGTAAAACTATGAAGATAAAACTATTACCGCATGCTAATCATCAAATGACTAACATGCGGTAATATAGAAATTCTACACCGAAAAGCTATGAAAGCGGTAAAGGTAAACTTACCACAATTCCAATCTCTCTGCTTTAGGGATAAAGAGTTGATTATCTTTGGTTACGTTGAAGGCCTCATACCACATATCAATATGTGGCAAAGCACCATTCACACGCCATCTACCCAAGGAGTGCGGGTCGTTCTTTGTGCGATTACGGATTTCCAACTCGGTAATATTTCCGGCCCAAACCCCGGCGTATGCAATAAAGAAACGTTGCTCGGGTGTCAGTCCGTCGATTGTTCCAAGCGGATTGTTTTTGAGTGCTTGTTTAAACGCCTCATATGACACTTGTAATCCGCCGTGGTCTGCCAGGTTCTCGCCAAGGGTGAAATGGCCATCGGCATTTAAATCGGGCAGTACCTTAATACCTGAGAAATAGTCGGCATACTTGTTTGCACGCACGGTGAAATTATCCACATCGCTCTGTTGCCACCAGTCGGTCATATTACCGTTCTTATCATAGTGGCGACCTTGGTCGTCAAAGCCGTGTGTCATCTCATGACCAATCACCACACCAATAGCACCATAGTTAAAGGCATCGTCAGCAGTTGGGTCAAAGAAAGGAGGCTGCAGAATACCTGCGGGGAAACAAATTTCGTTGGTCGTTGGGTTATAATAGGCATTCACCGTTTGTGGTGTCATGTGCCATTCGTCACGGTCTACAGGTTGTCCGGCCTTATGTTTAAGCTCAAACTGATTCCAATACTTACGACAAGCCATAGCATTCTCGTAATAAGACTTCGTGGGGTCGATTTGCAAACCACTCATATCCTTCCATTTGTCGGGATAACCAATCTTCACATAGAAGGTGTTGAGTTTTTCTAAAGCCGCTTTCTTTGTTGCCTCGCTCATCCATGTTTGCTGATTGATACGTTCGCCCAACGCCACTTGCAAGTTACGAACGAGAGTTTCCATGCGTGTTTTGGAAGAAGCAGGGAAATAACGTTGTGTATAGATAACACCCAAGGCTTCGCCCATTTGTTCTTCCACCGCTCCTGTGGCACGCTTCCATCGCGGATAGTTTTCTTTGCGTCCACGCATCGTTTTACCGAAGAAATCGAAGTTGGCAGCCTCCACCTCGTCGCCCAAATAGCTCGCTGCGGTCATCATGGCATGCCATTGCATATAAGCCTTCAATGTATTGATAGGAATGCGACTCATCAGACGGTCTACACCGGCAAGGAAGTCGGGTTGTCCCACCACCAATTCTTGGAAATAAGCCGACTTCACTCCATCGGCATTCATCCATTCTTCCAGGGGGATATGGGCATATTTCTTCTTGAAATCGGCCAGCGACATCTTGTTATAATTTGCCTCCACATCACGCAGTTCGGCACGCCCTCTACTGATTTTTGCCAATGCTGTTTCAAAAGCCACTATGTCTTTCATCTTCTGTTGAGCCACCTTCTCATTAAAGCCGAAAAGCTTGAACATGCGTACCACATGTTTTTTATAAGCTTCGCGGATGGCTGTTGTGGCGGTGTCGGCATCGAGATAATAGCCTTTTTCGCCCAAGGTAAGACCACCTTGATAAATATTGAGAATATTCATTGTGGCATTTTTCTCGTCTGCCCCAAATCCCAGTCCCATGGGTATGCCATATCCTTCGCCAATATGCTTCAGCTGTAAGACTTTCAGTGCCTTCACATCTTTAGCCTTCTCCATTGCAGAGAGCAAGGGAAGAAGTGGCTTTACGCCCTCCTTGTTCAATCGAATAGAATCCATAGCCAACTTATAGAAGTCGCTCAACTTCTGCTCTGTTGTACCTTGAGGATAAGTGTTGTTCAACAAATCGGTGAGAATGTCGTTCACACGTTTGTTGTTATTCTCGCCCAATTGGTCGAAACTACCAAATCGAGAATAAGCTGCGGGCAGCGGATTCTTTTTCATCCATCCACCACAGGCATACTGATAAAAATCGTCGGCAGGGTTAACGGTCAAATCCATGTTGGTCAAATCGATACCCGACCGCAATGTAGCTTGTGCCTGTCCCACCAAAGGGGCAGAAGCCAGCATCATCATTGGAATCATTTTTTTAATGTTCATATTCTTGTTTTTTTGTGAGTTGATGAGTTATAAGTTGATGAGTTATGAGTTGATGAGTTATCACCCTAAATCGGGTGTACCATTTCACTTAATCCGAACCCAGATTTTTCAATACTTCCCCAATGCGTGTCTTATAATATCGGCAATTGGTTTTGAGGAATTCCCATAGAAACGTGCCATAGAACAGTTTGCGTGACTGGGACGTCATGAGACAACTGAAAACGTGTCTTCAGCCATTCGTCTGTCTGTGTCGGCTTTTGTTTTTTATCGGTTGGCCACAACCGCAGGTTAAAACGTGTAAGAATATAATACTTATTCATTGTTTTTTTCTTATACTTCTTCTCCTTGCTGTAAACGCTCTAAACGCTCCATTGCATCGCTCCACACTTCGGTTTCGTCTTCCAACTGCTTTTGCAGAATGGGATATTCAGCCACCAACTGCATGTTAGAAGCATTTTCCGGCAGCATCAAAAGGTCGTTCAACTCGGCAATCTTATTCTCCAACAGCATGATTTTCTCTTCGCTTTCCTTCACCTCTTTTTCCACTTTGCGTATCACCTTTTGGCGTTCGCGGTGCAACAAATTCCGTTCTTTAGAGGCACTGGGGACTATTTCCACCTTTGTCTCAGAGGCTTTCGGGTTGTTAGATGCCGACAAAGCATGGTCGACAGAGACATTACCATCGGGATGAACCGTACGCAGAAACTCGTAAATTCCCCCTAAATGCTCTTTCACACGAGCATTGCCAAATTCGTAAACCTTGGTAACAAGCCCGTCGAGAAACTCGCGGTCGTGTGAAACGATGATGGCTGTGCCGTCGAAAGCCTTGATTGCATTTTTCAATACGTCTTTCGACTGCATATCCAAATGGTTGGTCGGTTCGTCGAGAATAAGCAGGTTGACCGGTTCGAGCAAGAGTTTAATCATGGCAAGCCTACTTCTTTCGCCACCGCTCAACACCTTTACTTTCTTGTCAGACGCCTCTCCGCCAAACATAAAGGCACCCAAAATATCGTTGATACGCAAGCGGATATCGCCCTTTGCCACATGGTCGATAGTGTCGAAGACAGACAAGTTTTCGTCTAACAGCTGTGCTTGATTTTGTGCAAAATAACCTATTTGCACGTTATGCCCCACCTTGAGATGTCCCTGATAGTCTATTTCGTTCATGATACACTTCACCAAGGTCGACTTACCCTCACCGTTTCGCCCCACAAAAGCCACTTTCTCACCTCGCTTGATGGTAAGGTTGACCTTATCAAAGACCGTATGACTGCCGTAATCTTTACGCACATCTTCGCAAATAAGGGGGTAATCGCCACTACGCAGGCAGGGCGGAAACTTCAGGTGAAGTGCAGAAGTGTCGATATCATCCACCTCGATGGGAACGATTTTCTCCAGTTGTTTGATGCGACTTTGCACCTGAACAGCCTTCGTTGCCTTATATCTGAATTTTTCTATAAAATCTTCTAAGTCGGCTATCTCTTTCTGTTGGTTTTCGTAAGCACGCAGTTGTTGCTCGCGACGCTCTGCACGGAGCTTTACATACTCATCGTACTTCACCTTATAATCAACCGCTCTACCGCAAGAAATCTCCAAAGTGCGGTTGGTTACGTTGTTGATAAAAGCACGGTCGTGGCTCACCAAGACCACAGCCGACGAACTTTGTGACAAAAATTGCTCCAGCCACTGAATGCTCTCTATATCCAGATGGTTGGTCGGTTCATCCAAAAGCAATACGTCGGGCTTACTCAACAGAATCTTAGCCAACTCGATTCGCATACGCCAACCACCACTAAACTCTGACGTGGGGCGGTTCAGGTCATCACGTTGAAAGCCCAAGCCTATGAGTGTACGTTCCAACTCAGCCTCATAGTTTTCGCCTCCGGTCATCATATAGCGGTCGTGTTCTTGCGTAAAACGCTCAACCAAAGCCATATACTCTTCGCTCTCGTAGTCGGTTCTTTCAGTCATTTCCCGGTTCAGCCTGTCCAGTCGTGCCTTCAGCTCCGTTTGATTGGAAAACGCCTTGCGTGTTTCTTCACGCACGGTGGTATCGTCTTGCAGGTGCATCACCTGTGGCAGATAGCCCAAGGTGGTATCGGTGGGAATGGCTACGTTGCCTGCTGTGGGTCTCTGCAACCCACAAAGAATTTTCAACATCGTGGATTTACCCGCCCCATTCTTGCCCACTAAGGCGATGCGGTCGCGACTGTTGATGACAAAACTAACATCTTGAAACAAGGGTTTGACACCAAATTCTACTTTTAAGCCTTCTACAGAAATCATTATTTCCTAATCTTTATTGAGGGCAAAGTTACGAAAAACAGCTATAAATAAGGAAAGAATAGCTACCTTTGTCAAATATATACTGCGGTTAGGATATAATCCAAACCTCAAATCAAGAGATGAATGAGCTAATGAATGGATAGGCAAAAGAGTTATTTAAGCCGGTTTATCCGCTTAAAATAGCAATAAAATACATACAAATGAACATATACGCAGACATCATAGCGGCACGGCTTGCCCTGCCCCAACATAAAGTGGCTAACACCTTGGCATTATTGCAAGAGGGCTGTACCATACCCTTTATCAGTCGTTATCGTAAGGAAAAGACCGGCGGACTGGACGAAGTGCAGATTGCCGGCATCAGTGAATGGAACGAAAAGTTGACGGAACTGAGCAAGAGAAAAGAGACAATATGCAAGACAATCAATGAGTTGGGCAAGATGACCGATGCCTTGCAACAACGCATTGATCAATGTTGGGAGAGCAACGAACTGGAAGATATCTACCTGCCCTATAAACCCAAGCGACGCACCAAGGCACAAATGGCTCGCGAAATGGGTTTGGAACCATTGGCTACCCTACTTCTAACACAACGCGAACAACATCTCAAGGAGGCGGCCAAACGTTTTATCAAAGGTGAAGTTACATCGGTAGAAATGGCCATAAAAGGTGCTCAAGACATCATTGCAGAAACCATCAGCGAGAACGAACAGAGCCGCCAGCAGGTGAGAAACGCCTTTCAACGCGAAGCTGTTATCACTTCTAAGGTGGTGGCAAGCAAAAAAGAAAGTGAAGAAGCGGCTAAATTTACCGACTACTTCGATTTTTCCGAACCTCTAAGACGTTGCTCCGGCAACCGATTCCTGGCCATCCAACGAGGCGAGAAAGAGGGAATTTTAAGGGTGAAGATAAGTATCGACAGCGACAATGTGGTGGAACGGCTGAAACGCCATTATGTAAAGACGAACAGTGAATGTGGCAAACTGGTGGCTGAAGCCGTGGAAGACGCTTACAAACGACTGATTGAGCCTTCGATAGAAAACGAGTTGACCGCTGCCACAAAGGAGAAAGCAGACGAGGAAGCGATTCATGTTTTTACAGACAACCTGCGTCAGCTCCTACTCTCTGCCCCACTCGGACAGAAGCGGGTGATGGCCATCGACCCGGGCATACGCACGGGTTGTAAGGTGGTGTGTCTCGACTCGCAAGGCAATTTGCTACATCATGATGTGGTATATCCTTTCCCACCCAAGGGCAACAAGGAGGGAGCACAACAACGCTGGAAACAGTTGGCAGAACGCTACAACATCGAGGCCATTGCCATTGGTAACGGAACGGCGGGAAGAGAAACTAACGAACTTGTGCAAAACATCACCTTTGCACAAGGAAAAGTGGCTGTTTTTATGGTGAGCGAAGATGGTGCATCTATCTATTCGGCATCGAAAACAGCTCGCGAAGAGTTTCCCGACGAAGACGTTACTGTGCGTGGAGCGGTGTCAATCGGCCGCCGTTTGATGGACCCCTTGGCCGAACTGGTGAAGATTGACCCCAAAAGCATTGGCGTGGGACAATACCAGCACGACGTGGACCAAACAAAACTAAAGAAGAGTTTGGATGTTACGGTGTCGAGTTGTGTCAACTCGGTGGGGGTCAACATCAACACTGCGAGTAAGCATCTCCTTACTTATATCAGCGGACTCGGACCTACTCTTGCCAACAATATCGTGGAATATCGCAAGGAAAACGGTGCTTTCACCTCGCGGTCGCAGCTGAAGAAGGTGCCACGACTCGGGCCTTCGGCTTTTGTTCAGTGTGCCGGCTTTATGCGAATACCTGACGCCAAAAACCCATTGGACAACAGTGCGGTACATCCCGAAAGCTATCCCATCGTGGAAAAGATGGCCAAAGACGCAGGATGTAAGGTGCAAGAACTGATTAACAACAGCGAACGTCTGCGACAAATCGATTTAAAACAATATGTAACCAACGATATCGGACTGCCCACACTCACCGATATCATACAAGAATTGGAGAAACCGGGACTCGACCCGCGTG
>JALEWR010000172.1 GCA_022783515.1 Prevotella sp.
TCAAAAAGCAATTGTGTGGCTACTCTATAATGTGGTAAAACTATATCAGTAGCATCACCGCTATAGACATCCAGCTGAATATTGACAACGTGCATATAGTAGAGCGATTCGGAGATGTTTAAAGTTTGATGAAAGGGGAAAATATCTCTAATAACCGCACAATGCCACTGCAACAAGTCATTCAAACCTTTCCGATGAGTGGTGCTGGTCAAACCGTTTGGATTGCTATAATAATAGTATAACCCATGATGGATCGTCGCAATATTGCCCGACTCATTTAATAACCGAGCTGTAGTAATTACATCTTCAAATATCTTTCCATCGGGAAATCTTATCTTTTCAAATAATTCTCGCCTGTAAATCTTATTCCAACTATAGGCATGAAGATAGCCTTGATGGTTCACCCAATAATCTCTTACATCGTTAAAAACACGATTCTCTAAAGTTAAGAGTCGTTCTTGTGGAGAAGAATAATGAACCCATACAGGATATTCAATGATGTTGCAAGTGGGATATTGTTCGGTTGCACACATCAAATGCTGTAATGTTCCATTGGCAATGGTATCATCCGAGTCGACAAATGTAATATAATTGCCTTGTGCCTGGCTAAGACCGGTATTTCGAGCATTACTCAATCCGCCATTGACTTGATGTACCACCCTTATCCGCTCATCTTTCGTTTGCCATTCATCGCATATTTTACCACTTCTGTCAGTTGACCCATCATCAATTAAAAGCAGTTCATAGTCGGAAAAAGACTGCCTAATGACGCTCTCAATACATCTATCGAGAGTCGTTTCCACTTGATATACAGGTATGATGATACTTAACTTTGCCATAGTATAAGACAAAGTTACATCAAAAAAATAATAATATAAGAAAAAACGCGTTTTTCTTTAACATGGAGAAAACAAAACATACAGGCGGCTATTCACATATCCTTAAGTATGCCGGAATTTTTGGAGGTGTACAAGGACTCAGCATACTTGTGGGCATTCTTCGCAATAAGTTGGTTGCCACACTCTTAGGCCCCGATGGAATGGGGCTTATTTCACTCTTCACATCCTCTTTATCCTTGGTATCTAACTCCACCAATCTGGGTTTGTCGGTCAGTGGCATTCGCAATTTGTCTAACGCCTATGAAACTAACGACCAGCCCACACTTAACCGGCTAATATTGGTTCTTCGCTCATGGACTCTGCTCGCAGCTTTGCTTGGGGTTTTCGTTTGTTTTGTCCTTGCTCCATGGCTTAACGACTTCACCTTTACTTGGGGAGACCATACTTTGCATTTTATGTTGCTTTCTCCCATTGTAGGATTAATGGCCATCACGGCTTGCGAAACCACCATACTCAAAGCTACACGCCAGCTAAAACGATTGGCAGCCTTGTCGTTGCTCAATGTTTTTCTCTCGCTTTTTATCTCTGTGCCGCTTTTCTACTTTTTTCGAGCGGCGGCAATTATCCCCTCTATGTTCATCTTATCGTTGCTTCAAATGCTATTAATCATTATCTATTCGTTCCGACTCTATCCCATTCACATCTTTATGCGTAAGGATGTATTGGGCGAGGGATTGCAGATGGTACAATTAGGAGTGTTTTTTGTCTTGGCAGGAATTATGGGCAGCGGTGCCGATTTCCTGATACGCAGCTATCTCAATACTGAAGCATCACTTACAGATGTAGGGTTGTATAATGCAGGATATATGATGATGATGACCTGTGCCTCAACCGTCTTTGCATCGTTAGAGAGCGATTATTTTCCTCGTTTGTCGGCAATTTCATCGCACCAGTTTACGATGAATCAAACCATCAATCGTCAGGTAGAAATAACTTTTCTCTTTCTCGTCCCTATACTCATCACTTTTGTCATTACTCTCCCCATACTTATACCTTTGTTATATACCGACAAGTTTTTGCCCGTATTAGGCATGATGCAGATTATGGTGTTTGAAATGTATATCCGTTCGGTACGACTACCCATCGAGTATATTCCCTTGGCCAAAGGCGACTCCAAATCATTTTTGTTTTTAGAAACAGTCTATTTCTCCGTACTTGCACTCTTAGTGATACAAGGATTTAAGGCTTACGGCTTGATGGGAGCCGGTATAGGTATGGTCGTAGCAGGCATTTTCGACCTTATCCTCGTATTGGTCTATGCTCGTTGGCGTTATAATTATCGATTCTCTATGAATGCAGGGCGATATGTATTGATGTTTTCTCCCTTATGTTGTGCCGCCTTTGCTTTGTCTTTTATTCACAACCCCTGGCTTTATTGGCCGTTTGGTGGAGCTGTTTCTATTATCTCCTTATCTCTTTCCATATTTATTCTGCGTAAGAAAACGAATGTTTGGCAATCACTAACAGATAAGATAAAGAGAAAAATGTCACACAGTTAAGTTTCTCTGTCTTCATCTTTTAGAATGCAGTTGAGTCTGAATCACTAATCAATTCAGTCTATTTTGCCGCACAATTTAGTCTAAACTATTTGCCAATTCAGCCTCAATTGGCATGTAAAAACATAGCGATGAGATGGTGAGTTGAATAAGAATGAGGAATGAAGTTGATGTTTTTAATCAGTACAACAAAGGGGTTGGTTAACAAAAAGAGTGAAAGCCTGCTAAACTTCCACTCTTCCATATCTCTATTTCAAAATATTTCAAACAGCCAACTATTGGTATTGCTTGGGTGTATATATGCCTTTGAACAATACTTTTTTAGGATTTTGAGCCGATCTACATGTATAAGCAAAGGTAAAATTAGCTTCTTTATATTGTTTGAGGGCGGTTGATTCTTTAATAGCCATCAGCAAATCGTCGTTTATCTTCTGACGATTTGAATTGACAATAGCTTCATCGTCCATCTTGTCGGTAAAGCTGCAATAGTAATGATAAGTCTTGGTATCTTTATAGAATACCACACTGTCGGTTCTTGTAAAATTGTTAACAGGGGTAGGGCAATATTTCTCAGTATATTCTTTCGCCTCTTTTTCTGCACGTTCTTCAATGCTTTGATGACATGAAGTTAAACTTACCAAGAGAGAAAATAACAATAAACTCTTTTTCATATATCTATTCATATTTTGAAACAAAGGTAATAAGAATTTGCTAAAATTATATTCTTGACAAGTGAAATGTAGATAAAAATCAGTAACTTTGTCGTTCAAATCATTGTATATTTGATGAAGCACATAAGAAATTTTTGTATCATTGCACATATCGACCACGGAAAGTCGACCTTGGCAGACCGTCTGTTGGAGTACACAAAAACAATCCAAGTAACCTCGGGGCAGATGCTCGACAACATGGACTTGGAGCGTGAACGAGGTATTACGATTAAAAGTCATGCCATACAAATGGAGTATGAATATGAAGGAGAGAAATATATTCTTAACCTCATCGATACTCCCGGGCACGTTGACTTCTCTTATGAGGTGTCGCGAAGCATTGCTGCGTGTGAAGGAGCATTACTCGTTGTAGATGCTACACAAGGTGTGCAGGCACAAACCATATCTAATCTCTACATGGCTATTGAACACGACTTAGAGATTATACCTGTTATTAATAAGGTAGATATGCCAAGTGCTATGCCCGAAGAAGTGGAAGATGAAATCATCGACTTGATAGGTTGTGAACGTTCGGATATTCTTAGAGCTTCTGGAAAAACAGGCGAAGGTGTAGAGAATGTGCTGAAAGCGGTGGTAGAGCGTGTACCTCATCCCGTAGGCGACGATAATGAACCGTTGCAAGCATTGATTTTCGACTCAGTGTTCAACTCATTCCGTGGCATTATTGCCTATTTTAAGGTGCTAAACGGCACGATAAAGAAAGGTGACAAGGTGAAATTTGTCAATACCGGAATGGAGTATGACGCCGACGAAGTGGGTGTACTCAAGATGGATATGGTGCCAAAACAGGTTTTGAAAACGGGTGAAGTGGGCTATATCATCAGTGGAATCAAAGACGCAAAGGAAGTGAAAGTGGGTGATACTATTACCCATACTCTGAATCCCTGCGATAAAGCCATTGCCGGTTTCCAAGAAGTAAAGCCCATGGTCTTTGCCGGTGTATATCCCATCGAACCTTCAGAATATGAAAATCTGCGTGCTTCGTTAGAGAAATTACAGCTGAACGATGCTTCACTGACCTTCTCTCCCGAATCTTCGGTAGCGTTGGGCTTTGGTTTCCGATGCGGTTTCTTAGGACTCCTACATATGGAAATTGTGCAAGAACGTTTGGACCGTGAGTTCAATATGGATGTAATTACTACCGTACCCAACGTTTCTTATATGGTGTACGACAAACAAGGCAACGAGCGAGAGGTGCATAACCCATCGGGATTGCCTGAACAAACGATGATCGATCATATTGAAGAACCCTTTATCAAGGCTTCTATCATCACCGATGTGAATTATATTGGTCCGATTATGAAGTTGTGTATTGACAAACGGGGCGAATTGGTGAAACAAGAGTATGTGGCAGGTAACCGTGTGGAATTATGCTTTATGTTGCCCTTAGGCGAAATTGTTATCGACTTCTACGATAAGTTAAAGTCTATTTCCAAAGGTTATGCTTCTTTCGATTATCATATTGATAGCTTCCGTCCGTCTAAACTCATCAAGCTCGATATATTGCTTAATGGGGAGCCGGTGGATGCTTTGTCTACACTGACCCACCAAGACAATGCTGTAACCTTTGGTCGCAGAATGTGCGAAAAGCTGAAAGAGTTGATACCTAGACAGCAATTCGACATTGCC
>JALEWR010000251.1 GCA_022783515.1 Prevotella sp.
TCTCAAGCTTGCCACGGCATCAATACCCTCGCTTTCCACTCGTCCCATGTTGGTCATCATCCATCGAAAGCTGCTTCCTGTTGGAGCTGCGATAATCTTATCGGTAATCAAAGCCTTATAACCATCAGCCTGCAGGTGTATTTCCTTCAGCCAACCTTTATCCCAACGTCGGGTATAAGACATGCCCACATTCCATTGGTCGGTATATTCGGGTCGCAACATGCTATAGCCTACCTGCGTATAATACATATCGTTAAAAGTGGGAAGACGGAAGATGCGTTTATAGAAGCCTCGAACATAGAAGTCTTTTTTTGCCCACGGACGATAGTTGACAAAGACAGCAGGCGACCATTCGTGCTTATTGAGTCGGGATGGTGGCTCGTCGGCTTTGTCGTTTACCCATGTACTCAACATGCCGGCTTGCATCTTCAATGCCCCTAAGTCGACTGCCGTGGTAGCAACCGTCCACAGCGTCCACCGTCGGGGGTGGACAAAGGGAGTGGCAACCCCTCGCATCCTGCCACTCAAGGCGTTATACTGCACATCGGCAGAGAGCGAAACATGCCATCGGGGCATGAGGCGATAGAGATGGGTGGTAGACAGATAGGCTTCTTTTTGATAAAACCGATTGTCGTATTGGGCCTTGGCTGTTACCTGCCGGTTAAGGAACAGCATCGAATCTCGCGACAGATAGTGTGTATCGTCGTATGCCATCTTGCCTTTCCACTCCATCTTATAGCGTGGCGAAAAGGCTTTGACCAGCGTGCCTTGCACAAAGAAGTTCTTGTCATTAAGGCGTTCGCCACTATGCCACACATTCTTGACGATTGCCCCGGGCAAGCCTCGTTGCGAACCATAATAATAGGTGTTCACCTGCCAATAACCTTCATTCATTTCGCCATACAAGCCTGCTTCCAATCGCATGGCTGCAATGTCGCTATTATGCCGCACGGCAGTGGTGTCATAGGCCACATTGCCTTGCGGTGTCACCCTTCGATAACGAAAGCGATAGCGGCCATCGCTCTGCATATATTCGCCACTCAAGCTCATGGTCAGACGCTTGCCCAAACGCTGTTCCCAACGAAAAGAAGGGTTGGCCAAGGCGATGGTTGCCGCCTTATAACGAAAGAGAATACGGCTCTTTTCGCCTACTTTGAACTGCGGACGGCGTGCCTTTAAATCAACCATTGATGCCGAGGCAAAGTTTTTGGCAGATTGAAAAATCTCGCTTTTCTGTCCGTTATAAAGTGCCACTTCTTCCAAATCGTCAATCGAGAAACGCCCTAAGTCGACCACGCCATTCTGGGCATTGCCCACTTGAATACCTTCATAATATACGCCCACATGATGACTACCCATGTTACGCACATCTATGGTCTTGAGTCCGCCCATACCGCCATAGTCTTTCAGCTGAACACCGGCAAAATAACGCAGGGCATCCGCCACCGTATGGCTGTTCATTCGCTGCAACATGTCGCCCGTCAGGCGTTGCACCGGTATCACCTCCTGATAGGGTTTTGCCACGACAACGACCTCCTTGATGTGCTGCAAGCTGTCTGTCGACCGCTGCGACCACAAGGAGAAAGGCATACAGACAGCCCACATAAACAAGGCAGTCCGCAGCTTAAAGCGTTGGTTCTTTATCCACGTCATCAAAAACTAACAAGAGATGTTCTTCTCTATCATGTTGAATGATTCTTTCTTGCATCTTGTACGGCATACGCCCCTGTCAAGACACAAGCCTTGCATAGCTTTCCCCACTACTCCCAGAGCGAAAAAAGCACGAAGTATATAACCT
>JALEWR010000191.1 GCA_022783515.1 Prevotella sp.
CAATAAACATGAAGAAGAGAGCGAGGGGAATCATTGCTGATGCTCCTGCCACTTGTGCATGCAGAGTAGGCATAGCTGTGAGGTCGTAATTGAATGTTCCTACATAGAAGCTATAGATGAGAATACCAATCAAGAAGAAAAGATCGGCGAAACGCGTTACGATAAAAGCTTTCTTTGAGGCAGAAACGGCTGCCTTCTCGGGATAATAGAATCCGATAAGAAGGTAAGACGATACACCCACCAACTCCCAAAACAAATACATTTGGAAGATATTGGTTGCCACAACCAAGCCAAGCATAGACATGGTAAACAAAGAAAGGTAGGCGTAATAGCGTTGGAAACCTTTCTCACCATGCATATAACCAAACGAATAGATGTGTACCATCAAGCTCACACAAGTAATGATAAAGAGCATCATCACAGAGATGGGAGTAAGACGAAAACCAATATTGAAAGTCAACAAATCGTTAAATCGCAACCAAGCAAAGTCGAAGGCGGTAATAGTGGGGAAAAGTCCGTTAGCTCCTCTACCCTGCCCGATGAAATATTCATAAACAGTGTAGCACGACAAACAGAAGATAGTTCCCAAAACCGCAGTTCCGATCAGTCCGGCAATCTTATGCGACAACTTCATTCCCGCCAAACCGAGGATAAGAGCAGAAAGTGCAGGAAGAAGAAGAATTAAAAAGACATAACTATAATCCATTGTATTATAATTTCAAATTGTTAATACTGTTTACCTGATCGCTATGGAAATTGCGGTAAACATTAATAATAATAGCCATTGCCACAGCTGTTTCTGCTGCACTCACTCCGATAGAGAAGAGTGTGAAGAAGAAGCCATCCAACTGACCAGGATAAAGAATGCGGTTAAAGATGGCGAAGTTTAAGTCGACAGAATTTAATATCAACTCCACCGAAATAAGCATACCAATCAAGTTACGACGTGTAACAAAACCAAAGAAACCTATGAAAAACAATAGGGTACTCAATCCTAATAATAATTCGATACGTATCATTTTCTTTCCTCCTTTCGTGCAATCATAATACCTCCGATGATACAAGCCAATAAGAATACCGAGATAAACTCAAAGGGAAGTACATATTGGTTAGCACCGGCCCCCAACAAGTCGGCTCCGATACGTTCCATAGACACTTCCTCGTCCACCATAGTGGCCGACATATCGATAAACTTGTTTTTTAACAACACCAACGATACGGTAGCAAAACCTGCAATGGCAGTCAAAGCTCCCACCACAACGCTCTTGCCTTTCAATCGCTCTTGAAGTCCTTGCAATGAACGTTTGGACACCAACTGAATGGCGAAAATATACAACATGGTCAAACCACCTGCATAAATCGCAATCTGTGCTGCACCAAGAAAGGTATAATCCAACAAGAAATAGATACCTGCAATACCAAATAACACGAACAACAAGAACGTGGCAGCACGCATAATTCGCTTGGTCAATACGCATACCAAGGCAGAAATCAATATCACTGCTGCCAAGATACAAAACATAACTAAATTTGCCATATAAGCCAACGTCCTCCGTTATTTAATTTTTGTATTAAACTTACCTATCTCTACATCGCCCTCTCCTTCGAGAATATTAGGCAAAGAACTCCTATAGTGTTCTTTATCCAAATGAAGAAGGAGGGTGTTACGATCGAATACAGAGTTTTCAAAGTCGTTTGTAAACTCAATCGCATCGAAGTTACAAGCATTCGTACACAACTCGCAGAACATACAATCTCCCAAGTCGTAGATATAATCGTTGAGTTGTCTTTTCTTCTTTCCGTCTTCTGTGGTTACCATTTCCGAAGCAATGCGGATGGTACCATTAGGACAAACTTTTTCGCACATCAAACAAGCCACACACTTCACCACATCGTTCTCATCACGTTTCATCACAAGACGACCACGATGACGTTTGGCTACACGCAACGTTGTTGTACGATTTTCAGGATACTGCTCGGTAATTTTGAGCGTGAAATACTCACGCATGGTTACTCTAAGCCCTGTAAGAAGCGAGCTGACAGCATCCTTTATTTCACCAAAATATGATTTATTGTTTTCTTCCATTTCAGTATTTTATTTAAAGTACCAGCCAAATGCTACAATGATAGTCATCAAAACCAAATTGAGCAAAGATAAGGGCATGAGATATTTCCATTCCAATTTCAAGATTTGGTCAATACGCAAACGTGGGAATGTCCAACGAATCCACATCAATACCCAAATCAAAGCAAAGGTCTTACCTAAGAACCATACAATGCCTGGAATATAATCCATTACTTGGTCGAAAGCCTCTACACCAATATACAAGGGCATCCAGCCACCTAAGAATACGGTAGAAGCAATACCTGCAACGATGAAAAGATTAAGATACTCAGCCAAATAGAAGAATCCGAAACCCATACCTGAATACTCGGTGTGATAACCTGCAGTCAACTCACTTTCGGCTTCAGCCAAGTCGAAGGGTCCACGGTTAGCCTCAGCATTACCTGTAATCAAGAAAACAAGAAAGGCAATGATGGCAGGAATATGCCCTTTCATCACCAACCAACCAAACGCTCCACTTTGTGCCTCAACTATTCCGCTGATTTGCATAGTACCAGTCAACACAACAGCTGCAATCAAACAGAGTCCGAGCGACATCTCATAAGAAATCATCTGCACAGCACCACGCATAGCCGAAATCACACTATACTTGTTGTTTGAACTCCAACCAGCCAAGAATACTCCGACAACACCAATACTTGAAATGGCTGTCATCAGGAAGAGTCCTACGTTAAAGTCTAATATTCCCGCTCCTTTGTTCCAAGGCAAAAAAGCAAAAGTACCTACTGATGCCGTAATAACAAGCACCGGTGCGATGGTATAAAGCAGCTTGTCGGCTTTGTCTACTGCGAAGATTTCTTTAATCAGCATCTTCAATACGTCGGCAAACACCTGGAAGATGCCCCAAGGACCGACACGCATCGGACCTAAACGACATTGAAAGGCTGCACAAACCTTGCGTTCCATAAATATAAGAATGATAGCCAGTACGGCATAAGCGATAAGAATCAGCAAGCCAACAAGAACACATTCGATAAGAATTGTCCAAAAATTGCTCAAGCCCAAGGTATGGCGAAGCAAACTATCAAACCATGTTGTTACTATTGAAAAATCAAACATAATTATCTGTCAATATCTGGTATTACATAATCTAATGATGCTCCAACCGCAATAAGGTCGGCAACTTTTTCTCCTCTCAACATTTCGTCCATAGCGGCTACCAATGGCAAGCCCATAGGACGGAACTTCAACCGATACGGACTCTTGTCTCCACGGCTATCAAGATATACTCCTATCTCACCACGAGCACCTTCGCAAGAGAAGTACCACTGTCCTTCCGGCACCTTAATGATAGGCTTTTGCTTGATATAAAACTCGCCTTCAGGAATATTGTCAACCAATTGTTCCAAGATTCTTACGCTTTGTTCCATCTCTTTCATGCGAACCATATAGCGATAATAACTATCACCATGATTGTAAGTAATTTCATCAAACGATACCTTATCATAAACGCCATAGCTGTGATACTTACGCACATCGTTCGCCCAGCCCGCTGCTCTACCTGTACCACCGGTACAACCGTAGCTGATTGCATCTTCTTTAGAAATCACGCCCACATTCTTAAAGCGGTTTTCCATGATTACATTACCAGTAAACACGTCGTGATATTCTTTGAACATAGGTTTGATATAAGCACAGAGCTTCTTCACATTCTGTACAAAGTTGGGATCGATATCTGCCTGACAGCCACCTATTCTATAATAGTTTTGAATCAGTCGGCCACCAGTGGTTTCTTCCATCACATTCATCACTTGCTCGCGATCACGCATACCATAGATAAATGCGGTCAAGGCTCCCACGTCTTGAGCACAACAACTATAGAAGAGGAGGTGTGAATTAAGACGTTGCAACTCGTCCATGATGGTACGAATATACTTGATACGGTCGCTCAATTCCACTTCCATGGCTTCTTCAATCACACCCACTAAGGCATGACGATT
>JALEWR010000230.1 GCA_022783515.1 Prevotella sp.
GACATGAACCACCTTTATATCATCATTCTCCTCTGTTTTACTCTCCACGATATCGTGATTAGTAATCGTAAATTTTATCTTACTGGTAAGAAATTTCAGTGGGTTTAAAGCCTTACGGATAAAAGTGATGGTTTCCGCACTTAAATAAGTGAGGAACGCCAAAGCAGCAAAGAGCAGCAAAGCGATGAGTCCCGGAGGGCCAATCATATTCTCCAACTGCTGCACACAATACAATCCATGATTACCACCAGGATTGAAAAAGAAATTTTCCATTAAAGGAGCAAGAAACTTGGACAATGCGATTGACACCCAAACCATTGCCAATATCATATAAAGGAAATACTTCCACAAGTTGATACGACAGACGTCCATCAAGCGAAGTCCTACCAACCCCACAAAGACGGGCAGAAGAAAGGCCGGAAAACCGAATCCTAACGTCATCACCGAATAAGAGAAAAGCGAACCTAAAGAGCCACAATAATTGCTAAATATTTGTTCAGTATTCATCCATTCTTGCGATTTCATATTCTCTAAAATACTCTGATCCACCGCACCTGTATTGATATACGAACCCATAGCAACCAACAATACTCCAGCCATCAGAAGCATAATCAGTCCTAAAAGAAAATTAACCTTCTCGTTGCTAACCAAACTTTTATAACCCACTGCTTCTGCTATACTTTTCTGTTGATTGTTTGTCTTTTTCTTTACCATCTTATCTTTCATCCTATTATCTTGTGCAAAATTAGCGTAAAAAAGTAAGAACAGACCACAAAGTCGATACTTTTTTCTAATTTTGCAGTCTAGTTTGCAGACTAAAGAAATGAAGAAAATTATATATAAAAAAATCGACAAGAAAACAATAGGCCAACTTCCACAAGTGCATTTTCAAGGAAAGATTGTTGTTGTCATGTCGGAACAGGAGGCAGAAAAAGCCATTGACTATTTATTAACGAGAGAAAAATTGGGCATCGACACCGAAACTCGTCCATCTTTTCGCAAGGGCGAACGCCATAAGGTGTCATTATTGCAAGTGTCCGACGAGGATATCTGCTTTCTTTTCCGCCTGAATTTTACAGGTATCACACCAGCCATCAAACGCTTATTGGAAAACAAAGAGGTACCACTTATCGGTCTTTCACTGCAAGACGATATCATGTCGCTGCAAGGAAGAGAAAAATTCACCCCAGGAAACATTATCGACATCCAGAACATTGTGCATGAAATTGGCGTGGAAGACATGAGTTTGCAAAAACTATATGCCAATCTTTTCCGGCAGAAAATCAGCAAACGACAACAACTCACTAATTGGGATTCGGACGTTCTCAACGATAAGCAAAAGGGTTATGCAGCATTAGATGCGTGGGCCTGCCTGCAATTATATAATGAAATACAACGTCTAAAAACCTCGCAAAACTTTGAATTGATTATTCAAAGCAACGAGACTACAGAACAAGTTGTGTCTTCTGAAGCGAAAAAAGCTACATCCGCTTCTTCAAAATAGAATTGAAACAAGAACAGAATATGTACAGAAATATCTACTTAAAAAAAAGAAAAGAAGAAAGTTTAAAGCGTTTTCATCCTTGGATTTTCTCGGGTGCCATCCAGAAGATTGAACATCCCGACACCCTCGAAGAGGGAGAAGTGGTGAGAATATTAAGCGATAAGGGCGAGTTTATTGCCGTTGGTCATTATCAAATCGGTTCGATAGCTGTCAGAGTATTATCATTCAGCGACATCGTCATCGACGCATCGTTTTGGGAAAGTCGCATCCAATCGGCTCTATCGTCACGCATTGCCATCGGGGTGGCTGATAAAGAAGACAACGACACCTATCGTTTGGTTCACGGAGAAGGCGACAATCTGCCCGGACTCATTGTCGACTGTTATGGCAAAACTGCCGTTATACAAGCTCATAGTGTAGGTATGCACGTCCATCGCCACGACATTAGTCGTGCCATTGCTCAAGTAATGGCTCACCGCATTGAGAATATTTATTATAAAAGCGACACTACCCTACCCTTCAAAGCCGACTTAGGACAAGAAAATGGCTTCTTGATTGGCGGTAGCGACGAGAATATCGGCACTGAAAATGGTTTGCAATTTCATGTCGATTGGTTAAAGGGACAAAAGACAGGTTTTTTCATCGATCAAAGAGAAAACCGTTCATTACTCGAAAAATATTCGCAAGGCAGAAGCGTACTCAATATGTTTTGCTACACGGGTGGCTTCTCTGTATATGCCATGAGAGGACAAGCCAAACTGGTGCATTCGGTCGATAGTAGTGCGAAAGCCATCGAACTGACCAAGCAGAATACATCGCTCAACTTCCCCAACGACACCCGACACGAGGCGTATTGTGAAGATGCGTTCAAGTTTTTAGATGCCAATGACAATAAATACGACCTCATTGTGCTAGACCCTCCTGCTTTCGCCAAACACAAATCAGCACTTCGCAATGCACTCAAAGGCTACACTCGTCTCAACGTCAAAGGCTTTGAAAGCATCAAGCCCGGCGGTATCTTGTTCACCTTTAGTTGTAGTCAGGTCGTTACCAAAGAGAATTTCCGCAATGCGGTCTTCACTGCAGCGGCCCAAGCAGGAAGAAAAGTGCGTATCTTACACCAGCTGCATCAACCTGCCGACCATCCCATCAACATCTATCATCCTGAAGGCGAGTACCTCAAAGGATTGGTGTTGTATGTAGAATAAAAGGGTTTTCACACTCAACATTGGCAAAAAATAAGGTGAAAAAGAAGATAGAAAAGATTGTTAGCCAATATATTCATTCGCACAATCTATTAGAGCATAATAAGAAATATTTGGTAGCACTATCGGGAGGAGCCGATAGTGTTGCCTTATTAATGATGCTACAACAACTGGGTTATCAAATAGAAGCCGCTCACTGTAATTTCAAATTGCGTGAAGAGGAGTCGGATAGAGATGAGAAGTTTTGTCAACAACTATGCCACGAGCTTCATATTCCTCTCCACCTCATTCATTTTGATACCACAACATATGCTCAACTACATCATGTGAGTATCGAAATGGCTGCCCGAGACTTGCGGTATGGTTATTTTGCCAATCTCTGTCGCGACTTACAAACAGATGGAATTTGTGTGGCTCACCATAATGACGACAATGTAGAAACGCTATTTATCAACCTCATTCGAGGCACCGGCCTACACGGACTCCTTGGTATGCAACCCGTCAATGGCAATATCTTACGCCCTTTTTTATGTCTTAGCAGGCACGATATCCTGCAATATCTCGCAGCCCGCAACCAAACATATATCACCGATAGCAGCAATCTTGTCAACGATGTAACTCGCAATAAGATTCGTCTTGACCTCATCCCCTTTCTTCAAACCATCAATCCTGCTGTCGTCAACAATATCAGTAGAACAATGGCTCACTTGCATGAAATAAGAAAGATTGTTGATTATAGCATGGAAGAGCACACCAAGAACATGGCAGAAAACCATGTAATTGATGGCAGACAACAATTAGCCATCTCTAAAACACATCTTCTATCTACGCCTTCGCCTCAATATTCGCTCTTTCAAACAATCATTCCCTACGGTTTTTCCTCCTCACAAGTGGATAATATTTTGCACTCTATCCACAACACTACCGGCAAACGGTGGCACTCTCCCACACACACACTCATCATCAACCGCGAACATCTGCTCATAGAACGCACCATGACAGAGAACGAAATGCAGCGAAGCATGAAGATAACAGAAACCGGCAACTATTGTTTTAGCAACAATCAGAAGTTTGTTATCAAGCGAGGTTATATAGATAATCAATTTTCTATCAGTCGTTTACCTCATTTCATTCATCTTGACAGTTCAAAGATTTCATTCCCTTTAACCATCCGTCATATCCAATCCGGCGACCGATTTACCCCGTTGGGCATGACAACATCCAAATTGGTTAGCGACTATCTAACCGATAAAAAGAAGTCGTGGTTCGACAAGCAACATCAGTTGGTAATAACCGATGACCAAAACCGCATCCTATGGTTAGTCAACGAACGCATAGATAATCAAGCGAAAATCACTGCCCAGAGTACAGATTATATCAGTATTGAGTATATACGGCAACCTTGAACCACCTCAGAAAATATAATTTAAAAAAGAATCAACACGCATAGCATATGGAAAACTGGGAAAAATTTGAAGAAGCCTGCTTTGCTTATTTAAAGAAACACTTTGCTAATAAAGAAATAAACTTCATAAAAACCGGCGGACATACCTCAACACATTCTGATATTCTTTGCACTCGACAAAATAAACCACAGTATTATATTGAGGCAAAAATGAATCAAGCACAATGCGGACAATTCGTTTTATTCCCCGATAGCACCCAACAAAAATTTATTTTCTCAGAAAGAAATAAATCTGATGAAAAGTATGCTCACGCCATTATAGACTACTTAAACCTACATTTTGAAGAGTACAAAAAGCCTTCTACAAAAGCAATTGCTTGCTCACCCAATCTTTTAAGCCAATGGATTATTAACCATTATCAAGAAGAATATCAAGTAAAATATGTGATTACACAAGCCGAAAATGGACAATATATCATCTTTCCAATAGAGCGGTTTGAACATTATTTCTCCATCAGTGCAGTATATCGCACTAAAAAAAGTGGCTCTGCCAATCCCTCTGTTAAAGACATCAATGAATTGTCAATTCTATTACAAAACAATAAATACACCAACAGTTCAATAATGAGAAAGGGGAAATATGTCTTTGCTCAAATACCTAACCTAACCAATGCTTCAATAACATTATCGGGTAAAACCTCCTCTTTTCTTTTTAAAAAAACAGCTGATAACATTTACAAAATAACAAAGCTGTCTAACACTTACAATGCCAATGTTATTTTTTCCATTACCCTTAAACAATCACAAGACATTGCCGACTTAGAACATTTCAAAAACTCATTGCAGCCTTAGAAAAGAATATGGGTTCCTTTCTCTTGATGCAGACATTTTGCTATTTGCATACCTATGTATTGCAACACATCTACAACTACCGAATTACCTAATTGCTTGTAAGCTTGATTCTTATTGCTACTTATTTTGTAGTCATCGGGAAAACCCATCAATCTGGCACATTCACGAGGATGTAGTTTTCGTGTACCTCCGTTAACAAGATAACCTCCCGTCTTGGAGAACACTCCACCTCCATAAGCCGATAAAGTGATGGCTATCCCCTTGGTGCTATATATTCTTTCACCTTGCCCACCTTTATTCACAATGCCCAAACGGATAGGTTTGTTGCTATACCTATTATCTTCTGTTCCATTCAGCACCAAATCCTTGCGTTCCACATAAAGTTCCTTTAACTCTTGCAAACTATCTATCAACAAATCTTCCACATGAATGCTCAACGGGAATGACTTCGGAAAGTAAAAACAAGGTATATCCAAGTCATTTCTAAAGCCTACCATATATATTCGCTCTCGCTTTTGGGGAATACCAAAATCAACAGCACTCAGCACTTTATAATAAAAAGAATAGCCCAGCTCTTTCATGATTTGCTTCACCTTTTGTAAAGTGCGTCCATTGTCATGTCTTGCAAAATTTTTCACATTCTCCATCAACACAACTTTAGGTTGTTTAGCTTTCACCACTCTGGCTATATCAAAAAATA
>JALEWR010000237.1 GCA_022783515.1 Prevotella sp.
CTCGACATTGCTCTCGACTTTATGAACCGTCGTCCCGACCACAAGGAACGCACTCGTACACTCATCTTGAGCGATATTTTGCAAAGTGGAGAGCGTCCCGAAGAACTCTATCGGGAGGTATCCTACATGGTAGAACAAAGAGGTGTGGAGAAATTTATAGGTATCGGACAACAACTTTTCAATCATCAAGACTACATCAAGGCGAAGAACAAAGCATTCTTCCGTAATGTGAAAGAGTTGATTGGGAGTGAGCTGTTCCGCTCATTCCGCAACGAGGTCATTCTGTTAAAAGGTGCAAGAAACTTTGGTTTCGACCAACTCACCGAACAGATGGTGCAAAAAGTGCATGAAACAATTCTCGAAGTCAACCTCAATGCGTTGGTAGACAACCTCAATTACTATAAGTCGCTCATGAAAAAAGACACCAAACTGGTGTGTATGATTAAAGCCGATGGCTACGGAGCAGGGGCAGTGGAGATTGCCAAAACCCTGCAAGACCACCGCGTGGATTATTTGGCGGTGGCGGTGGCAGATGAAGGAGCGACGCTGAGAAAGAATGGTATAACACAGAATATCATGGTGATGAATCCCGAATTAACGGCATTCAAAACCCTTTTCGACTACGACTTGGAACCCGAAGTATACAGTTTCCGATTGTTGAATCATCTTTTAGATGCAGCTAAAAAAGAAGGAATAAGCGGCTTTCCTGTGCATATCAAGTTGGACACCGGTATGCACCGACTTGGGTTCGACCCTGAAAACGATATGGAAAAACTCATCGAAATGCTCGGCAATCAATCGTATATCATTCCACGTTCAGTCTTTTCTCACTTCGTGGGTTCTGACAGCGATGATTTCGACGAGTTCTCTGCCCATCAGTTTGCCTTGTTCGACCGTGCTTCACGACAGCTGCAAGTCGCCTTTTCGCATAAAATACTACGCCATATAGACAACTCTGCAGGCATAGAACACTTCCCTGAAAGACAGTTGGATATGTGTCGGTTGGGTTTGGGCTTATATGGAATCAATCCCCGAACCAACGCCTTGATGCACAATGTATGTACCCTCAAGACCACTATTCTACAAAAACGCAAGGTAAAAGCCGGTGATACAGTGGGTTATAGCAGACGAGGTGTGGTAGAAAAAGACAGTTACATCGCTGCCATTCCCATTGGATATGCCGACGGACTGGACAGACACTTAGGCAACGGCAATGGCTATTGCTTGGTGAATGGGCAGAAAGCTCCTTATATCGGCAATATTTGCATGGATGTGGCATTAATCGATGTTACGGGTATTGATTGTGAAGAAGGCAGTAAGGTTGAAATTTTCGGCAACCAACTGCCCATCACCGCCCTATCAGACGCTCTCAACACCATTCCCTACGAAGTGCTAACAGGCATCAGTAGTAGAGTGAATAAGGTGTATTATCAGGATTAGATATCAGTTGTGGGTGAAAAGGAACCAGCCCCTTCCCTTCCCAAGGAGGGGGAAATTGTTTCCTTTCTCGTTCCTCGAAAAGGCATTTTACTCGCAAGCTCACCAACCAATGGGTGTAAGTCGTCCTTTAATACCTCACTTCCTCCAACGCATTCTTGCCGTCCACATCGGTCAGTGAAAAGGTGAACATCCACTTATTGAGCCTAACCTTATCGGTTTGGATATAAGGTAACTTCATCAGCACCACATTCCAACCTTTCTTCAGTTGTACACGAATGGGTTTTCGGGCGGTGCAGTTAGCATCGAGCAGGACTGTTTCATGTTCTACCCTAACATCATGTTGCACCCAATCGGGAGCTTTTATCTCCTCGTAGTTGAGCCACACCTGCGACCCTTTATAATCCCAGTGACCTGCCGGAGGAGCAAAATCTCGTTCCGACCTACTGTAATTTTGAAACTCTATCAAGGCTCCTGCTTCTTGCCGGCGAGGAGAATAGATATAAGTCCAGGCATAAACGGTATGATTCAAAGCCTTATCATCATAGACCGTAGGCACGATATTACCCCATGTATGCCGCAAATAAATGCCCGAACCTGCTACTACTTGCGATTTCTCTTTCTTCACCTCCTCTAACAATGCCTTGACATCGGGAATGTGGGCGTAGGGCAAATGACGCTTGTCGAGATGCGAAAGCGGTTGAGTGATATTCCATCGGGCATGACTCTGACGCACATAACCAATGGGTTCGTTTTTCAGCGAATGGGCTTTATGAAAAAGAAAACGTTGCTCCCAATCATTAAAATCTTCCCATTCTTCGCCCTCATTAGGCAATATCGTACCACCTTGTTCTATGTATTGCCTGCCGCCTCCTGTCCATCCACGCGACGCCGAGGCCAACACCGCGGCATAGACATTATTCTGCTTCATGATGTCGGCATCCGAACTCAACAAATGGTCGTTCCATGCGGCTGAAACAAAGCCTGCCAACTCACTACTGCCACGATGGCTATAATAAATCGAGCTCTTATAAATGCCCACGATATCGGCAAAGAGATCGAAGTGGTTGGTATAGTTATAACGACAGTCGATATTGGGAATACCGGCCTGTAAGCGACCTGCCGTACTCCATAGCTGTGCCATATCGGCTCCTGTTCTATCGCCTTGTATAGGATACCATATCACCCCCTTTTTTCCAAAACCGCGTACATGGTCGGTCATTATTTGCACAAACTTCGGATAAGTGATTTTCTTCTCGTCGGCTCCGATATGCAGATAAGGGGCATGCACAAAGGTTTGAGCCAACTGGGTGAGGATGTTTTTCAGTGTGGCAACACCTTCTTCGGTTTGCATCTCATAACCCATTGCACGCTCAAAGGCTGCACTATGACCGGGCATATCTATCTCGGGAATAACCGTAACCCCATATTGACGAGCGTATTCTTCCAACTCCCGACACTGTTTTTGCGTATAATATTTCCCCGGATGGCGTGTGGCAAAACGCCCATCGGTGAGCTGGGGCAAACCCTTCACTTCAAAACGCCATGCTTGATTTTCAGTTAAATGCCAATGAAAGGTATTGATTTTAAAGCGAGAAAATAAGTAAATCTGCTTTTTCAGCTCATCGAACTCCATGTAAGAACGTCCCACATCGTGCATAAAGCCACGCAATTTAAAAGCAGGATAATCTACAATCTCCACGGCCTCTATACTCTTTCGTTTGTCATAGCCTTCCGACAGTTGTTGCAAGGTCTGTGCAGCACGAATCACACCTATGGGTTTCACCGCCTTAATCACAATTTCTTGTTCTCTCACCTGCAACGAATAAGCCTCGTTGTCGTAGCCATATAAAACGTAATCATACATATTGGGAATGCTGTCTACCAACTCAACACGCACCTTTGCCCGGGCTTTCTCCACCACTCTGCAACCGCTTTCCAAAAGAAAAGTCTTCAGCAGTGGTGTCGCAGTCGCATCATCCAAAACCACATCTCGCTGTAAACGAAATGCTTTTTCCTTAGTCTTTACCAGCAGATGCTTGGGTTTGGGCAAGAGATGCACAGCTTTTGCCTGCACCATCATAGGCAAGGACAACAAAAAGAGAATAAAGAGGCAAGTTGCAGTATATAGTTTTGTTTTCATCGACACATCAATATTAGAATAAAACATGCAATCAGTTACACAAAGATAAGGAAAACAAAGCATTACAACAAGTAAAAGAGCATACAATATTTCGTATATGAAATGTATTTTGTATTTTTGTAGTACACATGTTGGAAGCACAATATAAAGAGATATCGCTCTGCCAACAATTGTTCATAATAACTCTAAAACACCCATAAAGAGACATGAAAAAAATATTTATCATCGTGGATCCCAACAACGATTTTGTTGATTCTAAAGGCAGTTTGTATGTTCAACAGGCAGAGAAAGGCATTGATGCCATCATCAGATATATAGAAAACGAAAATCCGGATGCCATCATCGTATCTCAGGACACGCATCAACCTTATCATATCAGTCATCGTAGCTACTGGAAAAACGATATTCAGCCTTTCTCCAATATCACGCTGAAAGAGGTAGAGGAAGGCACAATAGAACCTCTGAAAGTCAGTAAAAAAGAGGTGGAAAACTATTTAAAGGCGATAGAAAGCAAGGGACACACACACACCATATGGCCCGACCATTGCATAAAAGGCACATGGGGATGGGAGTTTCCCAAGCGTTTAACCGCAGCATTGCAACAATGGCAGCAACAAGGAGAAGAAAAAAAGCCTTTGCATATATACGAAAAAGGCGAATGGGCTGATGCCGAAATGTTCTCTATTTTTTCTTTTGTCAACGCCGATAGCATTGACGAACGCGGACAAAAGATTCTCGACGAGATGGCAAAATACGACGAAGTGGTTGTAGCCGGCTTTGCTAAAGACTATTGCGTGGCTGAATCGGTGAAAGACATACGCCGCGATGAACGCTTCAAAAACAAGCTCCGCTTCTTGGAAGAGGGTATGGCTGCCATCGACAACCAATCGCCCAACTTTGC
Source organism: Prevotella sp. (assembly GCA_022783515.1). Taxonomy (GTDB): domain Bacteria; phylum Bacteroidota; class Bacteroidia; order Bacteroidales; family Bacteroidaceae; genus Prevotella. Next base: position 4,482 of record JALEWR010000237.1, read on the forward strand.
CATTTACAACGATTGTATGGAGAATTTTGGGGCTAAAGAAGTGAAAGGTTTTGTGTAGGAACGGCAGGTTTAACCGGTTGGGTGGGTGAAGTGGGAATGGCTGACTGTTCCCTACCATCCGCTTTTATTTCTATTCTCCTGCCAACACCTTCCATAAGCGGTCGTTGGGTAAGGGTGCTTCCAAACGAATCAATTCTTTAGACACAGGATGCACCAACTCAACCTTACGCGAGAGCAAGCCTATACTACCATCGGGATTGCTGCGTTTGGCTCCATACTTCAAGTCGCCTTTGATGACACAACCCATCGCTGCCAACTGACAGCGTATCTGATGATGGCGACCTGTGAGCAAGTTGATTTCCAATAAGGTGTAGCGATCCGACGAGCCAATTACCCGATAATCCAATATCGCTTTCTTAGAGTTAGCCACTTCGTGCGAATAAGCATAACTCTTGTTTTGTTTTTCATTACGAACCAACCAATGCGTCAAACGACCTTGAGGTTCTTGGGGCGGACTCTGCACAATCGCCCAATAGGTTTTATGCACCTCTCCCACCCTAAACATTTCGTTTAGTCGGCTCAAGGCCTTGGAAGTTCGTGCCAAGACAACCAATCCCCACACAGGCCTATCCAGTCGATGCACCACTCCCAGAAATACATTTCCCGGTTTCTGATACTTCTCCTTGATATACTTTTTCACCGTTTCCGACAGTGGTTCGTCGCCGGTCTTGTCACCCTGCACAATTTCTCCACTGCTTTTTGATACCACGATGATATGGTTGTCTTCGTAAACCACTTCCATTTGAAACAATAAACCATTAAAGATGAAAGAAAAGACGTTAGATATTGAACAGTTACAGCCCAACATCTAACGTCTTACCATTTTTATTTCAGCATTACATATTCATACCACCATCCACTTGGATTACCTGTCCGCTCACATAGCTTGACAAGTCTGACGCCAAGTAAAGGGCACAGTTGGCAATATCTTCCACTGTTCCGCCACGACGGAGAGGTATCTTGCTAGCCCATTCCTTACGCACCTCTTCAGGCAATTCTTGTGTCATTGCTGTGTCGATAAAGCCAGGAGCGATGGCATTAGCACGGATTCCCTTAGCTCCCATCTCTTGAGCAACCGATTTAGCCAAAGCAATCATACCTGCCTTTGACGCTGCATAGTTGGCTTGTCCTGCATTACCATGCACACCAACAACCGATGCCATGTTGATGATTGAGCCACTACGTTGACGCATCATCACAGGAACACAAGCGTGAATGAAATTGAAAGCACTTTTCAAGTTAACACCGATAACAGCATCCCATTGTGCTTCGGTCATGCGGAGCATCAAACCGTCTTTAGTGATACCGGCATTGTTAACCAAAATATCAATCGAACCAAATTCTTCTTTCACCTGGTTGACAACTTCAGCAGATTGCTCGAAGTTGGCAGCATTACTGGCATAGCCCTTGGCTTTCACGCCTAAAGCAGCGATTTCGGCTTCTGTCGCCTTACCATTCTCATCGATTACAAGGTCGGTAAATGCCACATTTGCACCTTCTTGAGCAAACTTCAAAGCAATAGCTTTACCGATACCGCGTGCAGCACCTGTTACAAGGGCTGTCTTTCCTGTTAATAATCCCATACTGTTATTTGATGAATTAAATCTAATAATCTTTCTTCTTTGGTCATTCCCACTTCGTAGTGGCTGTTGTTGACTATTTATTGAGGCGTTTTCCTAAAGCTCCATAAACAACCTTCGCTACCAACGGCTTACTGGCCTCTTCGGTCATGCCATTGCCTAAGCGTCCGTAGATAAAGGGAACTTCCAAGCCTTTAATACAATAATGTGTGATATCTGCCACTAACTCCACATCGTCGATGTCGAACTCGCCGGCTGCCTTACCCTCGGCATACACTTTACGGAAGAGTAAAATCTCGTCTTCGTCAAACTTCTTACGAATCTTCTCCACCATCCATATATTGCGAAAAAACTCAGCACGCAGGTTTCCATTACGCACCACCGTTTCTCTAATCAAAGAGAGATGCGTATAAATCAGTTCGATAACCTTGTCTTGAGGTGCCGTGTTCTTAGCAGCCACTTCGTTGAGCTTTTCTGAAAGACGCTCCAACTCCGACTCAATCACAGCATAATAGACATCGTCTTTCCTGCTAAAATAAGTATAGAGCGTGCGACGCCCTTTGCCCGACGCCACTGCAATGTCGTTCATGGTAGTATTGGCAACACCATTGCGGGCAAACAACTGCCTTGCAACTTCTACCAACTTTTGCCTTGTCTTTGAAACTGACATGTATTGTTCCTCCTTATTTTAATAGTACTATGATACAAAAATGATATTTTGCACAAATATAACATTCATGTGCAAAATTATCGTTTTTATCTGATTTATACAAATTATCCAACGACTAATTTACTACTTTCTAACGTTCTGCAACACAAAGATGCCACATAGGCAACTCGTATTCCCCACATTTTTATGCTATCAGAGGAGCAAAAGGATAAAAGCCCTCCCCTTTATCAAAGCTACTCAAGCAAAGCTTTACGCAAAAGAGACGGTCTCTTAATAACCCAGGGGTGCGAGAGCAACGAACTATCCCGGACAAAATGCACCGCTATTCACTATCGCATAGCGGTTGCTTCACTCGCCTGCATACCCCAAGAACATACTTTCGTAATACGAGAAAAAAATATTCCTAACATCCTATCCACAAAATTGACCAATTAAGAGATGCTCCTCAACTCGCCAGGAAGGGCAACTTTCTTCACAAAAAGCCAATAGGTACCCAAATGAACGATTTTCACAAACATCTCATTTTCAACACCTTACCACTGACTCTTTCTTCACCCTCTTCGCAAAACGATGCTTTTGAGGAGATAAAAGCATAGCTATTACCCCATAAAAGGATAACTATTGAGAGGTAAAAGCATAACTATTGAAGCATCAAAGCTATGTTTTTAGCTTGCCAAAGAAGAAAAAACGAGTGAAAAGAGTAAAAGATACTTATAATAATAGTATTATTCTTACATTATAAACACCTCGTTTTTCTAAAACGAAAAATATCGTTGTCAAGAAAGAAAAATGACATCTAAGAAATTGACCAATATCGCAATCCATCATCATCAATTACCCACCACCAACAAGATTTTTATCAACGAACATCTCAAGACAAAGCCCAAAAATGACAGAAAAGTAGAAAAAACAACAGAAATTTTAAAGAAAAACAGAAAAAGGCTTGGATAATCAACAAAAAAGCCATACCTTTGCACTCGCAATTCGGCGATGAATTGCCTTAAGAACATCGCGGAGTGGAGCAGTTGGTAGCTCGCCAGG
>JALEWR010000017.1 GCA_022783515.1 Prevotella sp.
AAATCGTATCCTTTTCAGAAAGTTTCCCAGAAGCATAGAGCGTCGTGTCACTTCCCCAAAACAGCTCGTTGGCAATCCATTCCTGGGTACTATAAGACACTATTTCTCCTCTTGCCTCATCCGTAAATCTATATAGATGCAATTCAGCTCCAAGGTCACTGTCTTGATATTCACAGGAAGCCCAATATCCGGATTTTGAGAAAGCGTCCCCGTGATGAACTTTTCCTAAAAACTCTGTATTATCTTTGCTGAAGAGGTACGAATACGTGTATATCGGTTCTGAAAATACCGCTTCATAGATTTTGTCTTGAGGGTAATACTTAAAATCGACAAAGCCAAGTCCTTCTTCGTTAAAAGCGTCAACCATATCTTTGTCAATAAATGGTCGTGCCAAGGATTTTAATTTCTCTTTTTCTTTTTTTGAAACACCAGTAGATTTCTGTTGATAATTTGCCGACTGAAGTTTCTTCCGCAAGAACTCCTGCTGATTAATTTTTGCAATATCAAGGTATACTCTTGCTGTCTGTGACTTGACAGGAAGAACTAATAATAGTGAAATGATAAGTGGTATAAACTTCATATTTAAAAAAAAATTATTCAACCAGAATTTTGTTCAAGATTTATGTAGATTACACCTATAAAATCCATTGTAACTTAACGTAAGTTCGATGAATTATAAGTATCTGTAAATTTAGTGATTAGCGAAGATTGTTGTAGCTTTATAGTGCTGAAATACAAAGGATTACAAGCAAAGTCGCTATGGTCGCCGAAGGCAAAGTTATAGATTTTTATTGTATGGCAGATGACTTTTGCAAGTTTTTTGATGCCATGATGGCAAATATACGATAGAACCAGCAAAAAAGAGAAAATATCATCGTGATTCCACGATGTCTAAGGCAGAAATTATGATGGTCATCATTCTTTTCCATTCTTCTGGCTATCGCTACATGAAGCATTTATTGCCCTATTTTAAATTCATCGAACTCACGGTAATATATTATAGAAGTTAGCGGGAAGATACATCATTTGCAGGGAACTGGAAGAAATAGAAAGGGAGTTAGTGGGCATTACTGAGGTTAAGCATATATTTGTGTACCTCACAAACAAAGTGGTCTTACTTCCGATAATGTCCGCTAACTCCCCGGAGAGAAAATATTACTTTTGTCCTTCTTTCTTTTCCTTCATTTTCTTAGCTCCCATGGGTACAGAGATGCCAAAGAGGAAATGGAGGGCTTTGGTTTTGTTGGTAAGGAGGGCATAGTCGGTAGCGAGGATAACAGGTCCTAACTTCATGCCCACTCCGAGTCCTGAACCTCCACCTTGAATCACCGAATAACCCAAAGAGAAGCCAATGTGGCGATTCACTTTATAAGCTGTAGACAGCGTGATTTCAGGAATTGTCTTGATAGGTGTAAAGCGAGTGGTAGAGAGAAGTCCCAAGGTAAGTTTATCATTGAGTAGCTTATACTCACCGCCTATCACTAACGAAGTAGAAAGTGCGGTGGTACGACCACGGGCTTGTGTTTCTTTCAACTGAATAAGGTCAAATTCAATCAAGTTGCCTGAACTCATCAAAGAGCGAAAATCTTCTGCCTCTCCATTATTGTTATCCCCAAAAGTATAGGTACGACGATATTGTGACGCGGCGTTATAAGAAGAGCCTTTGCCCCATGTTATAAAACCGAGGTCGAGCAAAGATGCGGAAAGGGTGAGTTGGTCGGTTAGACGATAGGTTGCTCCAAGGTCAAAGCCCATACCGACACCGGCAATGCCAATACCGCTTTCTGAATCGATTTCTTTGGCATAGCCTTTTTCATCATAAACCACATGGTAACCTCCCAGTGTTGCATCTAAGGTAGCGTCGGCCTCAACGCTGGCTTCCCCCTTTATTTTGCTCAATTCTTCGTAGGTTATATGGTTCCAATCTTGGTTGGCATCAATATTAGTCAGTTGGGTTTTCACTTGCACATTATTGATGTTCACATTAATATTCGCTAAACCCAGCAACAGTTTTGCCTTAGCACCGACGGTAAGTTTGTCATTAATAGGACGGGCATAACCCACACCGGCTTCAATATAGGTGGTACCATTTATCTTCTCGCCGCCAAATTGTCTTGAATAATTTGCCCATGATTCGGGATTTAATCCACGGGTATCTCGCAAGAAATGGAAGAAGTCTTTAGGCACTCCCAATCCCATATCAGTTCTTACGCTAAGGTTTGCATTCCAAAAAGATTGCTTTTTATACCATCCGAAACTCAACACATCAACAGTAGCTGT
>JALEWR010000037.1 GCA_022783515.1 Prevotella sp.
ATGCGATGCAACCAACCCCAAGGCGGTAGAAAAGATATATCAGCTCAAACAACGCGACGACTCCAAAGCAATGATTTGCTTGGTCGACTCCACCGCTCGCATACAAAAATATGTGATGAATGTACCTAACGTGGCATGGGACTTGATGGAACTTTCGACCAAGCCCACAACCGTCATTTTAGACGATGCAGTGAACTTGGCAGAGAACCTGATTGCAGAAGACGGTTCTATCGCCATCAGAGTAACCAACGAGGCTTTTTCAAAAGAATTGTGCTATCGTTTTCAAAAGCCTATTGTCAGCACGAGCGTCAATATCAGCGGTCAACCTGCTGCTGCCAACTATCGCGACATCAGTAAAGAAATGCTCGATGCTGTGGATTATGTCTGCTGGACGCGTAGACAAGAACACCACCCCCACGCACCAAGTAGTATTATCAAATTGAGCAAGAATGGAGAAGTGGAAATTATAAGGAAATAAGGGGAAATGGGGGTTCCCCTATCCCCTTCTCAAGGAGGGGAAGTGCTTATCATTCGTTATAGAGTTTGATAAGCCTTATAAATTCTATACGCCTTATCAACCCTATTAATTAGAGTAAAGCTCTCACCAACTCAAAAACTCATCAACTCAAAAACTCACCAACTTAATATAATGTCAGACATTTCCATCGAATATGAAAAGAAAACACTACTCGAAAGAATAGCAGAATGGCGACTCCAACATCTTTCTGACAGAAAATTTTTGCTCATTCTGGCATTCTTCGTGGGTTTGTTTGCATCCATTGCAGGTTATATTCTGCATTGGCTCATCAAACAGATACAAACCATACTGACAGAAGGATTTTCCATCTCATCGACCAACTGGCTCTATCTCATTCTGCCGGTCATAGGCATTTACCTCACATCACTTTTTGTCAAGCATGTGGTAAAAGACAATATCTCGCATGGAATCACTCGAGTGCTTTATGCCATATCCGCCAAACAGAGTAAGCTAAAGGGGCATAACTGCTGGTCGTCTGTCATCGCCTCGTCTATCACCATTGGCTTTGGAGGATCGGTGGGTGCAGAGGCTCCCATTGTATTGACAGGTTCTGCCATAGGCTCTAACCTCGGGCAACTCTTTCGTTTGGACAACCGTACCATGATGTTGCTCGTAGGTTGCGGTGCATCGGCCGCCATTGCAGGTGTCTATAAAGCCCCCATCGCAGGTTTGGTCTTTACCTTGGAGGTGTTGATGGTCGATTTAACTATGGCCTCCCTCCTACCCATCCTCATCTCGTGCGTTACCGCCACTTGCTTCACCTATATCTTTGTGGGTAGCAGTTCGATGTTCACCTTCCAATTAGATGGTGCTTGGGCTATCGAACGCGTACCTGCCTGCATCCTCTTCGGACTGTTTTGCGGTTTGATAAGTCTTTATTTTATGCGAATGATGACCGTCTGCGAAGACATGTTTGGCCGGTGGAAAGACCGTCCCTACCTCAAGTTGGCTGTGGGAGGCATCATTTTGAGTTCGCTCATCTTCCTCTTTCCCTCACTTTATGGTGAAGGATTTGGAGCCATCAACACCTTGCTCAACGGACGCACAGAAGCCGATTGGGGAGCCATTCTCAACAATTCGCTTTTCTATGGCCATAACAATCTCTTGGTGGTGTATGTAGGTTTGGTGCTTCTCACCAAGGTTTTTGCCACTTCGGCGACCAATGGCAGTGGCGGATGTGGAGGAACTTTCGCCCCTTCTCTATTCATCGGAGGCTTTGGAGGCTTCTTTTTCTCACGCCTATGGAATATGTACGAAGTGGGCGTTTATATCCCTGAAAAGAACTTTACCTTGCTGGGCATGGCGGGAGTGATGGCCGGTGTGATGCACTCTCCACTCACCGGCATCTTCCTTATTGCCGAAATTACAGGCGGTTATCAACTGCTCCTGCCCTTGATGATTGTCTGCATCAGTTCGTTTCTCACCATCAACATCTTTGAACCCCATAGTATCTACGGCATGCGATTGGCTCGACAGGGCAAGCTCATTACGCACCACACCGATAAAAGTGTACTGACGCTCATGAATTTGAATAGTTTGATTGAGAAAGATTACACCGCCGTACAGCCCGAAATGCCACTCGGAAAATTGGTGCAAGCCATCAGTAGGAGTCATACCAGCTTCATCCCGGTGCTGGACCAAGCAGGAATGCTGCACGGAGAAGTTGACATTACCAAGATCAGACATATCATGTTCCGCACCGAACTGTACCAGAAATTCAGTGTAGCCCAAATCATGACCGAGACTCCCACAACCTTGGGGGCGAACGATCCGATGGAAGAAGTGATGGAAAAATTTGATAAAACCAATGCCAACTTCCTGCCCGTGGTAGACATCAACAATGTTCTCATTGGCTTTATTTCGCGTACACGTCTCTTTAGTACCTATAGAAAGATGGTTGCAGACTTCTCGACGGAATAAAAGAAAACCTCTCCCACCCCCTCCCAGGAAAGGGAGAAGAATAAAGACATTGGGCTTATAAGGAGAATATGCCTTATAAGCCCAATATATTAAAAACAACTCTCTTAAGGGTTCTCCTCTCCTTCGCAGGGGCAGAAAGAGGTATTT
>JALEWR010000043.1 GCA_022783515.1 Prevotella sp.
TTTTGCAGTTGCACCATGCTCTCGGTAACATCCTGTCCATATAGTTCTTTCACCGCTGCGATTACCGCAAGGCATATCCGGCTTTCTATCTTCATACCGCTATTATCGTTTTTATTATTTATTCCTTGGGTGCAAAGTTACAATATTTTGAGAGAAACGAGGAACATATCAACAATAAACATGGCAAGGCCTGCTCCCTATCAAGGAATAGAGAAAGGCTAAAAAGGTTTCTTGGGGACAAGAAAGAATGGCTATCACCGGCCAATTTAGACTCAATCAAAACGCAATTAAGGCTGAATTGCCCATCAATTCAGCCTTAATCATCAGGCAATTCAGCCTTGATTGCATAACAAAAGATATGCTATCGCATCTCGACAGCATATCTATGGCAACACCTTTCCTTATGATTGGCGATGTTCTTTCTTATCAACGGCAATCCTTTTCCCTGCAAATATCAACGTTTAAATTAAGCCAAATGGGCAGAGTCAAGTTTACTTGAACTATGCCATGGCGGTTAAACGCACTTTTAGAAGAATGGGAAAAGGAGGAAAAGGATTGTCTGTTAAAACACCACGGGCGTCAAACTATCTTTCAGGATAGCCATCAGTTCGTCGTTGGTGAGCTGATGATAGCCTGCATCGAAGATGATAACACCCTTGGCAATGTCGTCCAACATGTCGGCAGTAGCCCCCAATTCGCTGATGGTTTGTGGCAAGCCCATCTCTGTTATCCATGCCTGCATTGCCTTCAAGCCTTCGGTTGCCACTTGTTCATCGGTTTTTCCATCGGGCGACACACCCCATACGTTTTCGGCAAAGCGTTTGAATTTGTGCAAGCCATAAGGCATTATGTGCTTGTAATATGCCAAACTAACAGCCGAAAGAGTTGTTCCGTGAGCAGCATGGGTATGACTTCCCACCGAGTGACCTATCATATGTACCATCCAGTCTTGCTTTTTTCCACACTTCACCAAGCCATTCAACGCCCATGTTGCAGCCCACATGATGTTGCTACGCACCTCGTAGTCGTTGGGATTAGCCACCGCTTTGCCACCCTCGTCCACCACATTCTTCATCAACGCCTCAATGAGATAGTCGCTGGTGTTATTGTCTTCACCCGAGAAATACTGTTCCATGAGATGACTCATGATATCGTAGATACCCGAACGAAGCTGATCGATGGGAAGACTCATGGTGAAATGGGGGTTGAGAATTGAGAATTGGGGAAGCGAACGCTTGTCGAAGGTATGCCCCAGCTTCAGATGCCGGTCCTCGTTCATGATTACCGAACCTGCATTCATTTCCGATCCTGTGCCTGCCATCGTCAATACACAACCCAGAGGGATTATCTTTTGCGTGGGCAAAGGATTTTGTTGCTGCAGAAAGAAATACTCCCAAAAATCGCCCTCGAAATGAGTTGCTGCTCCAATCACCTTGGCATAGTCGCACACAGAACCACCGCCCACAGCAAGGATAAAGTCGACTTGGTTCTGACGAGCAATCTCTATGCCCTCATAGACCTTGGCCGATGTAGGGTTAGACATCACTCCAGCATCTTCCACCACTTGCTTACCGGCCTCACGAAGTATGGTCATCACCTCGTCGTAGAGTCCGTTTCGCTTGATGCTTCCACCGCCATAAATCAGCATAACGGTGGTTCCGCAGTTGTTCAACTCGTCTTTGAGATAAGCCAAAGACTCAGGACCAAAATATAATTTGGTCGGGTTATGATACATAAAGTTTCCTATCATAGCTGTATTTTTAAAATGTTATACGAATGGAGTGAATGGAAGTTATCGGGAATTGATGAACATTGTTCGTGGAATTAACAGACATATCTGCCACTCAGGCATTATTCACTAACAGTCGCTGAAACCTTTCATTATTTCCGTTTACTTCTTTTCTTCATTCCGTTAATTCTCCTTCAATTTCCCTTAAGACTGCGTAGAATTGCCCTTTAAAAACTTTTCTTTCAACCATTCTCTCACGGGTTCATCATACAATTTAAGCAAAGCCCAAGCCGTGAAGACAGACATGGCGATGACGCCGATATTCAAACAGACGTGCATCCATATCGGAGCATGGGCGTTACGTTCAACCCAAGCCATCTGCATGTACATGATGGGATAGTGGGTAATATAAAGAGGATAAGATATTTGACCGAGGAAATTACACCAAGCCGTACTCTTGGCATCACTGGTCTGACTGCCTGCACCTATCAACAGCACAAGGGGGAAGGCGAGAACGATGACCGATAACTGATAAATTCCATCGGCGATACCCGACTTACCGCCGACAATGGGCATCGACAACAATACCACCAAGACAAGCGAAGCCACCCAAAAGCCACCACGCATACCCAACGGGCTACCGCTGGGGTTGTCCTTTGTTATTCTCTTACCCAACAAACGCGACATCACAAGACCGCAAAGCAGAGGGAACATCAAGCGTGTCATACCTATATAGACATGGTCGGGGGTGAGTGTCCAACCACCACTAATGGAATATTGGGGACCATTGGGCAGGAGATGAAATACATCCCAACCCAACGTTAAGTCGAATGTAAAGAAAAGACTCACCACACATAGCACCGCCAATGCTGCCGTAGACAGATGTCTCAAGATAAAAGCATAAAGTATGTTGCCTATATATTCAAAGGTGAGCGACCAGTTGGGACCGTTAAATGAGTTGAGTTCTGCCCATCCTCTAATGTCCAACCCCACGCTGCAAGGTATCATCAGCAAACCCATAACCAAGCAAAGGAAGAATTTCCATGCCTCCACCTCTGCTATGACATGAAACTTTTCACCGGCTCCAAAGAAAAACCATGCAGCACCAATCAGCGTTCCGGCAATCACCATAGGATGCAGACGCACCAAACGACGCTTAAAAAATCCCCGGACACTCATCTTCTCCCAGCGGTCGTCGTAGGCATAACCCATCACAAAACCCGACAACATAAAAAAGAAATCCACAGCCAACGAGCCATAATAAAACTCTTGTCGGCCCAATACCGAGTAGTAGCCTTCAAAGCAATGAAAAAGAATGACCATCATTGCGGCTACACCTCGTAAGCCGTCCAACACCTCATAGCGTGGTTTTGAAGTCAAATAAATACCTGTTTGTTTCATCTTTTAAATTTTGTTTTCCGTCTTTGCAAAATGTCTTTATTTTATACTGAAGACACAAAGATAGATATTTTTGCCGCAAACCCCAACGTTTTATGAACTTGAAAGGAGAGGAGTGAGGCTTTTCCTTCTTTTTTCTTTCTCCTTACTCTATAGTCTTTAAATAATTGTGAGAATGCCATTTTTACACTATCTTTGCAGTTGTTATAACAAACAGAACATTAAAACGATTAAATATGGCATATTTATTTTCATCCGAATCTGTGTCTGAAGGACATCCAGACAAGGTTTCCGACCAGATTTCAGACGCACTTCTCGACCAGTTTCTTGCATACGACAAAGATGCACACTGTGCTATCGAAACGTTTGTTACCACAGGTCAGGTGGTGATTATGGGCGAGGTGAGAGCGTCAGAATATATCGACTTGCAGACCATCGCACGTCGCACAATCAACAAAATCGGTTATACCAAGTCGGAATATCAATTCGACGGCAACTCGTGTGGTGTGCTCACAGCCATTCACGAACAAAGCGACGACATCAATATGGGCGTGAGCCGCGAGGTGGAAGAAGAGCAAGGAGCAGGCGATCAAGGTATGATGTTTGGTTATGCGACCAACGAAACCGAGAACTACATGCCCGTTTCGCTCGACTTGTCTCATCTTTTGATGCGTGTGTTGGCCGACATTCGTAAAGAAGGAAAAGAGATGACATACCTCCGCCCCGACTCAAAGAGTCAGGTAACGATTGAATATAGCGACGAGAATATACCTCAACGCATCCACACCATCGTAGTAAGCACACAGCACGACCAGTTTGACGACGACGACAACCGTATGCTGGCAAAGATTAAAGACGATGTCATCAACATCCTCATCCCACGCGTTAAAGCTGCGTGCGACGAACAAACGCTGGCACTTTTCAACGACGACATTATCTATCATGTCAACCCCACAGGCAAATTTGTCATCGGTGGGCCTCACGGAGATACCGGTTTGACCGGTCGAAAAATCATTGTCGATACCTACGGAGGCAAGGGTGCTCACGGTGGTGGAGCCTTCTCGGGCAAAGACCCCAGTAAGGTTGACCGCTCGGCAGCATACGCCGCACGCTATATTGCCAAAAACATGGTGGCAGCAGGTGTGGCAGACGAGATGTTGGTACAAGTGAGCTATGCCATCGGCAAGGCAGAACCCATCAACGTATATGTCAACACTTACGGCCGCAGCAGAGTGGCATTGAGCGATGGCGAGATTGCACAAAAGATAGAACAGCTTTTCGACCTCACTCCCAAGGGCATCGAAAAGAAATTCAACCTGCGTCAGCCCAACTATCTTGAGACCGCCGCTTACGGACACATGGGACGTAAAAACGAGGTAGTGAAGAAAACCTTTACCAGTCGTTATCACGAAACCAAGGAAATGGAAGTGGAACTCTTTACCTGGGAAAAGCTCGATGCGGTGGACACCATTCGCAAAGCTTTCTTTGAATAAGTGGGTTTTTAAGTTGTTGAGTTAACGTGCTGAGAGGTAAGTTTCTATAAGTAAAGCACTTGCAAACAATCACCTTGTCGTTTTTTTTTTGCATTGTTCTACTTCTTTAGTCATAAGGTACAGCGAACAAAAACATTCTACTCGCTAACTTATCAACTTGTCAACTATCAGTCCGAAACAAACCAAACTATCGTAAGAAATTATTAAAGGCAGATGTCCTATAAGGTAAGATTCTATTCAGATAGCATTCAGCATGCCGCTCCTCTCTCACAATCAGAAGGGGGCGGCGATGCTGTTTTGGAAGCAAATCAGCAGCGAACGCATAGAAAACTCACGCCCAAGGAGGTGCTGAGTTGGCTTCCTGCCGATGCCACCCCTGCCCAACAAGACTCTGCCATACAACATCATATCAAGCCGGGGAAGATAAGATGGAGCAGCAGGCCCGACACCTTGCACCTGCCGGGACATCCTGTGCCTGACAAACATCATAAGATTACCCTTCCCCAATACTATCGAGAGTCGTATTTTTCCAAAGACTCGCTCTTCCATCCCGAGATCAATGGCGGTCGCCCGGGCGTGGCCGGTGACCCCATACCCTACACCATTGCCAACGACGACTTCATGACAAGTCTGCTCTTGGGATGCTTTATCTTGGGTTGTGTGGCCTTCTCACACTCCAAAGACTTTATCCTCCGCCACGTCAAAAATTTTTTCCGCACTCCTCGCAGTGGCACCACCGTCATCACCGAGACCACAGCCGAGATACGTTTTCAGTTGTTTTTGGGTGTACTCACCTCCCTTTTGTTGGGTATTCTCTATTTTCTCTACATGCGTACCTACTTGGGCGACACCTTTATCCTCGAACAATACAAGATAATAGGCATCTGTTCGGGCGTTGTGGCGGTATACTTTCTTGTCAAAGCCTTTATCTATTGGTTCACGGGATGGGTCTTTTTTGACAAGCGAAGCACCCGGCAATGGCTGAAGACCTACCTCTTTATCCTCTCCTCCGAAGGTCTCTTGCTCTTCCCGCTGGTGATGTTGCAAGCTTATTTTAATTTAAGTACAAAAAGCAGCATCATTTACTCGCTTTTTGTTATAGTATTGGTTAAAATGCTATCACTTTACAAGTCGTATAGCATCTTTTTCGGCCGCGGATGGGCTTTTCTGCAAATAATTTTGTACTTTTGTGCCCTTGAAATCGTACCCCTATTTACCCTGTGGAGTGTTTTGGGGGTTATAGCGGATTATTTGAAAATAAATTTTTAGGAGAAAGATGGTTAAAAAGATATTAATATCTCAACCCCGACCCACCAGCGAAAAGTCGCCATATTTTGATATAGAGAGGGAATATGGTGTGGAATTGGTGTTCCGTCCCTTCGTACAAGTGGAAGGCATCACCTCAAAAGAGTTCCGTCAACAAAAAATAAGCATTTTGAATTATACAGCTGTCGTGTTTACATCACGCCATGCAATCGACCATTTCTTTAACCTGGCAAAGGAATTGCGTGTCACGATACCCGAAGATATGAAGTATTTTTGTGTAACCGAGACCATCGCCCTGTATATTCAGAAATATGTTCAATACCGCAAACGGAAGGTTTTCTTCGGCACCACAGGTAAGATAGACGACCTCATACCCACCATGGTGAAGCATAAGACAGAGAAATATCTTATCCCCATGAGCGACATTCATACCGATGAAATAGCGAAATTGCTCACAGCCAAGAAGCTCAACTTCACCGAATGTGTGATGTATCGCACTGTAACTAACAATTTCACACAAGAAGAAATCAAGACATTCGATTACGATATGATGATTTTTGTGAGTCCTACAGGGGTCAAATCGTTTGTTTCCGACTATCCCGACTTCGTGCAGGGCGACATACATATCGGCACTTTCGGCCCTTCCACATCAAAGGCTGTTGCCGATTCGGGACTTCGTCTCGACTTTCAAGCTCCTTCTCCCGAATATCCTTCAATGTCGGGAGCACTGGAAGCCTATTTGACTAAGCTGAAGAAATAAATTATTGGGTATGCCTACTTCCATCCCAATGGAAGACAGGCCATACCCTTTCTCGCTTCAGTTATTCATCACCCAGTAAGATAAGAACCGATGAAAGGGACCTATACCTTAGGAAAAGACGAACGCGTAAAAAGCAGAAAGCTTATCGAATTGCTTTTTACCGGTGGCAGCAGCTCCTCGTTTTCTGCCTTCCCTTTGCGGTTGGTATATACCACTGTGGATAATACAGAAGGCGAATGGATACACCAACCACCACTGCAAATGATGGTGAGCGTGTCGAAACGCAAGTTGAGACACGCCGTACAACGCAATAGGGTGAAACGACAGGTGCGTGAAGCCTATCGCCTTAACAAACAGTTGCTCGAGGGCAAACTGCCCGAGGGCAAGAGCGTGATTGTGGGACTGATATGGTTAGACCACAGTTTGCACGATACTCCACAAGTGGAACGCAAGGTCATCAACCTCTTAAAACGAATGGGAGAAAAGCTATGACCTTATTACAGACACTCTTCCAATATCTCAAACGATTGGCAACAGCCTTGCTTCTGCTGCCTATCATGTTTTATCAAAGGTGCATTTCGCCTTTCACTCCTCCTTCCTGCCGCTTTACTCCCACTTGTTCGGAATATACTCGGCAAGCCCTTCTCAAATACGGACCCATCAAAGGACTCTGGCTTGGCATACGCCGACTGCTGCGATGTCACCCCTGGGGTGGTTGCGGTTACGACCCCGTGCCGTGAGAAAGGAATGAGGTGGATGCCGGAAAAGGGCGGAAATGGCTGCCGAAAGATTGGAGAACAGATAAGAATAGTTATACATATTTATATATAAAGATATATTACTTCGATGACAAAAAACTTTGTTGAAGAATTGAAATGGCGTGGTATGTTGGCACAAATCATGCCGGGTACAGAAGAATTTTTGCAAAAAGGTATGACAACAGCATACCTTGGTACCGACCCTACAGCCGATTCGCTGCACATCGGACACCTATGTGGTATCATGATGTTACGCCACTTGCAACGCTGCGGACACAAACCCATCATCTTGGTGGGTGGCGCAACAGGCATGATTGGCGACCCCTCGGGTAAGAGTCAGGAACGTAACCTGCTCGATGCCGACACCTTATACCATAACCAAGAATGTATTAAGGCACAAGTTGCCAAGTTTCTCGACTTCCATTCAAGTGCCCCCAACGCTGCCGAAATGGTGAACAACTACGACTGGATGAAAGATTTTACCTTCCTCGACTTTGCCCGTCTGGTGGGAAAACACATCACAGTGAACTATATGATGGCTAAGGATAGCGTGAAAAAGCGTTTGAACGGTGAAGCGAGCGATGGTCTTTCGTTCACAGAATTCACTTATCAGCTCTTGCAAGGCTACGACTTCCTGCACCTCTTCCGCGAGAAAGGATGCCAGTTGCAGTTAGGCGGTAACGACCAATGGGGCAACATGACCACCGGTACCGAATTGATTCGCCGCACCTTGGGCAATGACAAAGAAGCCTTCGCCCTTACCTGTCCGCTCATCACCAAAGCCGACGGAAAGAAGTTTGGCAAAACAGAGAGCGGCAATATCTGGCTCGACCCCAAGCGTACCTCACCCTATGCGTTCTATCAGTTCTGGTTGAACGTGAGCGATGACGATGCAGAACGCTATATCAAAATTTTCACTTCTCTGGAAAAAGAAGTGATTGACACCCTCGTAGCCGAACACCAACAAGACCCCGGACGCCGTGTGTTACAGAAGCGTTTGGCAGAAGAAGTAACCGTAATGGTTCACTCTCAAGAGGCTCTCGATATGGCAATGGAAGCCAGCAACATCCTTTTTGGCAAGGCAA
>JALEWR010000096.1 GCA_022783515.1 Prevotella sp.
TATTTTGTTTCTTCCATTATTCCTTCAACATAAATACGTGTCATTTCTACTGCACCATTCGTTCTAATGGTTATCGACTTTTTAAAATGACCAGGGAATTTACCCTTTCCGTCGTATGTTACTTTTATCTGTCCCTTTTCACCTGGTTTAATAGGAGTTTTTGTATAAGTAGGAACTGTACATCCACAGCTGGCAATCGCTTGATTGATAACCAAGGGGGCTTGACCAACATTAGTAAATGTAAACACACATTCCTGAATAGGCGATTTCTCGCTGAATTTGCCATAATTGTGTGTTGTCTTATCAAATTTAATTTCGGCTTGTTGTGCGAAAGCTACACTAACATATACAAGACACAGAATAATTGCAGTAATAAACTTCTTCATATTTTTCTTTCTTTAAAATTAATATGTGTTATCGCAAAAATACCAATTAATGTTGATATGTCTCTCATTGTAAACTTTGATTTCACCTTTATTAGCTTAAATGCTTCTTTTTTAGTAAAAAATGAGATAAAGTTGCATAATGATTGTTTATGAGTGGGTAACAAACTGTATAAAGTATTCAATTAGTATGCTTGCTTATTCAACTCATCTTACTGAGAATTAGGCGTATAAGCCCCTTAAAATATTTGTAGGTTTCGACGTTTTTATTTACTTTTGCACATCGAAAAGAATATATAATATTAATATAATGTATAGAACAAATACTTGTGGAGAACTTCGTATCTCTGACGTTGAGAAAAAAGTAACACTTGCAGGATGGGTACAACGCGTTAGGAAAATGGGGGGTATGTCGTTTGTCGACTTACGCGATAGATATGGTATAACGCAGTTGGTTTTTAATGAAGCTGATAATCAAGAACTTTGCGATCAAGCCAATAAGTTAGGACGTGAATTTTGTATTCAAGCCGTTGGTGTAGTTAGTGAAAGACTGAGTAAGAATGCCAATCTTCCTACAGGTGATATCGAAATCTTGGTTAGTGAACTTCATATTCTTAGCGAGAGTGTTACCCCTCCATTCACCATTGAAGATAATACTGATGGTGGTGATGATTTGAGAATGAAGTACAGATACTTGGATTTGCGTCGTCCTAGTGTTCGTTCAAATATGGAGTTACGTCATAGAATGACGATTCTTATTCGTAACTTCTTGGATAATCATCGTTTTATTGAAGTAGAAACTCCTATTCTTATCGGTTCAACTCCCGAAGGTGCACGCGACTTTGTTGTACCTTCTCGTATGAATCAAGGTCAGTTTTATGCACTTCCACAGAGTCCGCAAACTTTGAAGCAGTTGTTGATGGTCAGTGGATTTGATAGATATTTCCAAATAGCTAAGTGTTTCCGTGATGAAGACTTGCGTGCTGACCGTCAGCCGGAGTTTACACAGATTGACTGCGAGATGAGCTTTGTTGAGCAAGAAGATGTATTGACGCTTTTTGAAGACATGGCTCGTCATTTGTTTAAGGAAATTAGAGGTGTTGAATTGCCTGCTAAATTGCGTCAAATGCCTTGGCATGAAGCAATGCGTTTATATGGTAGCGATAAGCCTGATGTACGTTTTGGAATGGAGTTTGTTGAACTCGATCAAGTTTTGAAAGGTACAGGAGAGTTCAGCGTATTTAATGATGTTACATATATTGGTGGTATATGTGTGCCTGGATGTGCTGATTATTCTCGTAAGCAGTTGAATGAATTAACCGATTTTGTTAAGCGTCCACAAGTGGGAGCATCCGGTTTGGTGTTCGTTAAGTTTGAAAAAGACGGTTCTGTTAAGAGTAGCATCGATAAGTTTTATCAACCGGAAGTGTTTGCACGCTTAAAAGAGGCAATGCAAGCAAAGGATGGAGATTTGGTGTTGATTATGAGTGGCGATAAGGCAAACAAAACACGCACTCAGCTTTGTGCTTTGCGTCTTGAAATGGGTGATCGCTTAGGCTTGAGAGATAAAGATACTTTTGAGTGTCTGTGGATTGTTGACTTCCCCTTGTTTGAATGGAGTGATGAAGAGCAACGACTCATGGCCACTCATCATCCATTTACTATGCCACATCCCGATGATATA
>JALEWR010000103.1 GCA_022783515.1 Prevotella sp.
TAGCGACTATGGTTATTACTTCCTTACACAAACGGAGGAAGCTCCCAAAACCATCTCTACCGAAGAGCTTCATGCCCTTGCCTATCCCTCGAACAATGATTATCACACCCTACACGAGATTGACAACTTTGCCTGGTATCAGGGAGGACGCAACCTTTGCGAAAATACACCTATCTCACAGGGTACCACACACACTTACACCTTAAAGACAGGAGTGGCAGAAACCACGGGCAATATCACCGTGGCCATCACTGCCGGCGTCACCTCTTCTGCTACAGTGTCGCTCAATGGCGAAACATTAGGTACACTATATATACACACCGACGAGTACGACCATGGTAACGATGCCCGGCAAACCTTTACCAATGTCAAGTTGAAAGAAACCAATACTGTGGAGATTACTCCCATAGCAGGCGGTCCTGTGCGTTTAGATTACATCGACATCTATCACCCCATTGCCCGGCCTGCCCCCAACTTCACTGCCGATGCCTTTCCTACACCTCAATATGTGCATCGCATCACCAATCAGAATCTGCACGCACACACGGCTGCAGATATGATTATCATCATCCCAACATCGCAAAAACTATTGGCACAGGCAGAACGCCTGAAAGCCTTTCGCGAACAACATGATGGCTTGAGGGTGCGTATCGTACCCTCGGACGAAATCATCAACGAGTTTGCATCAGGCACTCCCGATGCCAATGCCTATCGTCGCTATCTGAAAATGCTATACGACAGAGCCGAAACAACTGCCGACCAACCCAAATACTTGCTACTCTTTGGGGATGCGGCATGGGACAATCGTATGAACACCAACGATTGGCGACAAGCTGACATCAACGATTATCTGTTGTGCTTTGAAAGCGAAAACTCATTCAATGCCATCTACTGCTATGTGGATGACAGTTTTTTCGGCCTGCTGGACGATGGTGAAGGCGTGCGATTGCAAGAGAGCGACCTCGTGGATGTGGCCGTTGGACGCTTCCCCGTGACAACAGAAGACGATGCAAAGACACTCGTAGACAAGACCATCAACTATACCTTGAACAAAAATGCCGGCGGATGGCAAAACACCTTGGTGTTTATGGGCGACGATGGCAACAACAACATTCATATGAGAGATGTGAACGAGGCGGCACAAGACATTGAAAGCAGATATCCCGGTTATGTCATCAAAAAGGTGATGTGGGATGCCTATAAGCGAGAAACCTCGTCTACGGGACACTCTTTCCCTGATGTCACCGGCCTCATCAAGCAATATCAGGCTGCAGGGGCTTTAATCATGGACTATGCAGGGCATGGACGTGCCGACCAGATAGCACACGAAGCGGTGTTGAAAATCAATGATTTTGAGCAATTCAACAACACAAATCTACCGCTGTGGATTACGGCGTCGTGCGATATTATGCCTTTCGACGGAACCATTCCGACTATCGGCGAGAGAACCATCCTCAACAAAAACGGTGGTGCAGTGGCGTTCTATGGCACCACTCGCACTGTATATGCCAACTATAACAAATATATCAACATGGCGTTCTTGCGGCATGTGTTGAGCTTTAAGGATGGAAAACCCATGACCTTGGGCGAAGCTCACCGCCTGGCAAGAAACGAAATGATAGTAGGCGGACTGGATAGAACAACCAATAAGCTCCAATACTCCCTCTTAGGCGATCCGGCCTTGGCTCTTCATCTACCCTCAGCTGAAGTGGTTATCGACTCTATCAATGGCGTGGCTGTGAACGAAACAGGACTTCAAGCGGCTTTAGAAGCTGGAGGAATAGCCAAGGTGAGCGGACACGTCAAGAATGCCGAACACTTCAATGGCGTTGTCACTGCCGTAGTGAGAGACAAGAAAGAAACCATTATTGGTAAACTCAACGACACTTCAAAGGAGGGGGCGTCAACGCCTTTTGAATATACTGACCGCACAAAAACATTGTATAACGGCAGCGATAGCGTGCGAAACGGCAGGTTTGTACTTACCTTTGCGGTGTCTAAAGACATCAACTATGGTGAAGGCAATGCACAAATCAACATCTCGGCTGTGAGCAACGACCGAAAGACCATTGCCCATGGCATGAACGATAACCTAACCATCAAGAGTGGGGAGAAGATGAGAACCGACTCGATTGGCCCTTCAATATTTGCTTATATCAATACACCTGCATTCACTGATGGCGGCAAGGTGAACCGCAGACCTTATTTTGTAGCAACGCTCAACGATAAAGACGGTCTCAACACTACAGGAAATGGCATCGGACACGATATTCAACTGGTGATTGATGGCGACCCTTCGCGTACTTATAATCTCAACGACTATTTCAAATACGACTTCGGTTCGTACACCTCAGGACAGGTTCAATTCAGCATTCCCGAACTTCCTGCAGGCCCACACACTCTCACTTTCCGTGCGTGGGACATCCTTAACAACTCATCTACCACCACTCTCACCTTCCAAGTGGTAGAAGGTTTGGCACCCGGAATTATCAGTTTGGCATCGACCGAAAACCCGGCAAAGACCACAACCACCTTTATCGTCAACCACGATTATGTGAATGTGCCGGTGGATGTAGAGATTGAGGTCTTCGACTCGAGCGGAAGAATGTGGTGGAAAAATGCCGAACAAAACGTCATGACCGGTGGCACATATACCTATCAGTGGGATTTGGCTACCTCGATGGGGGCAAAACTACAAACAGGCGTATATGTCTATCGTGTAAAAATGGCAGCTCAAGGCACTTCGCAAACATCAAAAACCCAAAAGCTGGTCATCCTTAGACAATAATCAGCCCTGTTTCGACGTTGATATTAAACATGGGCAAGAACATCAGTCCACGGCACATCACATGCCTAACCTTCTTGCTCGCACCTTATTATATATAAAATAACAGACAAAAAGATTGATGAAACAGATAAGACATCTCTTTGCCGCTTGCCTATGCATGGCATTCTCGGGTACAGTATCGGCACAAATCAAAACCGACATGTTTAACCCTGTCAACTATTCGGTAACATCGCAAGCCATCGCCCCCGATGCACGAGCAGCAGGTATGGGTGATGTGGGTGTGGCAACCGAAGCCGACGTGGTATCGCAATACTGGAACCCGGCCAAATATCCCTTTGCCATCTCACGAGCAGGGGTGGCTTTGGCTTATACGCCTTGGTTGCGTTCGTTGGTCAATGACATCTATTTAGCCAACTTGGCGGGGTATTATCGCATTGGCGATTACTCTTCTGTGTCGGCTTCGCTGCGTTATTTCTCGTTGGGAGAAGTATTCTTCGACCAACAAGGAACATCGGGTATGTCGATTCGTCCCTATGAAATGTCGTTCGACGTGGCTTACTCGCTTATGCTGAGTGAGAAGTTCTCGTTGGCTGCCGCCGTACGTTATATCCACTCCGACCTGACTTACCAATACACCGACGATACCACTCCGGGTTCTGCTTTCGCTGCCGACTTGGCGATGTATTACCAAGACTATATCAATCTGGGACAACGCGAGTGTCAGCTGGGTTTAGGTATGAACATATCGAACATTGGTAGTAAAATCAGCTTTGGCGGTGATAACAACAGTCAGTTTATCCCCACCAACCTGCGTTTGGGGGCTTCGCTCATGATTCCCATCGACGAATACAATCGTCTCACCATAGCTGCTGATGCCAACAAACTGTTGGTTCCCACCCATCCTAAACAAAACGAGGGTGAGTCTACACAAGAATACCAGGACCGTGTGCAAAAAGAATACTATGATGTTTCGTCCATCAGCGGCATCTTCAAGAGCTTTGGCGATGCCCCGGGCGGCATGAAAGAAGAGTTGCAAGAGGTGAACTATGGTCTTGGAGCCGAATATGTGTATAACGATAAGTTTGCCCTTCGTGCGGGATACCATCACGAGAGTGCCAACAAAGGTAACAGAAAATATTTCACAGTGGGTGCCGGTTTTAAGATGAGTTCATTCTCTTTGGACGCCGGCTATGTAATAGCAACCGCCAAGAGCAATCCGCTCGACCAAACACTCCGCTTTACCTTGAGCTTCGACATGGACGGATTAAAAGACCTCTTTAGATAATTGAGGGCCTTTTCAACAAATTGCAGACAACAAAAAAAGATAAATACCAAGCATTGTCAGATTGATAGAATATGAAGATTAGAGTGGGTTTTGGCTACGATGTACATAAGCTGGTAGAGGGAAGAGACCTCTGGCTGGGTGGCATCAAGATTGAACATAGTGTGGGATTATTAGGACATAGTGATGCAGACGTTCTCATCCATGCCATCTGTGATGCTCTTCTTGGAGCTGCCAACATGCGAGACATTGGCTATCATTTTCCCGATACAGCTGAAGAAACGCTTGACATAGACAGTAAGATATTACTAAAGAAAACCATCGACCTCATCGCCGAAAAGGGTTACAAGCTGGGAAATATCGATGCAACCATCTGTGCCGAACGCCCCAAAATCAATCCACATATCCCTGCCATGAAAGCTTGTATGGCTCAAATCCTCAATACCGACGAAGATAATATATCCATCAAAGCCACCACATCAGAGAAGATGGGCTTTGTGGGACGAGAAGACGGAATGGCTGCGTATGCAACGGTGTTGATAGAAGGATGAAACTTCCGAACGCGAAAGGTAAATTGGCGAGGTGAGGAGCCAACTTCTTCACTTATTAACTTGTCAACTTGTGAACTATCAGTCTGGCATCCACCCGACTGGCACATAAAAGTAGAGAGGAAAGCATTTTTCAATGTCTTTCCTCTCTTACTATTTTTTAGTCTTCGTAAACGCTGAAGTCTTCTTTAGTTACACCGCATTCAGGACAAACCCAATCTTCGGGGATATCTTCAAACGCTGTACCGGGAGCGATGCCACCATCGGGATCGCCTACTGCGGGGTCGTAAACCCAACCGCAAATGTCGCAAACATATTTCTTCATAATGCTTTTTTTAATTTTAATGTGATTGTATAATCAGCTATACTACTGTTATAATAACCTTACAAAGGTAAAACTATATCATGAGAGAAACAACGATTAAATTTCTAAACTTTGTTAATTTTACAAATCAGCTTCATTTTCTTCCTCTCCCATCCCTATAGTGCAGGCACACAATAGGTATCAAACTGTAAAACTTTTTAGTCCAAGCGTGGCTAATCTCTTCTGTGTAATCTCACCATAGCATGGCGATGATGAGATTGTGCAGAACAAGGAAACAAAATTTATTGATCATTTATGATAGTGTTGTGCTGTGATTTGACTTTTGCAGAGGTCTTTCTTTGTTTTTGGGCAATGAATAAGAAAAAGGCAA
>JALEWR010000170.1 GCA_022783515.1 Prevotella sp.
TATCGAGCAGTATCGTTCTCCATCTTGTAAACGTCTGCCAGATATTGCAAGAGTGTAGAATGATATCCCTTGGCTTTAAATGCCGAATAGACATGTTTCAAAGCCTTCTTAGGATTATCCATTTTATAGCCACTGTATACTGCCCAATAAGATGCGTAGGGTAAGAGAGTATCGTTTTCTTGATAATTGTACTCTTTAAATATTTCTTTATGACTGCAAGCAATATAAGTGTCTAACAACTGATAGGCTTTTTGGTATTCTTTCTTATTAATAAAGTACAATCCGCCACTATACAGATTAGGGCGATATATGTTCAGTACCTCTGCATAGCGTTTCTCTTGTTTTGCTTTCGCACCTTGCTTTTTCTCAGCAACAGATAGAGACGAAACGGTATCAGAAACCTCAAATAATTTTAAGGCATTATTAAAGACTGCCGTTGTGTCATACTTTTGTTTTAGATAGATACGTTCGTTGATATTATCATACTTCTTTTTGATGATGTTAAACAATAAGTCCCAATGTTTCTCATCATACTGCTTTGCCGTATCTGCTAAAACCTTTCTTACTAAATCCTCTGCCTTATCTAAGTCTTTACCTGCTTTTAAAAGTGTTTTAGCTTGTGCTATATCCTTTTTTTGTGCAGACATACTTAAAGAGAATAGAAAAAAAGAGAAGAAAAAAATTAATATCCGTGCTGCCATATTACTATTTAGTTTATCCCGTTCAATCAAAAAATACTAATAGAGTATTAAAGCAAAAGCACAGAACACCAATCAAATAGGCTTGATGTTCTGTGCTTACTCATAAGAATAGATGATTATTTAATCATGTTCTCCAATTCCTTTGTGCGTGCATCGTTGCCTCCGTATAAAACATAGTAGCATTGATACAAAGGATAACTCCAGTTAGCCTTTTCGCGATTTGGATCCAAAGATCTTGCTTTTTCCAAGTAATCAACAGACTCTTTATACAAGTTCTTTTGTGTGGTTACATCACCGCTAATTTCAGCGGCTTTTGAATTGATGCAGAAGCCAAGATAAGTAAGAATAATGATATTCTTGTCGTCAAGACTAACCACCTTTTTGTACAAACCAATAGCATCATCCCATTTAGAGGCATTCATTGCATTCTGACCCTTCAAAGACAATGCTGTAACATTGTTAGGGTCTGCAGATAATTTGTTTTCAATGAGTTGCTCTGCTTCAGCCTTCATACTCATGTTTCCATACATATTGGCCAATGTTCCAAAAATCATATCGTTGTTGGTATCTTTTGCATAATATTCCTTCAACTGGTTGATATAATTTAATGAATCTTCTTTTGTCTTCAACTGTTGTTGAGCAACATAGAACTTCAAGTTCAAAGCCTCTTTATATTCAGCAGTATCACGCATCGCTACATCCAAATACTTATCAGCCAATTTAAAATCCTGTGCTTGGATAGCAAATCGAGCACTAAAGCTTGCCACCTGTCCCAAATATTGATCAGGTTGCTTGTTTTCCATGTCTTTGAATAAGTTAGCATCAGCAGAAGTAACATAAGTACCCCAATACTTCAGAACATCAGCATTTCTTTCAGCTTGTGCTGCTTCTTGCCCTGCATTAATCAGATAGACACGAAGATTGTACAAACGATTTTGGTTAGAAGTGTGAAACTTGGGTTTTACCTTACCTTTAGCATTAGGTAATTGGTCATACTTGTCCGCTTCAATACCATCATTCAAAGCATTGTAAATCGCATTGTAAAAGCCTAATGTATCATATGCTTCTACCTTACCTTGCTTAAGCTGTTCGGCCATTTGATTGGCATTGATGATATTCTGCTCTTTATTAACCTTTTCCATCGACAAGTCAACCAACTTGTTATAAGCCTTAGCCTTGTCCTCATCAGTCAATTTACTCAAGTTGGTCTTTACCAAACTTAAAGCCTCATCATAAGCTTTAGACTTCAAGATTGTTTTAATCTCATCTTGAGCCATTGCAACTGTAGATGCACAAAGCATAACAGCCATTAATACGGTTTTTCTCATAATAGTAATTTTTAAATTATAATTCAAGACAATATGTTGATCCCTTTCATCAGAGATACATTTCATTTATTCTTCTGTATTATCCTCTGTTGTTTCTGCTGTAGGGTCTTCTGTGGGGCTAATAGCAGAATCCACTAACAAGTTGTTGGCATCATTCTCTTCAGCCTCATCTTCGCTCTCAGCCAACGATGAAGCCATCACTTTACAAACACTGGCTATAACATCATTTTTCTTAGAGAGATTGATAAGACGAACGCCTTGAGTCGCACGACCCATCACACGACATTCAGCAACAGCCAAACGAATAGTGATACCGCTCTTATTGATAATCATCAAGTCATTTTCGTCTGTTACATTCTTGATTGCGACCAATTTACCCGTTTTCTCTGTGATATTCAAGGTCTTGACACCCTTACCTCCACGATTGGTTATACGATAATCTTCTACTAAAGAACGTTTTCCGTAACCGGTTTCACTAACAACCATTACAGTTTCTGTACTTGCGTCATTTACCGCAATCATACCTACAACAGTATCATTATCGTCATCCAACCTCATACCTCTCACACCGGTTGCAGTACGTCCCATCACTCTGATGGTATCTTCATGGAAACGAACTGCACGACCATTTCTATTAGCCATAATCAATTCGTTGTTTCCGTTGGTCAATCTCACGTCTACTACTTCATCACCTTCGGCAATATTGATAGCAATTACACCATTGGTACGAGGGCGAGAATATGCGTCAAGACATGTTTTCTTTACAGTACCATTCTTGGTTGCAAAGACAATGTAATGACTCTTAATAAATTCTTCATCATCGAGTCCCTTCACACGCAAGAAAGCATTTACAGCATCATCGGGTTCGATATTCAGCAAGTTTTGAATAGCACGACCCTTCGAGGTCTTTTCACCTTCTGGTATTTCATAGCACTTCAACCAGTAGCAACGTCCTTTCTTTGTAAAGAACAACATGGTTTGATGCATGGTTGCAGGATAGATAAACTCGGTAAAGTCTTTATCGCGTGTACTTGCTCCCTTGCTTCCTACTCCACCGCGTGCTTGCTCGTGGAACTCTGACAATGGAGTACGCTTGATATATCCGAGATGGCTTACCGTGATTACTACAGGATCGTTGGGATAGAAGTCTTCTGCATTAAACTCATGCTCATCAGGAATGATTTCTGTACGACGTTCATCACCATACTTTTCTTTCACCTCTTCCAACTCTTGCTTCATCACCTTCTTGCACTCTTCAGGATTATTCAAAATCTCTTGCAAGTAAGCAATGCGTTGCTCCAGTTCAGCATATTCAGCACGGAGTTGTTCCATACGCAAGCCTGTCAACTGTGCCAAACGCATTTCTACAATAGCTTTACTCTGTAGTTCATCGAGTTCAAAACGTGCTTCCAAATTGCGTTGTGCATCCGATGGAGTTTTACTCTGACGAATAATATGTACCACCTCATCGATGTTGTCGCAAGCAATAATCAAGCCTTGCAAAATATGAGCACGTTCTTGAGCTTTTCTTAAGTCGTACTTGGTTCTTCTTATTGTCACATCATGTCTGTGCTCAACGAAATATCGTACACATTCTTTCAATGTCAATAAACGGGGCCTGCCATTAACAAGAGCAATATTATTAACCGAGAACGAGCTTTGTAATGCGGTCATCTTAAACAATTTGTTCAAAATGACATTAGCGTTTGCATCGCGTTTAACATCGACAACGATACGCATACCTTGCCGACCAGACTCGTCGTTAGCGTTAGAAATACCTTCCAAGCGTCCTTCTTTCACCAATTCGGCAATATTCTCTATTAATTGTGCCTTGTTGACACCATATGGAATTTCGGTAACAACAATTTTATCATGATGCTCATCGCTTTCAATTTCCGCTTTAGCACGCATGACAATTCTTCCACGACCTGTTTCATAGGCGTCTTTTACACCTTGCAGACCATATATATATGCACCTGTGGGGAAATCTGGAGCTTT
>JALEWR010000183.1 GCA_022783515.1 Prevotella sp.
ATCGCTTGGGAACTGCCTCTTTGGTTGCGAGGAGGTGCCGACATACAGCGTGATGCGAGTCTCTATTTCCTTATCTATTCGCTGGCACTACCCTTTTTGCAGTTGATGATACTCTCGTCGGGTATGATTAAATGTGCAGGCAACATGGTTTTGCCCAGTGTAATGAGTATTGTCATGTGCGTCTTAGACGTGGTTTTCAATTACTTCTTTATTTATGTCTTAGGCTTAGGAGTGGCAGGTGCCGCTCTCGGTACTGCTTGTGCCATCGCTGTTGTGGGAATTTACTTGGCTTGGTATGCCTTGTGCCACTCCAGTATTTTGGCCCTCCACTTAGATACAACCAAATTTGTTTGGATGTGGGACTATATCCGCAATGCCTTGAAAATTGGCACTCCCATTGCTGCCCAATATATGCTGATGACCTCAGCACACATTGTCAGTACAATGATTGTTGCACCTTTAGGCAATGTAGCCATATCTGCCAACACCTTTGCCATCACCATCGAGAGTCTGTGTTATATGCCGGGCTATGGTATCGGTGATGCTGCGACCACCTTGATAGGCCAGAGTGTAGGGGCAGGACAATACCGGTTGTGCCGTAATTTTGCAAAGATGACCGTGGCATTGGGCATGTTTATCATGGCAGTGATGGGTGCTGTGATGTATATCTTTGCACCCGAGATGATAGCCGTGATGACTCCGGTAGAGGATATTCGACATCTGACAGTAGAAATCTTGCGGATAGAGGCCTTTGCCGAACCCATGTTTGCCGCTGCTATTGTAGCCAACTGTGTGTTTGTGGGTGCAGGCGACACCCTACGACCGGCATTAATGAACCTCTTGAGTATGTGGTGTGTGCGTCTTACATTGGCAGCCTGGCTGGTGAAAGACTACGGATTGCGAGGTGTATGGATTGCAATGGCTGCCGAATTGATTTTCAGAGGTTCCATCTTCCTTGCCCGACTGCGATGGGGCAAGTGGTTAAAGATGCCGAAACACGATAAAGACAGCTTAGGGATACAGCCTGAAGTGTGATGCAATGGAGGCTAAATTGGTCAGCAAAAAAGCCTCGATTGAAAAGCAATTCAGCCTCAATTGAAAGACAACAGGACAGGTATTGAGACATAAAAGCTATAGAGTTGGAATAAAAAAGAACAAGTATAATCAATCATCTAACAATAAACAAGTATGAAAAAGTATGTATTATCCGTGCTTTTGGCAGCCACATCGTTGCTGTCGGCACAAGCTCAATTGGTGTATAAGGTGTCGGGCAAGGGTCTTGAAAAGCCTTCTTATATCGTAGGAACTCACCATTTGGCACCTGTGGCAATGGTCGACCAATTGCCTGCCGTGCGTGAAGCCTTGACCAATGCCGATCAGGTGTACGGCGAATTGGATATGAATGTATTGAACTCAACCGCCAATAAAGAACGTATGGAGCAGGCCATGCTTTTGCCGGCCGATAAAAGTTTGATGGGCTTACTTACGAAAGAGCAAGGCCAGCGTTTGGACAATCTGTTAAAGGAACTCATGGGTGCAGGTATGAGCAATCCACAAGTGGGTGCCAAGATGAACCGCATGAGACCCATGGCGATGCTCACCAACCTCACTCTCTTGTCTTATCTGCGTAACCACATGGGCGAGTTTGATGCCACTGCCAATATCGACAGCTATTTCCAAAAGCAAGCCCAGGTGAACAACATGCCTGTAAGCGGACTGGAAACATTAGACTATCAGTTGGAGGTGCTTTATAAGAGCAGAACTTTGGAGCGTGAAGTAGAAATGCTGATGTGCTTTGTAGATAATCTTCCTTTCTATGAAACACAGGCTGAAGACATGACGGAAGCTTATAAAAAACACGATTTGAACAAGCTGTTGGAAGTGATGAAGACTAGTCTAAGCAATACTTGCGACATGACAAAGGATGAATGGAATATCTTAATAGACAACCGTAATGCCGATTGGGCATTGCGTATGCCTGCCATTATGCAAGCCAGCCCCACTCTCTTTGCGGTAGGTGTAGGTCATCTTCCTGGCGAGAAAGGCGTGTTGCAGTTGCTAAAGGATGCAGGCTATACCGTAGAAGCGGTACAGTAACATATCCGAATTCGGGTTATTTCATGAAGGGTATTGTCTGTAAAGGCAATGCCCTTTAATTTTTATTGAGTGCTGATTTCTTCTACGTCATCTTGCCATTGCGGCGATAAAACATTTTTTCTCATTGCAGTTATGTCTATAAAAAATGTATAAAAGCGTGTAAACATGCAGAAAAGAGCTACTATAACCAACTTTTTTTTTATCTTTGTGAAGAAGAAATCAAGCAGTAACATTAACAGTTTATCAATCAAATAAAAATGAGAAAAAACATTTTAACCGGAATCATCCTTTTATTTTCGGCTTTCTCTGCCATGGCACAAGGCAACAGCAGTAAGGCGAATTATGAAGTGATACCCTTACCACAAAGCATTGTGTTAAAACAGACAGCAGGTTTTCATCTTACCGCTTCGACCCTCATCGCTTATCCCGCAGGCAATAACGTATTGAGAAAAGATGCCCAACTTTTGGCTTCTTATCTGGAGCAGATGACGGGTTTGAAACTCGCCATCACCGATAAGGCGGTGAATGGATCGGCCATCGAATTGGCAGTCAACTTGAACCATGCCAACAAAGAGGCATATCGCCTCACCGTTACCGCCAACAAAATACGCATCGAAGGAGCCGGTGAGGCAGGTGTGTTTTACGGCATTCAGACCTTGAGAAAATCTATTCCCACTGTAGGACAAGCCGCTGTAACCTTCCCCGCAGTGGAAATTACCGACTATCCCCGCTTTGGCTATCGCGGCGGAATGCTCGATGTGGCTCGCCATTTCTTCCAAGTGGATGAGGTGAAGACCTTTATCGACATGCTGGCATTGCACAACATCAACAATTTTCACTGGCATCTTACCGACGACCAAGGTTGGCGTGTGGAACTGAAAAAATATCCCCGACTGATTGAAAAGTCGGCTTATCGTTCCGAAACCGTTATACCTTATACGATGAAGATGGACGGCAAGCCTCATGGAGGATATTATACGCAGGAACAAATAAAAGATATTATACGCTATGCAGCCGACCGCCATATCAATATCGTACCCGAAATAGATATGCCCGGACACATGGTGGCAGTCTTGGCAGCTTATCCTGAATTGGGATGTACCGGTGGTCCGTACGAGGTTCGCAAGCATTGGGGTGTGGCAGAAGAAGTGCTTTGTGCCGGAAACGACCAAACCTTGCAGTTTACAAAGGATGTGATTAGCGAGATTATCGACCTCTTCCCCGGCCAATATATCAACATTGGTGGTGACGAATGTCCCAAACGCAGTTGGGAAAAATGTGAGAAATGCCAAGCAAAGATGAAGGCTTTGGGCTTGGTAAGCGACGCACACCACACCAAAGAAGAGCGTTTGCAAAGCTATTTTATGAGTGAGATGGCAAACTATATCACCTCTAAAGGCCGCAAAGTGTTTGGCTGGGACGAGATTTTGGAAGGAGGCATCGCCCCCAACGCCACCATCCTTTCGTGGAGAGGTATGCAGGGAGCAGAAGAAGCTGCACGACAAGGCCACGATGCCATTGTGTGTCCAACCTCACATCTCTATTTCGATTATTATCAAAGTAGCGACCGCAGCAAAGAACCCATCGCTTTCAACGGCTATATCCCCATCGAAAAGGTTTATAGTTTTAATCCCATCTCTAACAATTTGACAGCCGAACAAGCCAAACACATCATCGGGGTGCAAGCCAATTTGTGGACAGAGTACGTCAAGACCTTCTCGCACGCACAATATATGTATATGCCCCGTATTGCAGCCGCATGCGAAGTGCAGTGGACAGACGGAAAGACAAAGAACTACGAGCATTTCATCGAGCGTCTGCCTCGACTGCTTAATATCTATGAATCGTTAGGCTATAACTACGCCCGCCACTTCTTCAGTGTTACTGCCGCGGTGAAACCCGGCAAGAAAAACGGTGCAATACAAGTGGAATTGAACACACTAAAGGGAGCGAAGGTGTATTATACCCTCGATGGCAGCGAACCCACCGAGAAGTCGAAACTTTATACCAAACCCTTCGCCATCAGCAAATCTTGCACCCTCAAGGCTGTGGCTTATGCGGAAGGTTTGGCCAGCAATGTGCTGACCGAAACCTTCCACCATCATAAGGCGGTGATGAAACCCGTAACATTGAACACCACTCCCCATAAAAACTACCATGGCAATACGCCTTACGAGTTGGTTAACGGTTTGAAGGGTGATGTTTATTTCCGCTCAGGAAAATGGGTGGCACATGTCGGGAACGATTTCGATGCAACAATCGACCTGCAAAAGGTGCAAGCCATCAATGAGGTATCGTTGCAAACCCTCACAGCCGAAGGCGACTGGGTGCTGCCCGATCGTGGTGTCATCCTTTCAGTATCTAACGACGGAAAGAATTTTAAGGAGGTGTTTAACGGTCCTAAAGCACCCATGCCTGCAGCCGCAGCACCTTCTGTAAACAAGCAAACCATCACTTTGCAAAATGTAAAAGGCCGCTATCTTCGCGTGAAAGTGCTGTCAGAACACAGTATGCCCGAGTGGCATCCCGGCAAGGGCAACCCCGCCTTTGTATTTGTGGATGAGATTGTAGTGAAATAGGTGAGAGAGTGAAAGAAAGGCTTTCTTTTTACCCTACTCGTGTTAAGTTTACTTGTCAACAGTCAATTCGGCATCAGCCGAACTGACTGTCTTGTACCAAGATTTGAGATAGGTCGGACCCGTCAGACGAGTCCGACCTATCTGCTGTTTCCTGTTCATCCGATAAAAACTTCCAAACTTTCTACCATTGTCTAATCTTTTTCTTATCTTTGCATAGACATGGAGAATCAATTAAAAACAACCGCTTGGAGCGAAAATGTAATCATTGTGGATGCCGACTATGTGGATGGTGTGGCTTTCAATCTAATCGTTAATTTTGAACGTATGATTGGGCGTCGCATACCGCAGGCGGATTTGCCTAAGTGGATAGATTGTGTGGCTTTAGACGGTGGTATTCGCCAGGGCGAAGAGCAGACTCAAGTGGTTTTGGTGCATCGCAAGGAAAGCGAAAAGATGACCAACTTTACACCTTCTCACTATTCCAACGAACTGGATGCCAAGGCTTTTAAAGACCATTTGGGCGAGTTTGTGCTGACAGCCCTACCTGTGGAGGAGATGGTGAGCAAGGACGAGCTGATGCTTGACATATTGCAGACCGTGTGTTCGCAAAAAGAGGTAAAGCGTGTGATGCTCATTCCCGATGTAGAAAGAGCAGAACTCTATGCACAGATACGCACCGCCTTGCAGCGTGTTGACGACGACAGCAAACGCATTACCGTGTTTTCCATGCAGCCAATGGCGGGCGGCAATTTCCGTCAAGAAATCCTCGGCTACTCCCTCATGAGTGCTTTAGGAATCCAAGCAGAAGAAATTAAAACAGAATAAATATGGCAAGAGTATTAATGATTGGCGCCGGTGGCGTCGCAACAGTTGCTGCTTTCAAAATCAATCAGAATGCAGACGTGTTCACAGAGTTTATGATTGCTTCCCGTCGCAAAGAGAAATGCGATGAGATTGTTAAGGCAATAGGCAATCCAAACATCAAAACGGCTCAGGTAGATGCCGATGATGTGGAACAGCTGAAGGCTCTTTTCAACGACTATAAGCCCGAAATGGTCATCAACCTGGCTTTGCCTTATCAAGATTTGACCATCATGGAGGCTTGTTTGGCGTGTGGTTGCAACTATTTGGATACAGCTAACTACGAGCCAAAAGATGAAGCTCATTTTGAATATTCATGGCAATGGGCATATAAAAAACGCTTTGAAGAGGCCGGTTTGACGGCTATCCTGGGCTGTGGTTTCGACCCCGGTGTGAGCGGAATCTTTACCGCATACGCTGCAAAACATTATTTCGACGAAATTCATTATTTGGATATTGTCGACTGTAATGCCGGCAATCACCACAAGGCTTTTGCCACCAACTTCAACCCGGAGATTAATATCCGCGAAATCACTCAAAAGGGTCTTTACTATAAAGATGGCGAATGGGTAGAAACCGAACCATTGGAGATACATCAACCTATTACTTATCCCAACATCGGCCCACGCGAAAGCTATCTTCTGCATCATGAAGAGCTGGAGAGTTTGGTGAAGAATTATCCCACCATCAAGCAAGCTCGCTTCTGGATGACCTTT
>JALEWR010000233.1 GCA_022783515.1 Prevotella sp.
GCTATTCCTTTTTTCTTCAAAAGGAAATGCCAAAGTATTTGTCACTTCAGCGTACAGACCTACTCAAAGCGATATTTCCCTTCGTTATCATTATCCATCATATTTCTTTTAAAACGACAGAAATTCTTTCATCGATAACTCATAAGAAACCGGCATGAAAGTAGCTCTCCTCGTTAATCATCTTGCTCTTACCGGTGTCAACAATGTTGTGCTGGATTTAGCCACCCAGTTGGTGAAATATGGCCATGTATGTACCGTATTCCACCTAAAGGAAAATGCGGAGACAATGGCGTTTCCTTGTGAGGTGAGAGTGGCGGATGTAAGGATGTTTCAAGAATATGATGTGGTGCATGCTCATGGACTGTTGCCTGAGATTTGGGTATATCGAAATAGACCAAGGAGGTGCAGAGCCAAGTGTGTGACAACACTTCATTGCTATTGTTTCCAAGATTTGCCCGATTTGTACGGACCGATAAAAGGTTATGCCATGGGGTTGCTTTATCTATGGATGAAGCGACCTTTTGACCGAGTGGTATGCCTGTCGAAAGACATGATGGGCTATTATGGGCGATTTCTACAGAAACGAAAACTGACTTATGCTTATAATACGCGTAGTTTGATGCTTGATGGTTCCCGGTCGAATAGTCGTGATGAGAAGTATCAGGGTAAGGTGGTGATAGGCATGAATGGCGTATTGATACAACGTAAGGGTGTCGATTTGATGTTGCAGGCTCTCAGCTTGTTGCCCGACCGTTTTGTTTTACGATTGGCAGGTGATGGAAAAGAACGGAAACGCTTTGAAGCGATGGCAGAGAGTTTAGGCGTTGCTGATAGGGTGGAGTTCATGGGTATGGTGTCGCAAGCTTGGACATTGTTGCCCCAATATGATATATTGGCATTGCCCTCTCGTTCTGAAGGTTTTCCCTTAGCATTGCTCGAAGCTGCGGTTTATCGTAAAAAAGTGGTGGTGAGCGATTTGCCCATCGTCAAAGAGTGTTTTAATAATCATGTGGACGTCGAGATGTTCTTTCTTGGTGAAGGAGCCGAGGGACTGAAGGATGCAATCCTAAAAGCGGAAAGCAATAGCCTGTTAGAGACAAATATTCAACAACTCTTCCAAGATAAATATTCCCCGGAATGTTTTTATCATCGGTACATGGAGATATATGGTTAAGTAGCAACAGAGGATTGTAACTTCTTCTGCGTTATCTTGGCATCGCAGTCGCGATGACAAAACTCGCATAAAAGTAAGCAACTACGCATAAAACACTTTTTTCAGCAACGACATACACAAATTATCACAACAGAATATTCTTATGTAGCAAAAGTCGTGAACTGTTGTGTGTGTCGTTGCTTATAAAGTTAAATTTGTATGTCGTTGCAAAAGAAATAGTTTGTTGTTGTAATATTTATGATAATCGCCTCATGGTCACGCGAGTTCGACACATTAACTCAAAAGCTTAACTCAAACACTTGCCCATGCTCACAGTCTTCACACCAACCTATAATCGAGCTTACTCTTTACCCCGACTCTATGAGAGTTTGAAGGCACAGACGTTTGTAGATTTTGAATGGTTAATTGTGGACGATGGGAGTACGGACGGCACCAAGCAGTTGATAGAGAAATGGAGCAATGAAGAATCTTTCATTAGGTATTATCGTCAAGAGCGAGGTGGCAAGCATAGAGCCATCAATCTAGGGGTACAGCAAGCAAAGGGAGATTTGTTTTTTATTGTAGATAGCGATGATTATTTGCCCAAGGATAGTCTTCAGCTTATTCTCGATGCCTATCAGCCTATTAAAGAAGATGGCAGGTTTGCGGGTATGGCGGGTATGCGATGTTATCCGCATGGAGAAAGAATTGGGGGTGAGGTCAAGTTTGACGTCTTGGATACCGACAATGTAAGCTTTCGTGAGAAGTATAAGGTGAAGGGTGATGTGGCAGATGTCTTTAAAACTGCAGTATTGAAGGAATTCCCTTTCCCTGAATTTCCCGCTGAACTGTTTTTGACAGAGGATGTCGTGTGGGATAAAATAGCGAGGAAATACCGGATTCGCTTTTTTAATCGCAATATTTATATTTGTGAGTATTTGCCCGACGGACTTTCTCGCAATCTCTCTTTTCATCATCGCAGCTCGCCTCAAGGAACGATGCTTTATTACGGAACTTCCTTGCGTGATTCACGTTTTGGAATGGTAAGACATATAAAAGATGCCATTCGTTATTGGCAATACACCTGTGATTATCGAGGAGAAAGAGAGCGGCTGCCTCTTTGGGCATATCTTTTTTATCCCGTGGGGTGGTTCTTAAGAAGGAAAGACTCTTGACTGGTAGGCACTGTAAATTATACATTCTTTTCTCATTCTTTTTACAATGTGTTTTATTAATAGTAAATTCATCGATACGTTGAGCCATAGAAAGGCTCAAGCAAATAGTGTAGCTGTGGGGAATCCGGCCCGAGTGATGGATTCGAGGCTTGAATCGGAAATGTATATTAACAATAAGTGGATTTTCTAAATTGTATGAGTAAAGTTCGACTTCTTTTTATAGATGCACTAAGGACATTGGCTATTATTGCAGTGATATTGGGACATCTTCCTATCTATTGTTACGATGGTCATTATAGTGTCTTGACCGCTTGTGTTGCAACTTTTCACATGCCCTTGTTTATGATGCTTAGTGGGTATGTTACGAATATTTCTAAGTTTTCATTAATTAGTCGGTTGAAAATCTTAATACCTTTCTTTATTATAGGACTGTCATACACATTTATGACAGACGGTGATTTTGTTGCCTTTTTTACTTCAGAATCAAAGAATGGATATTGGTTCTTATGGGTCATCGTACTTTATTTTATTGTTTTGCATTTAATAAGAATCTGTAAAGTAAAACTGCTTGTGGCAGTAATTTGTGTTGAGTTAATTTTTATTTCTCTGCATTTCTTCTTTCGCAGGACACTTGTCGGGACAACAATCTCAACAGATTACTTATGGCAGATGTGGCCGGCATTCGCTACCGGAGTCTTCATTCGCGACGTTTTTATTGATAAAATAAAAAATAGAGTGATGGAGATGATGGGTGGCTCTTTATTTTTGGGTTTAATAATGCTGTTTGTTGGAAATCATTTCACTAATGAGATTATACACAAATTGCTGTTTGTTGCGGCCGGCATTCCTCTTGCTATATTCTTCATGGTTCTTTTCTATTATACAGAAATGCGTTTGAAACGCAAAGACTTTTGGGGTAAGAGTTGTTTGAAGGAGATGGTAACCGTGATAGGAACTCAAACGCTGCAAGTATATACTCTCCACTATTTTGTCTTGTACCTTCTATCTGTGCTTGGTATCCAAAACCTGATTTCTTTGATGGATGATATGAGTCTTGGTTATGTAGTATTGGTGGTTTCACCGTTAGTCGCATTCATGATTGCATGTATATGTATAGGACTCGCAAGAATGATATATGCAATCCGTTTGGGAGCAATCTTTGGAAGATAACAAAAATATGAGAAAGCAATGACAAATCAGCAGTATAAGTTTTCGGTGGCAATGTCGATATATAAGAGTGATGTGCCGGCCGATTTGAAAACAGCATTAGAGAGTATTGTTAACCAGACCTTGCCACCCGATGAAATAGTGATTGTGGCTGACGGGCCGATTCCTGCAGAGTTGGAAACGGTGGTCAAGACCGTGGACTATGGACCAACACAGCTTACATTCCTTCCGCAGGAGGTGAACAGAGGATTGGGGGCTGCCTTGCGTATTGCGGTGGAGCATGCCCGATACGACTATGTGGCTCGTATGGATTCGGATGATATCTCGTTGCCCGATAGATTTGCGAAACAA
This sequence comes from Prevotella sp., assembly GCA_022783515.1. GTDB lineage: Bacteria > Bacteroidota > Bacteroidia > Bacteroidales > Bacteroidaceae > Prevotella. Next base: position 3,847 of record JALEWR010000233.1, read on the forward strand.
ATGCGTTGCTTTCAAGAAGACCCTCAACTCTCTATTGTTGGCGGAATGATCACAGAGTTTGTGGATACGCCGGATAACGTGATGAGTAAGCGTATCTTACCACTTGAGGATAAGGAGATAAAAGCATTTATGCGTTCTCGATGTGGGGTAAATCATGTAACGGTCATTTTTAAGAAGCAAGATTTGCTGAATGCGGGCAGTTATCTTCCCGATTTCCGACAAGAAGATTATTATCTCTGGGCAAGGATGATGGAAGCAGGATGTAAGTTTAGAAATATTCCCGATATTGTGGTAAATGTGCGTTCCGGACGCAACCAGTTTGCTCGTCGTGGTGGTATGGCTTACTTTAAAGATGTCTTGTCT
>JALEWR010000236.1 GCA_022783515.1 Prevotella sp.
TTTGCTCTGCCATTCAGCCTTAGTTGTTGTGCAATTTAGTCTGATTTGCAGTTGAAAGAGATAGCCCTTGGTTCGTCATTCCATTGTCTTTATCGTGAGCAAAGGTAGCGGAAATCTTTCAAGAACTCTCTCCCTTTATTGTTGTTTTTATGCCTTATCTGATGAGTGATATGCGTCAAGAAGACAAAAAACATCGGTTTTCTTGCACAAAGTGGGGGTGTTTGTGCAGAGAATCCCCCTTTTTTGCACAGAATATTTGCCAGAATGAAAAATAATGTTTTCCTTTGCATCCGAATTTTAAATAGAATTTATTTTACAAAATCTCTAAAATTAATAATTATGTCAGAAATTGAATCAAAAGTAAAAGCTATTATCGTTGATAAACTTGGTGTTGACGAAGCAGAAGTAAAGGCTGAAGCAAGCTTCACAAACGACCTTGGTGCAGACTCACTCGATACAGTTGAGTTGATCATGGAATTTGAAAAGGCTTTCGGTATCTCTATTCCAGACGATAAGGCTGAGAAGATTGGTACAGTTGGCGACGCTATTGCTTACATCGAAGAGAACGCGAAGTAAGTTTAAAACCTATGGTTAAGGCCGCATGAACCCTTGTTCGTGTAGCCCTAACCATTTCTTTTTACAAGCGTTAATCGAGTAATTAATAGTAATTTTTTTATTGCTAATGGAATTAAAAAGAGTAGTAGTAACAGGTCTTGGTGCCGTTACTCCGCTTGGCAACACGCCCGAAGAAACTTGGGCAAATATGGTTGCGGGCAAGAGTGGTGCCGCTCCTATTACACATTTTGATACTACTAACTTCAAAACCAAGTTTGCTTGCGAGGTAAAAGACCTCAATATCAACGACTATCTTGATCGTAAAGAGGCTCGTAAACTCGACCGCTATACTCAGTTGGCTATGATTTCGGCCATCCAGGGTATCAAAGACAGTGGTTTGGACATGGAGACAGTAGATAGAAACCGCATCGGAGTGATCTATGGAGTGGGTATCGGTGGTATCCAAACTTTTGAAGACGAGGTGGTATATTATGGACAACACTTGGACGAAGGTCCTAAGTTCAACCCTTTCTTCATCCCCAAGATGATTGCCGACATTGCGTCCGGTCAAATCTCCATTATGTATGGCTTGCACGGTCCTAATTATACAACGACTTCTGCTTGTGCATCTTCAACCTCAGCTCTTGCCGACGCATTCAATCAGATACGTTTGGGCAAAGCCAATGTGATTGTGAGTGGTGGTGCAGAAGCAGCTATCTGCGGTAGTGGAGTGGGCGGTTTTAACGCCATGCATGCCTTGTCAACCCGTAACGACGACCCTGAAAGAGCGTCTCGCCCCTTTAGTGCCAGTCGCGACGGATTTGTTATGGGCGAGGGTGCAGCATGTATCGTTCTGGAAGAATTGGAACATGCCAAGGCACGCGGAGCTAAGATTTATGCCGAGATGGTGGGCGAAGGTGCCAGTGCCGATGCACATCATATCACGGCAAGTCATCCCGAAGGATTGGGTGCTAGATTGGTTATGATGAATGCCTTGGAAGATGCCGGGATGAAACCCGAAGACATCGACTATATTAATGTGCACGGAACGTCTACACCTGTGGGCGATATTTCTGAAGCCAGGGCCATTAAAGACCTTTTCGGCGAACACGCCTATCAACTCAATATCAGCTCAACCAAGTCGATGACCGGTCACCTTTTAGGGGCTGCAGGTGCCGTTGAGGCCATGGCCAGCATTTTGGCAGTGAAGAATGATATTGTTCCTCCGACGATCAATCATGCCGAAGACGACATTGACGAGAATATCGACTATGATTTGAACTTTACTTTCAATACGGCACAGAAACGAGAAGTGCGTGCCGCATTAAGTAATACGTTCGGATTTGGAGGCCATAACGCATGTGTTATTTTCAAGAAATATGCTGAGTAATATACTTGATAGAGTAAAGCTCCCTTTCCGAAAGGAAAAGGAGCTTTATTTGTCTTTATACAAAATTCTTGGCTTTTATCCTCGCAACATCAGTTACTATCAATTGGCTTTGATGCACAAGAGTGTGATGAAGCGTGGGGCGAATGGCAAGCCGGCCAATAACGAGCGTCTTGAGTTCTTGGGTGATGCCATCTTGGATGCTATCGTGGGCGACATTGTCTATCAGCATTTTCCCGGTAAGAAAGAGGGTTTCCTGACAAATACCCGCAGTAAGCTCGTTCAACGAGAAACGCTGAACAAGCTTGCTCAAGAGATGGGTATCAGCAAACTCATTCTTTCCTCGGGACAGAACACCTCGCACAATAGCTATATGGGTGGCAATGCGTTTGAAGCTTTGATGGGAGCCATCTACTTGGACAGAGGCTATGAGCGTTGCAAAGCTTTTATGCAAGACCGCATTTTGGGCAAGATGCTCAACCTGGAGAAGGTGGCTTATAAGGAGGTGAACTTTAAAAGCAAGCTGATAGAATGGAGTCAGAAGCATCGGGTGAAGCTCGAATTTACGCTCGACAAGCAGGGGAAAGACGACGACGGAAATCCGTTCTTCGCTTTCACCGTTCTCTTAGAAGGACTTGAAGGCTGCTCTGGGACGGGCTACAGTAAGAAAGAGAGCCAGCAATTGGCATCGAAACTCACCTTGGAAAAGCTCAAGAAGGAGACCGATTTTGCTGACCGGGTGTTTGCCTTGAAGAAGAACAGGCTGATGGCCGAGGAGCAACCGGCAGGCGAACCCGCATCCATGAATGTAGAAACTCCGATAGAAGCCGTTGCTGTGGTTGAAGAAAAACAAGAGGAAACGCCCGTCGAGGCTGTTGCTCTTGTAGCCGAAAAGCCTAAAGTCAATAAAGTTGAGGTGGTGGTAGAACCCGAGCATGGCGACCCGATATCTTCGGTCGACATTTGGAACGATAAGGAGTTTGACCTTAGCGATATATCGGCTAAGGAACAGACTAAAGAAGAAATCATCGCTGCTGCTGAGGCTGCTGCCTTTGAAGAGGCCGCGAAGGCGTGATGATTGGCCATACACATAAAAAGCAATCCCTACCGAAGGACCATTCCTTTCAGTAGGGATTGCTTTTTTAATGGATATATTGTAATGCGTGTTGTTACTTTTGTTTTACCACTTTCAACATCTCTTGCACGGCTCTTTCCAACTGCCGGTCGCGACCATTGATATAATCTTCAGGACTGTTGTACACCTCTATGTCGGGATTGAGTTGCTTATTCTCACCATAGTTGCCACGCATGTCGCGACAACCCACTTGCGGAATACCAAAGATGATGCTTGGATCAATTTGGGTTTCCCACCATACAGCCGTCATTGTGCCTGCCACCGGTGTACCAATCAGTTTGCCGATACCCAGCTCTTTGTAGACCATGGGGAATCCATGACCATTACTATAGTCGTCTTCACAGATGAGAACGCACGATGGTTTGGTCCATTTGTTAAACGGATCGCTGCCCACATATCTGCCGTTAGGCACAAACTGCTGATACTCTTTGCCGCTGAGCAGGGTGCAGAGGTCGTCGTGCAACCATCCGCCACCATTGTGCCGTTCGTCCACGATGACCGCTTCGCGTCGGCGGTTCTTGTCGCTTAGCAACTCGCTGTACACCGTTCTGAAGCTCTCGCTGTTCATGGCTCTCACATGAACATATGCCAACCTACCGCCCGAAAGACTGTCTACCAATTGTCGATTACGGTCTACCCAACGCTTGTAAAGCAAATCTTGCTGCATGCCTTTGCTGATTGCCTTGACGGTTACATCAAAACGCTTCTTCTCTTTGGGGTTGTAGACGGTGAGACGGACATTCTTATTCACCTTTCCATCCAAGAGATGGGTGTAGTCTTTGCCTTGAAGGATAGGCTCGCCATCAATCTTTTCGATAATCGACCCTTTGCCTACGCCCGTTTTCTTCACGTCGAAAGGTCCGCGTTTCACCACTTCTTCTACCTTGATACCATCACCCTGATACTGATGGTCGATAAAAATGCCCAGTTCGGCAGAGGTCATCGGTGCTCCCGGAGCATTGTATCTTGCCCCCGTATGCGATGCGTTGAGTTCGCCCAACAATTCGCTCAGCATGTCGCGGAAGTCGTAATTATTGTTGATATGTGGCAAGAAACGCTGATAACTCTTGCGATAACCCTCCCAATCGGTGTTATGCAGGGTGGGCTCATAAAATTTATCCTTCACCTGTTGCCATGCGTGGTCGAAGATATATTGACGCTCTGCGTAAGGCTGATGATTGAAACGAGCCTCGAAATTCACGTTCTTGCTACTGCCTTTGCTTAAGTCTATCTGTTTGATAGCACCCCAAGTACAGAGGAAAAGGTTTTTGAAGGCTTTGTCGGCTTCCAATTCTCCTGCACCCACATTCTTCATCACAATTTCTGTTTTATTTTCTTTGAGGTCGCGTTTCCAAAGGTCGGCACCTCCTTCAAATGCGGCTTGATAATATAAGGTGTCGCCACCGGGACTCAAGATAGCATCGCCCAGGTGAGAAGAGTTGACGGTGAGTCGCACGATACGGTCGCGACAGTTGTCCAAATCGAATGTTAAAACTTTTGGCTCGGGCTTCTTTTCCGCCTTCTTCTTTTTGTCTTTACCTTTCTGTGCAGGTTGTTCGGCAGCCTTTTCAATCGCTTTTTCTTCTTTCGCTAAGCTTCTTTCTTCCTTTGTCATCCTAAAGTTTTCGTAAGCGTCGAGGTCGAAGAACATGATATAAACATCGCGTTCGGCTCCCCAACTGCCATGACTGCGATAGCCGGCACGGTCGCTGAAGAAGAGCATGGCCTTGCCCCCCAAGACCCATTTGCCCCCTCCGTCTGCATATCCGCTTTCGGTGAGGTTGTGTATCTCGCCCTTTCCGTCGGCGTTTACCAAGGCAACGTCGGGACTATTCCATCCTCCATGGCCGATATAGTTGGTGAGTAACCACCTGCTATCGGGACTCCATTCAAAATAGAGGTCGCCATCGGCATACGAATAGACAAACTTTCCATCCATCACCGTACGCACAGCTTTACTCTTAACGTCCATAACACGCAGTGTAGACCGGTCTTCAAAGAAAGCGATACTCTTGCCATCAGGACTATACGCAGGCTGTAGCGAGGTCTTTCCGCTATTGACCAACTGTTCTTCTTCCAGTTCGGTGGCATATGTAAACATCTTTTCGGTCGACTTCTTCAGTCGTGTCTGGTATATCTGCCACAATCCGTTACGCTCGGCTGCATAGACAATGGCTCTGCCGTCGGGCGAGAAATTCACGTTGCGTTCTTGTTGTGGTGTGTTGGTTATTTGCTTGGTGGTGTTGTATTCGAGCGACGTTACATAGACATCGCCATTGAGAACAAAAGCCACTTCCTTTCCGTTGGGCGATAGCTTTACCTCGCGAGCACCATTGGTGAGCGTTTTTCGGTTCAAGTCTTTATCGTTTCTGTCGGCCGTCACCTGCACGTTCACCTTCTGCGGTGACGCCCCTTCTTTCAGCGTATATATCTCTCCGTCGTAGCCATAACATAAGGTGCCGTTGCCGGCCACGGTGAGGAAACGTACAGGATGGTTCTTATGATGGGTGAGTTGTGTCTTTCCCGAGCCGTCGAGTTGGCGTTTGTACACATTAAACGTGCCATCTTCCTCACTCAGATAATAATAAGCGTCGCCATTGGCAGCCCATCTGGGTGTGCGATCTTCGCCGTTGAACGAGGTGAGCTTTGTGTATTGGTGGCCCTTCTTCAGCCAAATGTCGCGAGTGATGGGCGATTGGTGATGCTTTCTGAACGGGTCTTCGTAACCCTTTTGATCGTGATAGAGGGCGTCGCCGTTAGCCCGAAGATCGAGATCGATCATAGGGAGGGTAGAGAAAAGCTTACTTCTGTCGCCCTCTATGCTCACTTCGTATATCTGTGGGAAGGTATGACTGGCAAAAAGGATGCTCTGTGCAGTAGGCATTCCCACGGCTTGATAAAGCACAGTCTTATTGTCTTTATAGGTGAGAGGTATCTCGTCGCCACTCTGTGTGGTGAGTCGTTGTGGCTCTCCGCCCCATCTGCTGATGCTGTAAACATCCAAACTACCTTCGCGAGCAGAAGCAAAGGCCAGCGTGTTGCCATCTTTGCTCCACACTGGATAGGCATCGTATGCTGCGTTGGAGGTGAGCTGTTGGGCGTTTCCGCCATCTACCGGAACGGTAAAGATATCGCCTTTATAACTGAAAGCAATGGTTTTCCCATCGGGCGAAATGGCACAATGACGCATCCACAATGGGTTGGTTTGTGCAGAGCTTGCCATTGAGCCTGCAAGAGCTAATGCTGTTAAAATCTTTTTCATTTTTGAGGTTTTAATAGGGGATAAATGTTGAGGATGTTAATAAAGTGTCCAAGGTGCCTGTGCTTGTCTATGGCCGCATAGAATAGCTAATGTTGTTCAGCAAGGAAGACCTTGGGAGCCTAAAGCTTAATTTTCTTTAGAGAGCTATATGTCTTCCTCCGGCAAGGTAATCTTAAAGAGAGGAGAGGGTACATGCTCCTTTTTGATGATATCAACCATCTGCTTCACGATGTCGGGATGCTGCTTGGAAATGTCGTGGTCTTCGTGAATGTCCGACGCTAAATTATAGAGTCGGGGTTGGCCATGCACCACAACCAATTTCCAATCGCCCCTTCTCACAGCTATCTGATTGGTCTCATGAAACTCCCAATACAAGTAATCGTGCAGCTTTTGTACACCTTTATTCAAGAGTGTGGGAGCAAAAGAGATGCCGTCAAAATGGTCTGTCTTGAGACGTTTGTTGGTGTATCGTTTCACATAATTCTTCACTCCGGCCAAGTCGCAGAATGTGGGCATGAGGTCATAGAAGGCCAGTTGATGGTCGTTCTTTACACCTGCCGCCACCTTACCGGGCCAACGCACAATGAATGGTACTCTGATACCGCCCTCGTAACATTGACGTTTCAATCCTCTCAACTTACCGTCACGCCCGAAGAACGTGGGATCGGCACCGCCTTCCTCATGCGGCCCGTTGTCGCTGGTAAAGATAACGATAGTGTTATCGTCCAGACCTTTGGCTTTGAGCAAAGCCAACACTTCGCCCACATAGGCATCCAATCGCGATACCATGGCCGCAAACTGAGCGTGGGTGTGTATGGCAGGGTTATAACGCGAGGCCTCTTGGCCTCCCCAAGTGCGATCGGTAAAGAATTGTTTTTTATATTTCTCCAACAGAGAATCGTTGGGCTGTGCCAGCTCGGCATGTGGAAGCGTATAGGTAAGAATACCGAAGAAAGGTTTGCCGACTGTTTGTTTGCCAATCCAATCCATCGCTTTGCGGTGTATGAGGTCGGCAGCATATTGCGACCGCTTTTCATAGTCCTTGCCAAACATAGGATGCCGGATATTCTCTTCCAAGACAACACGCCTCACCTCTTTATCTCCTCTGCTCCTGCTAAATTCGTTTAAGAAGTTGGGATAGTACAAGTGGGCTTGAAACTGACAGATATAGCCATAAAATTCGTCCACACCACGCTTGTCGGGAGTAGATACCGAACCTTCGTATCCGCCTGCCCATTTGCCAAACATACCTGTGGCGTAGCCGTTGTCTTTCATTATTTCGGGTACGATAACATGGTCGGCACTATACGGATGTTGTCCCACGAGCGTAAAATCGTCGTTATTGCCATATTTCATTGTTGGTACTCCCTGCCAGTATTCCTTGTTTCCTCTCACCTCGGTATGACCAGTATGCTGTCCGGTCATCATCGAAGCCCGCGACGGAGCACTTACCGGAGACCCTGCATAGGCTTGAGTGAAGAGCATACCCTGACTTGCCATCCTGTCGATATGGGGAGTATGGATAAACGGTTGGCCATAACAACCCAAGTCGCCATAGCCCATGTCGTCGCACATGATGTAGATAATATTGGGCTTTTTCTGTGCCGCAAGAGCCGAGGCCGGCAATAATGCCGTTACAGCAAGGGCTAAAGTAGAATGAATTTGATTCATGGTGGTGATATAATATTTGTTGATCAACGCGATGATAACCCCCATAACCGCCTCTCAGCAGCCTTAGTTGGTATCATCAGATATACAAAGTTATCAACTCATTTGCTGTGAACCGAAATACTATTGATAATAAATGTTAAGCAAACTTTTAAGTTTTTGAGTGCTAAATTGGTGTGATTCAGAATTGGCGAGTTGGAAAGGAACCGTATTTTGGGGCTGAAATGAAGAGAAAAGGCTTGCTATTAAAAGGCAATTCTGTCTTAATTGCTTGCGTGAATTATGCTTTTGGGATGATGAACTATGAATTATTTGCCGTATCTTTGCAGTAGACAATGAGTTATCAGCTTACATTTTGTTTTTAGAAAGCAGATAACAGGGTCGTTGTAATTTAAAATATCACATAAAAAATAAGTAATATGGCAAAGAAAGCACTATTGATGATACTCGACGGATGGGGTATCGGTACACAAGGAAAAGGAGATGTTATCCACAATACACCAACCCCTTATCTCGACTTGTTGAATGCCACATCGGCTCATTCACAGCTTTTGGCTTCGGGTGAGGACGTGGGTTTGCCCGACGGACAGATGGGTAACTCGGAAGTAGGTCACTTGAATATCGGTGCAGGCCGCATCGTTTATCAAGACCTCGTGAAGATTAACCGTGCGTGCAAAGATGGTTCTATTGCACAAAACGCCGGTGTGATGGAGGCTTACAACTATGCTAAGGAGAACGGAAAGAAGGTTCACTTGATGGGATTGGCAAGTAATGGCGGTGTACACTCATCGCTCGACCACTTGTATAAGCTTATCGAAGTGGGCAAGCAATATGGTTTGGACAGTGTCTTCGTTCATTGTTTTATGGACGGACGCGACACCGACCCCAAGAGCGGTAAAGGCTTTATCGAAGAGATTCAAGGCGTATGTCAAGCTAATGGTGCCAATATTGCCAGCATCGTGGGTCGTTTCTATGCCATGGATCGCGACAAACGTTGGGATCGTGTGAAAGAGGCTTACGACCTGTTGGTTGAAGGCAAGGGTAAGGCTGCTAACGACATGGTGAAAGCTATGGAAGAAAGCTATGCCGAAGGAGTTACAGATGAGTTTGTTAAACCCATCGTTAACGCATCTTGCAATGGTAAGGTGGAAGAAGGAGATGTGGTGATTTTCATCAATTTCCGTAACGACCGTGCCAAGGAACTGACACAAGTGCTTTCTCAAGAAGATATGACAGAGGTTGGCATGAAGACCATCCCCGGCTTGAAATATTATACCATGACTCCTTACGATGCTTCGTTCAAGAATGTTACCGTACTCTTCCCCAAGGAGAATGTACAGGAAACATTGGGCGAATACCTCAGCTCTTTGGGCAAGACTCAGCTTCATACAGCCGAGACAGAGAAGTATGCACACGTTACATTCTTCTTCAATGGTGGTCGCGAAGAACCATTCGCCGGTGAAGACCGCATCCTCGTGCCTTCACCCAAGGTAGCAACTTACGACCTCAAACCCGAGATGAGCGCTTACGAAGTGAAAGATAAATTGGTGGAGGCTATCAATAGCGAGAAGTACGACTTTATCGTTGTGAACTTTGCCAATGGCGATATGGTGGGTCATACCGGTGTTTATAACGCTATTGCCAAGGCAGTGCATGCCATTGACAACTGTGTAAAAGATGTGGTTGAGGCTGCCAAAGGTCATGGCTACGACACTATTATCATTGCCGACCACGGTAATGCAGACAACGCATTGAATGATGATAATTCGCCCAATACAGCTCACTCGCTCAATCCTGTGCCATTTATCTATGTAACAGATAACAACAGTGCCACAGTGAAAGATGGTCGTTTGGCAGACGTTGCACCCTCTATCCTTCATATCATGGGCTTGGAAAAACCTGCTTCAATGACGGGTGAAAACCTCATTGACGACGGTGCCAACAAACCAAAGAGCAAGGGATATTGATTTGAGGATGGAGCTTATAAGTTTTGGCTGTGAAAAGGTTGGTTGATAAAGTACCAGCCAATCAACAGTTCACTAGTCTAAAACCTATTAACTCAAGAACTCATCAACGGCAATAAAAAAACTCGAATGTCATGACTTGGCATTCGAGTTTTTTTGTCTTTATAGTATCTCTTCTTCTAAATCAATATACTTGGCTTCGTCTACCGGCAGTTTGTTGAGGCCGGACGCTGTCATGATGTTGGCAGCCGGTAAGGCATAGTGTTTTATTGCCGGAGAGGAATACTCTTTTTTGTTATCAGAATACTTGTCTTTCATAATGATGGGAAATGAATGTTTGTTACCTATTGTTTGTTTTGTACTTGAGATTTTTGCCTGTGTTCGGCATGAACTGCTGAAAGTGTTTGGGAAGTAAAATGAGTAAGGGGCGAAATAGCTGCTCCTTACTCATTTTTATGATAAGCATTGCATTAATTGCTTGCTGATAATCTTAATGCCTGATGACCTTCTTGCCTCCAACAATCACGACGCCCTGACCCTGTTGTTTGTAGACAGGACGGCCGCTGAGGTCATATGTCTTTTCGGCTTTCTTCTCTGCTTCGGTGATGCCAATGCCTGTTGTTTCGTCGAAGACGAGGTTGAGTGTCATGGGCGGAGCCGGAGCTGCAGATACAGGAACGCGATAGTAAGCCTTATTAGCAGGGATGGCAGCATTTCTTATTTGACGCATGAGGAAGGTGTTGTTGTCTTGTGTCAATGCGTAATAGTGGTACACTGCGAGCTGCAGGCTACTGTTGGGAATGCGTGAGATGGTACCTTCCATACCTGTTTCCACCTGGCTGTGGCTGGACATAGTGGGTTGCAGCGTAAGCTTGCCACTTGTTGCGGCCGATAGGATTACAGGAGTATAAGCTGGCAATACCTTCTTACCCGTGGTGTTGTTGACGGGTTGTATCTCTTTTATCTCCAAATCACCGGTCATTTTCACTGCCTGATAAAGTTTCACGCCTTCGGGCAATTCCACTGCATAGGGCAGGTTGATGGTAGAGAAGTTGCCGTTGTTGCCACTCTTGATGTCGAGTGTAAAGGCAGAGTCGGCTACTTCTTCAAAGTAGAAGTCGGTTCCGTTTTGGCTGTCTGATTCAAGAGCCTGTAAAGAACTTGTGCTCTGTAGATAGGTCTTTTCGGTTGAACCCATCAGCGTTTGATTGTTGCCTCTTAAATAAAGTGTACCAAACTTATAGCCTCTTACTGCCTGTAGTTTCATACCATTGTCGGTTAGGGTTGCACTATAGGTTGATGCATTGAGGTTGATGCAACCGTTGCCTTTGAGAGAAGCCAGATAGAAAGAACCGTCTTGGTTGTACTGGCAAACCCAATAGCTGCGGGTATCGGTACAAGGAGCGAGGGTGATGTTGTTCGCTTCGTTGTTGTCGGGCATACGGTGATTGGTCAAGGCATTGCCATTGTGAGCAAACTTGATGCGATAAACCTTACCATCCTCGGGCATCATGATTTCTGTTTTAGAAGTCGTATAAGTGGTTGTTGCCGTCTTCAGATTGTTTAAAGCAGTTGTTGCAGATGTGTAAGCCGCATCTTTTGCTTGATGGTTGGCATCTGTGGGATTGGCCTTATACTGTTGGTCGGCAGCCTGATAAGCTTTGTATGCAGCAGTAAAGTCGGTGTGTGTTTGACTCAAGTTTCTGCGTGCAGCCGAACTTTCTGAAGGATAACCGGGGCCTTTGCGTGCCATCATGTCGTTAGCACGGGTGAGTTCTTCCTCAAAGACGCTGGCATTGTTAACCGGGATGAGTGTCCATGATGAGTAATCATCGCCGATGTTATACAATCCCATGCTGTTGCGTGTAGAGCTAAGTCCACCATACCAGTTCCAGCCATTATCGCCTGAGAGAGGCATAATGTCTACGCTTGTACCGTTTTCTCTTTCTTTCTTCACCTTCCATTGCACTGCACCGGCCTTTGTATCATTCAATGTGATTTTGTCGGTACCGGCATTTCCGTCGGTATATCCCAGCCATTTGTTGGCTGTTACCGAATAAATATAATAGGTGCCTTCTGCTGTTCCTGCATAGAAGGCAAACTGACCACGATCGGTCATTGATGTGGTGTTGACGGTGTTGCCATTGAGGTAAACAGAGGTGTTGGGGGTCAGACGTATATAGTAGGTGTGCTCTACCTGTTTGCCGGGTTGCGACAAAGCCAAAGCAGCAGTGTTCTTGAAACCACTATTGTCTATGGGTTGATTGTATTGATCCACAATCTTACCGTTCTTATATACTTCAACGTCGGTTCCGTCGGCACCGGCAGCTACGATACGAGCCGTTGAAAGGTCGACAGAAGTGGGAATATCGAAGACAGCACGGTTAGAAGCATATACCAACTGACCGCTTGCGTTATAGACCTTGTAGCCCACTACATGTTCGCCGGCCATGGTAAAGGTGCGATTATCCAAAACAACGCTTGTGGGTTGAGGGGCAACGGGAGCAACATATTCGCTGCTATGACCAAATGAACCCATCTCATTGACATCGCCAGGTGTGGCATTAGCTGAAGTGGCATAACGTGGAGCACCGGGCAACATGTATGGATTTTTGTTGATTTCTGGCTGTACACGCTCGTCCAAGAAGTAGAGATTTCTACGCTTGGTAGAGTATTGGCTCATGTAAGTTTTGGCTTCGTCGATATCCTCTTGTGTTACGTTGGTGAATATTTGTGCATAATTTGTATCGTAGAAAGTATCTCCCCAATAGATGCGGATGTTGTTGCCGGTGCGTTTGAAGAAGCCGTAGAACTCGAAGAAATCGGTCAAATCTTCTTGTGCCACATCGCTACAGAATTTGGCAAACTTCAAAAAGTCAGTTCTACCGTTGGCTCCGTCCATGGGGCTATTTCTGAATTTGTCGTATAATTCTTTAAAGAAAGTAGGCTTATGTCCCAACTCTACATAGTAGAACCATAATTGCCAGTAGAGGCGAATACGTTCGCTCAAACCGATATCCATCCAACTCTTGTTCTGATTAACGCAAGCATCGATGAGCTGTGGCAATGGCATACCTCGAGAAACGTTGGTGCCTGTACGCCACATGGCAATGTTAGAGAACATATTGTTGGAGCTTTCCAAGGCACCCTTCATGGTGATGAGATCTTGGAAATGGTGACCTGTTTCGTGTACCAACCCCCATATTCCGTCACCTTCAGAATTTTCGTAGTTTTCTGCCAACGTGTTATAGTTGAGCGTGGTGATGCCATAGATACCATAAGTTGTGGCAAACATACCTCCATCGTTGGTATAGGTGGCAAGGAGCGGACAGTTAAAGCGATCGGCAAAACGTTCGACACTGAGGAAGTCGAGTTCCATCTGACAGAATGAATCCCATAAAATCAAAACATCTTTCAACCCCTTTTGTTGGCCATGATAATTCCATTCGCCATTATTTTGGCTGTTTTCTACATGTTGACGCTTAAAGATAAAGGTGTACCATTTTGACTTCATACGCCAATCGTCGTCTTGCATGAAACCCGCTTGTTTGAGTGTGAGCATCTCGTTCCACGACTGGTTGGTGTGGCGTTCGGTGTCGAAATAACCGTTGGAACGCCCCTTTTCGATATGGATTTTTATCTTGGGAAGAGCCGAAATGTGGAGTAGGGTATCGGTGATGTTATAGCGTATATACAGATGTGATTTATCTTCTGGATAGATAAAGTTGACACCTTTCTTTAAGGGGAGGTATACCCCCGTGCTATTGTTTCCTGATGCCAATTCCACGCCTAAGGTCGTTCCTGCAGGAGGCAATTGGTCTACGAAGATACACATCGTCTCACCGGAGTTGGCAGTAATACCTGTGGGATTGGTGAGTTGTGAATAGACGAATGAGGTCCTCATCAAATGGTTTTTTCTCGCCCAGGTATTGGGGTCGCTATGAGGCTTGTATTCAGCTATACGGAATGATTTTTCATAATTGTTAGCCAAATCGTTATACACATTCCATGTTTGGTTTTTCACCTTTACAGCAGTCTCTTGCAATAATTCGGGCAAGCCGGCTGCAGCCATTTCGTTGCGTAAATCAGTGTCGCTCTTACTGCGATAAGCCGGTTTGAGTGTTGTACAGGCAGCATCTTCAAAAAAGGTGGTGAGCTTGTCGGTATAGTTTTGAGCGTTGGCCGCCAAGTTCTGGAAACCTTGGAGTGCATTGATAGATGCCTGTATGTCTTGCGTGGTTAGTGGAGAACGCTCCAAAATCCAATGTGAGGCCGAAGCATCGGAATACCAACCTACAATGTGGTAGGATTGCGAAGCTGCAGCGTGGAGTACATGGCTGGTTCCTTGAGCAGTGAAATAGAAGGGGGTTGAAGTGGTGTAGAAATTCAAACTGAAGGGTGCTGCCGTTCTGCCCATCACAAAGTCGGCACTCTGTCCGGCATTGTTCTGTATATAAAGACCTGTGACAGCGTTCTTCAACGCATACTGACCATTACCCATGCTAATGAATTGCCATAGCTGTCTATGCTCAGCATTATTGGCATCCACAGCCAAAGCTGCTGTTTCAGTCATGGGGGATTGTATGCGTTTGGTAGGATATTCCTTGCTCTTAATATAATAGTAGGCTCCTGCCACCGGTGTTGTTGCTGCACGGAAATTCTCTAATGCAGTTTGGTCAATATTGGCTATAGGTTCCAAACGCCAGTCAGAGGCATTGCTTTGAGTGGCTGAAGTGTTGGCTTCCCAAAATACTACTTGCCGAGAACCATCGGCATGAGCTACTGTCGTGCCTGCGGTTGAGGTATGTTGAGAAATCACAACATGATTGTTAGCCGACTGGTAAGTGCTGGGCTTGATATACAATGTTTGCGGAGTTGTGGAAGTGGGGAAAGGCGTATAGAGTCCGGCAGGAGTATTGAGGTATTTTTCGGTCAATACATTTTGGAAGGTATATCCATTACCTACGGGGACGATTTTCCAAATACTGTTCCACGCATTGGTTAAGTCGCCACTTGCAGGAATTGTCAACGTTCTTCCGCCGGCATCTACAGCGTAGGTGTCGTAATAACTTCTGAGTCGATAATACACGTTTTTAGACAGTCGATCTCGCATCTGATCGATTGTTTCTGCCGCACCAGTGATACAACTGAATAGGGCTAACAGCAGCAAGGCTGTACGAATTAATCTTTTCATAATGGGTAAAATGTTACTCTCCTATGCCAATATTTTGGAGATAGAAAAAATAAAAAGTTGAGATTTTTTGATTTTCTTGTTGGATTGTTGAATAATTATTGTTCAATTGTTGAATAATGTGGCAAATTTACATATTAATTTCTCTTTAATTTTATTTTAGTCCTATTTTTTTTTATTAATGTCTTCAATTCTTGATAATCAAGGTTTTAGTTAGGGTTTAATTGTGATATTTTGTGTATCTTTATGTATAGTGTGCATTTGTATTCATTTGCCCTAATATATTTATTCATTATGATGTGCTTGTGGATTGTAATGTATTGCTTGCCTCTCCTTACCTCATTTTCTTCTCTCTTGTATTTCTCTGTTTTTTTGATTTGATTATATATAATAAGGTAGATTAAATTTTTAATTAGCTTTAAGTGTTTTCAAATGTTAAAATCGGCGGTATTTTAAATATTTCTTCTTGAAATGTTTGGTTTTAGTTTATAAACTCTTTACCTTTGCATCCGCTTTCGAGAACGAAGTTATCGGGGCATTTATGAAAGAGTTCATTGATAGATTTACATAGACAGTAGTAGTACAAGAAGCGAGTTTGTTTGATATGATGTTGAATGAACTTGGGTATTTT
>JALEWR010000240.1 GCA_022783515.1 Prevotella sp.
ACAGCGATTATCCTTGTTTTGAAGGCTAAAGTGACGTATTGTCTGACGTCCTCTTGAAACCTATTTGTGGACCAGCCTGGGCTTGAACCAGGGACCTCCAGATTATGAGTCTGTTGCTCTAACCAACTGAGCTACAAGTCCTGCTTAAAACCGCGAGGGTGTTAAGTTTTCGGGTGCAAAGATAGGGGTTTTGGCGTAAACATGCAAATATTTTATATAAAAAGAAATAAATGTGGATGGGCAAAAGGGTTGTTAGGGGCTATTTCTGTAACTTTGTAACGTTATTGCCGGATGGCGGTGGAGGCACAGGCTTTCTGAACAATGTTCAATTAACAGCATGGATAATGAAAGAAAGAGATATGACAGGTATAAAGAATATTATTTTCGACCTTGGCGGGGTGCTTATTAATCTGGAAAGACAGCGTTGCATCGAAGCGTTCGAACAGGTGGGTATGGACAAGGTGGTACACTATGTGAAAGAGGGTAAGGTGCAAGACCTCTTTTATGATTCGGAAATAGGGAATACCAACACGCAGGAGTTTTGCGATGAGGTGAGGCACCTCACTCAAAGCAATATTGCCAACGATGATATCGTGTGGGCTTGGAACCAACTCTTGGGTGAGATTTCCGACGAGAAGAAAGAATGTCTTTTGCTGTTGAAAAAGAAATATCGCTTGTTTCTCTTGAGCAATACCAACGAGATGCATTGGAATCATTGCTTGAAAGAAAGGCTGAATGATAAAGGTTTGGGCGTGAATGATTATTTTGAACGTGTATTCCTTTCTTACGAAATGCACCAACTCAAACCTTCTGCCTCTATTTTTGAACAGGTACTACAAGAAGCTCACTTAAAAGCAGAAGAAACACTGTTTGTCGACGACTCTCTGGCCAATTGCGAAGGAGCAAGAAGTGTGGGCATCAAGGCTTGGCACGAGAAGACCGGAGAGGAGTGGATGGAGATGATAACCTCCCCCGACCCGTTGCTTTCTTTGCTGTAAAGTTGCGAACAGCAACCACAGGTTGCCAAGAGGAGGAGTTTCCATGATTGTGATAGAATGGTAAAAGAAAATAGGTGAGTGTAGGAAATCTGGCACTTGGATACAGGGAAGGACCCTGCAAACAACAAAAGAAAAGAAGATGCAAATAATTAATTTAAAAGATACCCATTTAGATTTACCGCCTTGCGTGGCATCCATCGGTTTTTTTGATGGCGTGCATCGGGGGCATCAACACCTTATTCATAGTTTGATGCAGCATGCCAAGGAGGCAGAGATGGCGTCGATGGTTATCACCTTCGGCAAGCATCCGCGACAGGTGGTGCAACCCACCTTTGTGCCACAGCTGCTCACCACACACGAAGAGAAGTTGCGACTGTTGGCTGCAACAGGTGTGGACTATTGCGTGGTGTTGCCCTTCGACAAGGAAATGGCTGCCATGTCGGCACAGACATTTATGCAAAAAGTATTGAAAGAACGCTTGAACGTGGCACGGTTGCTCATTGGTTACGACAATCGTTTTGGGCATAATCGCTCGGAAGGCTTTTCCGACTATTGTCGATATGGTGCAGAAATGGGTATTGAGGTACACGAAGCCACCGGTTATGAAGAGGGAGGCGTGAGGATGAGTTCGTCGCTTATCCGTCAGAGTTTGGCACAAGGCGATGTACGCATGGCACACCACTGCTTGGGCTATGCCTATAGTTTGAGCGGCAGAGTGGTGAAAGGCTTTGAAGAGGGCCGTAAGTTGGGCTATCCCACAGCCAACATCTCGATGGACGATATCCCACAAATCATTCCTGCCAAGGGTGTCTATATTGTGGAAGTTGAGGTGGAAGACTTCGCCCAACGCATGGTGGGTATGACTTGCATAGGTACTCGCCCCACCTATGGCGGCTCACATCTCACCGTTGAAACCCATATCCTCGATTTCTCGAACGACATCTACGACAAGGAAATAACTATCCGCTTTGTGGATAGGATAAGAGATGAGCTGAAGTTCGACTCGGTAGAAGCCTTGAAAGAGAAGATGAGAGAAGACGAGACGATTACGCGAGCGAGAGTGATGAGTTGGTAAAACTTATGGGTCTAATAAAATTAATATAAAGAACAATGATAACAAAATCTACAAAAGACATTCTTAATACCCTTTGGTATTTGGTGGCATTTCTCATGATTCATGTATTGAGTAGTTTGCTGACATTCCTTTTATTTGGCTTGATGGGCCATGAATCGGCAGCTTCCACTGCTCAAACAGACAGCAAAGGAATGCAACTCATCATCATTTCTGTCCTGGCAAGTGTTGCCACCATTGCCCTCTTTGTATGGCGAAAGTGGACACCCTTTCACCGCCGCTACATCCGTAGCAGGCCATGGGCAGCCCTCGTTTGGGCAATATTCTTGGCTTTAGGTAGCATCTTGCCCCTGCAATGGCTTTATGAGCAGACGCAAATTGCCCTGCCCGACCATCTTGTGCAGCTCTTCACCGCCATCTTAGGCGAGCGGTGGGGCTATCTTGCATTGGGCATCCTCGCCCCCATAGCCGAAGAAATGGTCTTCCGTGGAGCCATCCTCCGCACCTTGTTGCAAGTGTTTAAAGGCAAGATGAGCTGGTTTGCCATCTTTATCTCAGCCCTACTCTTCGGAGCCGTACACGGCAACCTGCTGCAAGGCATGCACGCCACACTCATCGGAATACTGCTCGGTTGGATGTATTATCGCAGCGGCAGCATCATCCCCGGCATTGTTTATCATTGGGTAAACAACACCGTGGCGTATGTGATGTATAATCTGATGCCCGAAATGGCAGACGGCAAGCTCATAGACCTTTTCCATGGCGACACCCGAACCATGCTGATGGGTATCTTTTTCTCTCTTTGTATTTTCATCCCTGCTTTGTTGCAGCTCCACAAACGACTGCCAAACGCTCCACAAGAGTGTTAAAAGGCACATTCGTTTTGCTATTTCCTTCATTTGCACTACTTTTGTATCATATTATCAATCATCAGTTATGAAAAAAACAACATTGAACCTCTTTTCTATGGCATGCCTGTCCTTGGCTGCCGTTGCTATAACCTCGTGCGGTGAAAAACAATTCAAGGTAGAAGGCACCATCGCTCAAGCCCAAGACTCGATTTTGTATTTAGAAAACATCAGTCTTGACGGTCCGGTGAAAGTGGATAGTGCAAAGCTCGACGCTGACGGCACATTCAGCTTCTCGCACACAGCACCCCAAGCTCCCGAGTTTTATCGTTTACGCATAGCCGAACAGCAAATCAACCTCTCGGTCGATTCGACCGAAACCATCAAGGTGAAGGCACAATATCCCACCATGTCGACGGCTTATGAGGTGGAAGGTTCTGACAACTGTTTGAAAATTAAAGAACTGGCGTTGCATCAGATGCGTTTGCAGGCACAGGTCAACGAGATTGTTAATAGTCCGATGTTAGGCGTAACAGCTGTGGAAGACAGTGTACAAAAGGTTTTGGAGGCTTACAAAAAGGATATCAAGGTGAACTATATCTTCCAAGAACCCATGAAGGCATACGCTTACTATGCTCTCTTCCAAACCGTGGTACTGGGTAATATGCAGACACTTGTTTTTAATCCTCGCAGTAGCAAAGATGATGTAAAGGTGTTTGCTGCCGTAGCCACCAGTTGGGACACTTATTTCCCAAAGGCAGAGCGTGGTTTGAATCTTCACAACATAGCCATTGAGGGCATGAAGAATGTCCGCATTGTTGAAAGCAGACAAAACCAGGTGATTGATGCTTCTAAAATAGATGCCTCGGGTATTATCGATATCGCCCTGACCGACAACAAAGGTGTGGCACGTCGTTTGTCGCAACTCAAAGGAAAGGTCGTATTGCTCGACTTCCATGCTTTTGCAACCGAAGGTAGTTTGAAGCGTACCATGATGCTTCGCGACCTATATAATAAGTATCACGCACAAGGTTTTGAGATATTCCAAGTGTCGCTCGACCCGCAAGAACATTTCTGGAAGACCAAGACCGAAGCCTTGCCATGGGTGAGTGTGTGGGATAACAGAGGCGGAGCAAGTCCTTATCTCGTGCAGTATAACGTACAACAACTCCCCACCTTTTTCCTTGTCGACCGCAATAACGCCCTCCAAAAGCGTGATGTGCAGATAAAAGATATTGACGCAGAGATAAAGGCTCTGTTGTAATTTCATACCAACCCCTCTCCAAAAGGGGGAGGGGATGGTGTGTTTTTTTGAGGGACAAGAAAAGAACGGATAGATTGGTAAGCAACTACACACACAACCATTCACAATTTTCAGCAACACCCATTCTCTTCTCAACGCATCTTTGTATGCCATTACCTCACAAATATTCTTGGAAATGTCGTGAAGAGTTGTGTTTGTTGTTCTCTTAGAATTATTTCAGCAACAACATAGCAAATGATCACAACCAATAATACTTATTCGTTAGAGTCGTGAAAGGTTGTGTGTGTCGTTGCAAAAAATAGTTTGTTGTTGAACAATAATGGTTTGTCGTTGCAAAAGAATATAATGATTACCGACTTTTTAAGCCGTATTTCTTAACCCGAACCGGTGTATTATCTCGTTCTTTCTTTACTCTCGGCTCATTAATCATGTTGCTTATCATTATCTTTTTCCTCCTCAACTCCATCTTTGGGCCTTCTTCTTTAGGCTGAATTGCATGGCGATTCAGACTGAAAAGAAATGGAGTTTAGTCTTTATTGATAGGCGATTTAGTCTGTTTTACAACTTTTCAGCGATGCTTTTGAAGACTATCAGTAAAGATACATTGTTTTAAGCAAGCACACGCACCACCATTCACAACATAGAAACCAACTGCCGGCGACTAACGTTTAGAACCTAAAGGATGCCGATTTTTTGAGTCGTATTTCTTAACCCTAATCGGCGTAAAGGTTAGATGTCGATTCAGAAACGAAGAAATGAAACGTTCTTTTCTCGTTCCTCAAAAAGTGCGTTTTACTCGCAAGCTCATCAACCCGTTCCGCCATGGCATAACCCAAGCAAGCTTGGTTCTGCTCATCTGGCTTAATTTAAACGTTCTTTTCTCGTTCCTCGAAAAGTGCGTTTTTTAGCCATGGCATAACTCAAGCAAGCTTGGTTCTGCTCATCTGGCTGCACAAAAACGTTGATTATTTCTTGAGTTCGGGGTAAGATATTCGGGGGTGATAGATAGCCTTCAATCTTTCTAAGAGTACGCTTTTGGCGATGGCAATATCGCGGAAGATGATGAGGTATTCGTTGGGCTTACGAGCGGTGTATCTGATATAGCAGCAAGAGGAAAGGATAGTATTGCTTGAGATCTTTCTGTAGAAGTTTCAAGGCCTGTTGTATGCGATAGTCTATTGTTTTGGGCGATACGCCGAGTGTTTCGGCGATTTCTTTATAGCTGTAGTCTTGAAACCGATGCATGACAAAAGCCTGGCGGAATTTCTCGGGCAGTTGGTTGATGGCCTCGTTGATGCGTTTGATGAGTTCTTCTGTTTGAAATTCGTCGGGATTGACCGTTGTGTTTTCCATGTATTGTTTCCAATAATGGGTTTCACGCCGGCGTATGGCGGTGTTTTGCTCGATGCGTGTGAGACACCGCAGGCGAACGGCTCGGAAAAGATAGGTGTGCAGACTGGTTCTGATGAACAGCTTTTCGTGATTTTCCCAAATGCCAAGCAGCACATCCTGTACCACTTCTTCTACATCTTCGAGGCAGACAAACTGATAGGCGTAACAGCATAATGGCCGGTAGTATTTATGAAAAATGGCATCGAATCCCTCTTTTTCGCCCTTGTTCATGAGCGAGAGGAGGTGCGAATCGTCGTATGCAGATGATTTATTTTCCATTATGCGGTTGTTTTGACATTGCAAAAATAGAGAAAGAAATATAAATGACAAAAATTATCAGTTTTTATTTAGGAATATGGGCATTGGCTTTGTCTTTTAAAATATGAATTGATGGGTTGATGGGTTAGTTGAGGATAAGTCCCTGAAAAGGGCATCGTTCAGACTCGTGGTTTCGTCTTCCCCCTGTTTTAAAAGCCTAAAGTTTGAAATCCAAGGGAAAAACTCGGAAATCAGAAGAACAAAGCCGTCAATCTGCCTGCCAAAACGTTAAGAATTAAAAAGCTGAATCATAGGATGAAACATGATAACGAACAGATAGAACACCTCCTTCCATTGTATTATGAAGGTAAGCTCGACGAAGAGAAAGAAGAGAGGGTGAAAGACTGGCTGGCTTTGTCGGACGAGCATCGTGCCATAGGCGAGAGCATAGCCGAGGCTTATCGTGCCATGGACTGCCTGTGTGTATTGCAGCATATAGATACGTCCAAGGCCTTGGCACGGGTGAACGGACGATTGCGCCGCCAGCGATTCTTGTTGTGGCTCAGAAGGCTGGAGAGGGTAGCGGCAATACTGTTCATGCCGTTGGCTGTTGTTGCTTTTCTGCTGTTTTACCGTGGATCAGACCATAGGCATGTAACTATGCTGTCTTATGCAACGAAGCCCGGAGTTACCGCCACGCTTACTTTGCCCGACAGCACCGAGGTGGTGCTGAATTCCGATTCACGGATTTCTTATCCCGAAAGGTTTACAGGGGATGAACGCAGGGTTGAGTTGGAGGGTGAAGCCTATTTCGCCGTAGCCAAGGATGGAGAGCATCCGTTTGTGGTAGGCACCTCGGCCCGTGCAGACATCAAGGTGTATGGCACTCGCTTTAACGTGGAGGCCGACCGGACCGGACATTGGGTCAGGGCTACGCTGGAAGAGGGGGCGATAGCAATGGAGTATGTTGATGGCGACCGGCAGTGGACAGAGCGGCATATTGTTCCGGGCGAAGAGATAAGCTATCGGGCAGCACAGCACGAGGTGAGCGTAAGGAAAGTGGAGGTAGATGTTGTCACATCGTGGAAAGACGGAAGGCTCCTTTTTAGAAACACGCCTGTAAAAGAAGTGCTGAAGACATTGGCCAAGCGATATAATGTTGAGTTTGAAGTGGTGGATGAACGCGTGTACAAGAACTCCTTTACCGGTGTGTTGGAGAAGCAGAGATTGGAAAACGTACTGGAAATATTGAAAATCTCGTCGGACATGAATTTCAAGCCGGCCACCCAAGGCAACGGATATTGTGAAAAGTATATCGTATACTGATAGAGAAAAAGCAAACTTGGCTTTGCTTGTTTGGCTTGACAAAATAAACTATAAACCCTCTAAACCTAACGATTATGCTAAAAATACTGCCTTAAGAAAAAGCATGTAGAAAAGGTATGGGGCTACCTCTCTACATGCAGAATG
Organism: Prevotella sp.; assembly: GCA_022783515.1. Lineage (GTDB taxonomy): Bacteria > Bacteroidota > Bacteroidia > Bacteroidales > Bacteroidaceae > Prevotella. The sequence goes on from JALEWR010000240.1 coordinate 7,303, forward strand.
TTAAACTAAAACTGCTTATGCAGCGATTTATTAATCTAAAATTCATGACAAAGTTATGAAGAAACAGTCAAATCTATTCATTTTACCGCAAAGAGTCTTCTTTTTTATGCTTTTTTGCCTTATGCTGTCGTATCCTTCGGCATCGTTGCAGGCACAGAAGGTGTCTTTGTCGGCAAAATCTCAATCTATCGGAAGTGTGATGGATGAGATAGAAAAACAAACAGGTTATAAGTTTTTCTACAACAATTCTCAAGTAGACTTGAAGCAGGATGTAACTCTCCGGGCAAAAAACGGAAAACTGTCTGATGTCCTGTCGAAGCTTTTTGCCGGAACCGGCATCAGCTATGAGATTGTTGATAAGACGATTGTGTTGAAAGCGGTGGACGCCACAGGGCAATCCTCGCGTACGTCAGTGCAGAAAAAGCGTGTGTCGGGCAAGGTGGTCGATGGGCAGGGAGAGCCGCTCATGGGAGCCACCGTACGCGAACGGGGAACAGGCAACGGCACCGTTACCGGCATGGACGGCAGTTTTGAGATGGAAGCTCCCGAAGGATGCTATATCGAGGTGTCTTCCATCGGTTTCCTTACACAGACGGTCAAGGCCTCCGGGCAGCCCCTGCTGCTGAAACTTCAAGAAGACAACAAGTCGTTGGACGAAGTGGTCGTGGTGGGCTATGGCGTGCAGAAAAAGGTCAATCTCACGGGATCTGTCGGTTCGGTAAAGGGCGACGAAATGGTGAAACGCCCGGTTGTCAATCCTGCCAGTATGCTTCAGGGGCAGATTCCCGGCCTGCGTGTAACCCAGAGCTCGGGCCAGCCCGGTGCAGAGGGTACATCTTTCCGCATCCGGGGGCAGGGCACTTATTCGAGTGCCGGTTCCGATCCCTTGGTGCTGATTAATGGTGTGCCGGGGTCGATTGTGAATCTCGACCCGGCTGTCATCGAGAGTGTGTCGGTACTGAAAGATGCGGCTTCGGCTGCCATCTATGGGTCGCGTGCAGCCAATGGCGTGGTGCTTGTAACGACGAAGAAAGGTTCGCTCTCGAGTTGGGGCAAGAAATTTTCGGCCATCTATTCGGGCGGTTTTTCTTTCTATAGTCCTACCAAGATGATCAAGCCCATAACCAATTCGGCCGACTATATGACCTATTACAACCAGGCTCGGAAAAATTCGCAGTTGGCCGGTTTGTATGAAGCCGATGAAATAGAAAAGTACAGACAAGGTGGGGTTGGCTATCCCAGTTTTGATTGGATAGACCACACCTTCCGTACGGCTTTCGTGCAGAACCACAATATCTCGTTGAGCGGCAATGCAGAGAAAACAACCTACAATGTGGCTCTGAATATTGTCGACGAACCGGGTTCCATGCGGGGTTTCGATTTCAAGAAGTATAATTTCTCCGTAGACTTGAACTCGCAGCTTACCCAATGGCTGAAAATAGGGACATACGTCAGTGCCAACTACGGCATTCGCCAGTCGCCCCGCAACGGAGCCTCCGATGCCTTTCTCTGCACACTGTCGCAATCGCCTACGTTCGAGCCTTGGGTTATAGGCGGGCTGGATGACACACCCAAGTACACCTTTGCGGCTTATCCCAACGTGGAACAGAGCAACAAAAACATGTTTGCCATGAATGCCTACGATATTACGGCTCGCTACAACACTTACGACTTGAACGGACAGCTCTATTTTGAAATCGCTCCGATGAAAGGCCTTATATGGCATACCAAGTTTGCCGGTCGCCTCCAGGACAGTAAACTCAAAGACTGGTCGGGTACGAAAGTGCCTCTGTACAATTATCGCTCGGGCGAGTTTGTACGCTACATGGACCTGGGCGGAGGGTTTATTCCCGGGCTTCAGCAAAACGACGACCAGACGATTTATACCAATCTCTACACCTATCTCACCTATCAAGTTCCGTTTGTAAATACCAATCATAACCTTTCCGTGATGGGCGGATACAGTCAGGAGCAGAACACCCGCAATTATCTTTGGGCCAAGCGGCGGGATTATCAGTTCGATTTGCATGAGCTGGATGCCGGTTCGCAAGAGAAAATGGAAAACTCGGGTCTGAAAGAGCAGTGGGCCATCATGTCCCAGTTCTTCAGATTGAACTACGACTATAAGGGCATTTACCTGTTTGAGGCCAATGCCCGGCATGATGGAACCTCGCGTATAGCCAGTGAAAACCGCTGGGGTTGGTTCCCATCTTTCTCTGTGGGCTATCGCATTTCTGAAGAACCCTATATGAAGAAACAAGGCCTTCACTGGCTTTCTAACTTGAAACTGAGAGCCTCTTGGGGACAGCTGGGCAATCAGAACATCGGCCTTTATCCCTACCAGGCTGTGGTGGATTTGGTTGACAATTATTCTTTTGACAATTCTACCCTTACCCAAGGCGTGGCTCAGACGGCTTATGTCAACCGCAATCTGAAGTGGGAAACAACCACGGTTGCCGATGTGGGCATGGATGTGACGTTGTGGGACAGGCTCCACCTTGTCTTCGACTGGTATTCCAAGAAAACGACCGACATTCTGCGTGATGCCCAGGTTTCGAGCTTCATTGGCCTGTCGCCACCGACGGTGAACAGCGGCGAGATGGTGAACAGCGGCGTTGAGCTGTCTTTGACTTGGAACGACAGGGTGAGAACCGGAACCTTTGCCGGCTTGCAGTATCAGGCGTCTTTCTATTTAGACCGCTCGCGCAACAAGCTTTCCAAGTTTGGAGCCGAAGAACTCTACCATCATTCCATCCTGCGTGAAGGCATCCCTTACAACTCCTTCTACATGCTCGATTGCATAGGTGTCTTTGCCAGTCAGGACGAGATAGACAAATCGCCCAAGCAGTTTAACGACAAAACCCGGCCGGGCGACCTGAAGTTTCGCGATGCCAATGGCGACAACGTGATTAATTCAGAGGACAGAGTGGTGCTGGACGGTCGTTTCCCCAATTTTGAATACTCTTTCAGTTGCGGGGCTTCGTGGAAAGGCTTTGATGCCTACATGATGTTTCAGGGTGTTGCCGGCCGGAAGATATATGTGGGAGCCAATGCAGGCGTGGTTCCGTTTGCACAGGGGTCTATGATAACAGAAGACTATGTGAAGGATATGTGGACCGAAGAGAATCCGCATGCCTCCAATCCCCGACTTTACTATGCCGACGTGGGTGGCACACGCAATACAAGGGCCAATTCTTACTTCCTGAGGAATGCCTCTTATCTTCGCCTTAAAAGCCTGAGTGTGGGCTACACCTTCCCACGAAAGTGGACACAGAAGCTGGCCATTGAGAAACTGAGGGTTTACTGCAGCGGAGATAATCTGCTTACTTTCACGCCCTACGGCGGTCTTGATCCCGAGAATACGCTCGACGGATCGTTTCTTACCTATCCGCAGAACAAGATATTCTCTTTCGGTATTCATGTAGAATTTTAAGCGTTTGACGAGTATGAAAAAGATAATAACCGTTTTATCCGTCGGGATATGTATGCTGCTGAACGGCTCATGTTCTGACTTAATGGATCTGAATCCAACGACCCAGCCTTCGGACAAGAACTTTTGGGTGACCCAAAACGATTTTGACATGGCTCTGGCCGGTATCTACGGCAATCTGAGAAGCAATGAGTATTTCAATGCCCAGTACGGACTTTGGGATGCCTTGACCGACAATATGTATGCCGGACACAATGAGGGGGCTACCGGCGACATTTGCGAAGGAAACATCGAAACCGACATCGGTGGCTATGTGAAAGATATTTTTACAGGGGCTTATTCGTCATTGGCTCGCATCAATACTTTTATTGCACATGCTGAGGCCAATGCCACGCTTCCCGCAGATGTTAAGAAACAAATGATTGGAGAAGGTCGTTTTTTCAGAGCTTTTCATAATATGTTTCTCTATATCTGCTATGGTGATGTGCCCATTGTCACCGGTATGCTTACCTTGGACAAGCAATATCTGCCCAAAGAACCGGCCGAGAAAGTGTATGAGAACATTCTGGTCGACTTGGATGCAGCCATCAGCGATTTGCCGGATGGTACCTATGCCCAGTTAAAGGGACATATCAGCAAGAATGCAGCCAAAGCCTTTAAGGCTAAAGTAATGTTGCAGCATGCCTATAAGAAAGGTGTGGCAGACAAGGAAGAGATGAAGCAGATTGTGGCTCTGCTCGAAACCATTTCGGGCTATTCGCTCCAGCCGGTGTACGGCGACCTCTTTGAAGATGCCAAACAGGAGGAAAGTCCTGAAATTATGTTCTCTGTGAAGAATCTCGCACCAAAAAGCTGTTCGGGTCTGGATATGTACATGACCAACTGGCTGATGTATTGTCCGCTACGCAACCTTGTGGATGCATTCGAGATGAAAGGCCAGGGCAAATGGAGTGATTCGGATGAGGCCAAGGCTGTGAATGAGGCGGTACTCAACGGCGATGACGTGGAAGCGGCCGAAGCAGAGCGGGCCAAGCTTTTTGTTAACAGAGACGCCCGATTGGCTGCCACCGTTTTCCATTCTATGCGTCCTTTCCCGGAGGTGCGGTATATAGCCGGCGAAACCGACTTTACAGGATTCGGTTGCTACAAGTATCTGCAACGCGACAAGACGCTGGCTGCCGGCGATTTGCTCGATGGTGAGGTGAGTGAGCAAGACATGATTCTGATGCGGTACGGATATGTGTTGTTGATGATGGCCGAGGCCGAGAACGAGGCAAACGGACCGACGCCGAAGGTTTACGAGGCGATGAATAAAATAAGGAAGCGTGCCGGACAGAACGTGTTGCCAGCCGGACTTTCGCAAGAGGCCATGCGGGCAAAGATTCGGCACGAGTGGCGTGTGGAAACCGCCTTTGAGGGATTGCACTATTTTGAGATGAAACGTTGGCACACTTTGGGTGACATCGTGAAAATAAAAGATCCCAAGTTTACCGATTATAAACCACATTTTGAGGACCGGTTCTATTACTGGCCCATTCCACAGAGCGAGATAGATAAAGCCAAGGGAATTCTTGTGCAGAATCCCGATTATAAGTAAGTATTCAACATGAATTGTATTTGAATGTACGAGGGAGGATTGACAGCCTCCCTCGTTTTCTACCGACTATGCTCATGACACCAAATCAAGTAAATGTAAATCAAGTAAATACGAGTGAGCGATTGGCCTCGCTCGACATTCTTCGGGGGCTCGACCTCTTCTTGTTGGTCTTTCTTCAGCCCGTCATCTTTCAAGCCGCCCATATGGCGGATGTACCCTGGCTGCATGCTCTTGCCTATCAGTTCGACCATGAGGTGTGGGAAGGGTTTAGGTTCTGGGATCTCATTATGCCCTTGTTTCTTTTCATGGCAGGAACCTCGATGCCTTTTTCGCTCTCCAGATATGGTGCCGATAGGAAGGCTTTGTATCGCAAGGTGGTGAAACGTTTTCTCATCCTTTTTGTGCTTGGCATGGTGATACAGGGTAATCTGCTTGGCTTTGACATCGACCGCCTTTACATCTATGTCAATACCTTGCAGGCAATAGCTGCAGGTTATCTCTTTGCTGCCATCATTTTGACCGAGCTGAAGTTAAAAGGACAGATTGTGGCAACGGTCGTGCTGTTGTTCTTGTATTGGCTGCCGATGACGTTGGCCGGCGATTTTTCTATGGACGGTAATCTCGCTGGACGCATCGATGCTTATGTCTTTGGGAAGTTTCGGGGTGATCCTTCTTATTCGTGGTTGTTGAGTAGTCTGACCTTTACTGTAACAACGCTTCTCGGTGTTTTTGCAGGCCGCATTCTGAAAGAAAACAAGGGTAAGCCCAATCACCGGCCTCTTGTACTCATTGGTCTGGCATTGATTGCCGTTTCGTTGATTTGGCAGTTTCAGATGCCAATCATTAAGCGTATCTGGACCTGTACCATGACTCTCTTTTCCGGCGGAATCTGTTTTGTGCTGATGGGTGTGTTTTATTATTGGATAGACTATAAGAAACATCGCCGGGGTTGGGAATGGTTGAAGATATACGGAATGAATTCGATTATGGCCTATATCTTGGGAGAATTTTTTAATTTCAGAAGTATCGTACATACGGTGAGTTATGGCCTGGAGCCTCATTTGGGCAGGTATTACGATGCGTGGCTGACCTTGGGTAATGGTATTGTTATATTGCTCGTTCTTCGGCTGATGTATAGACATAAGGTGTTTTTGAAGGTGTAGGATAAGGTTTCCCTGCCTTGCTCCGCTGCTTAATTCTGTGGCCTAAGATTCCCAACTTTCTCACTTTGGCTATGGTAAATAGCACCCTTCTCCTCGCCCTAAAAGGGGGTAAGCGAAGGGTGCTGATGTTTTTAAAAGTTGGTGAAACTGTGATATGGGATACAAGGTAAGCTCTGTGTGGTTTACGTTATCCCCATGTCTTCTTATAATTATTTTTTGAGTTCAGGGTAAGATATTCGGGTGTGATAGATAGCCTTTAATCTTTCTAAGAGTACGCTTTTGGCGATGGCGATATCGCGGAAGGTGATGGGGCATTCTTTGAAATGTCCGTCGGCAACCTGTTCGTCGATAAGTCTTTCTATCAAGTTTTTGATACTCTCTTCGGTATATTCTTTGAGCGATCGCGATGCCGCTTCCACCGTGTCTGCCATCATGAGAATGGCCTGTTCGCGAGTGAAAGGATTAGGGCCGGGATACATAAAGTCTGCCATGTCTACCTCCTCGTCGGGGTGTTCGTTCTTGTATTTCACATAAAAATATTTCACCACCCCTTTGCCGTGATGAGTAAGGATAAAGTCGCGGATGACAGTCGGCAGGTTGTTTTTTTCTGCCATTTTTACGCCATCGGTTATATGTGCAATGATAATTTTTGCACTTGTCTTATAAGGCATGTTGTTGTGCGGATTCACCCCCACTTGGTTTTCGGTAAAGAATACAGGGTTTTCCATCTTTCCGATGTCGTGATATAAGGCTCCGGTACGGACCAACAGACTGTCGGCTTCTATGCGGTGAGCAATCTCTGAAGCCAAATTTCCTACGGTGATAGAATGTTGGAAGGTGCCGGGAGCCACCTCACTCATCTTGCGGAGTAAGCCTTTGTTGGTGTTGGAAAGTTCAAAGAGTGTGACGTTAGACACGAAGCCGAAGGTTTTTTCGACAACGTACATCAGGGGATATGTCAACAATAGGAATACGCCATTGACGGTAAAGTGGATGTACATGTCGGAGCTTAGGTCGGCGATGCTGCCCGACTGCATGATTTGTAGGGCGAAATTGATGGCAAAATAGCTGATAACCACAATCAATGCGGTTTTAAAAATCTGCACTCTACCCGTGAGTTCTCTCAACGAGTAGATGGCCACCATGCCTGCCACCAATTGGATAATGATAAATTCGTATTGATGCCGCACTGCTGCCGCACAAATAAGGATGGTGATACAATGTGTGGCGTAAGCCGTGCGAGAGTCCATAAACATGCGGATAAACATGGGTCCCATGGCAAAGGGGATGATGTAGACGCTAAGGATGCTATGGGTGATGAAGAGCGATGTGAGTACAGGAAACGCAATAGTCATGGTGTAGAGCATGGAAATATTGCGTGGTTTGTTAAAATAGTCGCGTCTAAAAAGCAGCAGATAGGCAGTAAAGAGGATAACCATGATAGCAACAAAGATGGTTTGTCCTATTGCCATAGAAGTGATTTGGGCCTGTGAGGCTTCTCTTCGTTGCACTTCTTTCTCGAGCGAAGCCAATACACGGTAGGTATGTTCGTCTACCATCTCACCACGGTCGATGATTTTTTGCCCTGTCATCACCATACCGCTGGCGATAGGGATGGAGCTAAGCAAATCGTCTAATTCGGTCGAACTTTTTTCTTTATCTATTTTTAGGTTGGCTTCGATATAGTCGATGATATTGGCTTGCTGCAAGGCCGACTTGTAAGCAACAAGTTTGTCGTCGTTGAGCAGTTGTTCGTAGGCCGTTCTTGTGCTATAAACACTTTTCAGATATATTCCTTGTGCGGTTTTCCCACTGACCACTCTGATCATGCTGGTCGAGTCTTTGTAGATGTCGCTGTATTCGGGCGAGCTGATGATACCCGATTGGTAGAGCCGATGCAGGCGGTCGTAGACCACGCTTGTCATCTCGTTAGGAATGCCGGGTATGCCTTGTGGAAAGTTGTTCTTTAAATGTTGGATTTGTTTTTTCTCGGTTTCAGCCAGGTAAGTATAATAAGGTTGGAAAGACTGACTAATCGAGTCTTGTTCTTGTTCAATCACCTCGTCGGTCTTATAGATGGGAAAATCGAACTTGGCAATGAGCGAGCCATACATCCATGGTTTGCCCACATCATATCTCATCTGCATCCTTTCGTTGCGTGGCAGTAGCCAAACCACGATGGTAACGGTAAGAATTACCAAGGCAGAGAGAGCCGTAATGTTTTGAATTTGCTGTTTTCGAGAATTATCTAATTTGATCATAATGTTTTGTTCTTATTCTTTTGGAATGTGCAGAATGAGTGTTGAGCAAGCGAATAACCGGACCATAGCAGGCTTGACATGATGTCTGAAAAGCCTTATGGTAAAGGCTCAACTCTGCGAAAATACGAAAAAAATAGCCAATGGTTGAAAAAAAAAGTTTAATTTTGCACAAAATATTAATCTTACTATCATTTTAGAAATGTCAGAAAGAAAAGTAAGAGTGCGTTTTGCACCCAGTCCGACAGGACCTTTACATATTGGCGGTGTTCGTACAGCCTTGTACAACTATCTTTTTGCACGTCAGCATGGCGGCGAATTTGTGTTCAGAATTGAAGACACCGATACCCAACGTTTTGTGCCGGGAGCCGAAGAATATATCATCGAGTCGTTCCGCTGGTTAGGCATTCAGTTTGACGAAGGTGTGAGCTTCGGTGGTAATCATGGTCCTTATCGTCAGAGTGAGCGTCGCGAGATATATAAGGAATATGTCGATTGGTTGCTTCGCGAGGGTAAAGCATATATCGCTTTTGATACACCCGAGGAGTTGGATGCTAAGCGAAACGAAATACAGAATTTCCAATACGATGCTGTTACGCGTGGCATGATGCGTAATTCGCTCACCATGTCGAAAGAGGAGGTAGATGCCTTGATTGAAGACGGAACACAATATGTGGTGCGTTTCAAGGTGATGCCCGGCGTAGATGTGCATATCGACGATATGATTCGTGGCGAAGTGGTTATCAAGAGTGATATTCTTGACGATAAGGTGCTGTATAAGAGTGCCGACGAATTGCCCACTTATCATTTGGCCAACATCGTAGACGACCACTTGATGGAGATTACCCACGTTATCCGTGGTGAGGAATGGTTGCCCAGTGCTCCGCTTCATGTGTTGCTCTATCAAGCCTTTGGTTGGGCAGACACCATGCCCCAATTTGCCCATTTGCCTCTGTTGTTGAAACCCGAAGGCAAGGGTAAGCTGTCAAAGCGTGATGGCGATAGATTAGGATTTCCCGTATTCCCATTGGAATGGCACGACCCTAAGACAGGCGAAGTGTCTTCGGGTTATCGCGAGAGCGGTTATTTCCCCGAAGCAGTGGTCAACTTCTTGGCACTCTTGGGGTGGAATCCCGGAACCGAACAAGAACTCTTTACGCTCGACCAGTTGGTTGAGGCTTTCGATATCTCACGCTGTTCAAAGGCAGGTGCGAAGTTCGATTATCAGAAAGGTATTTGGTTCAACCATGAGTATGTGTTGGGCAAGAGTAACGAAGAGATTGCCCAACTCTTTGCTCCCATCGTGGCCGGTTATGGTATTGACGAGTCGATGGAACGCATCACCGAAGTGGTGTCGATGATGAAAGACCGTGTGAGCGTTGTTAAAGAATTGTGGGACTTGTGTTCTCTCTTCTTTATCGCTCCCACCGAGTATGATGAGAAAACAGCGAAGAAACGTTGGAAAGCCGATTCTGCCGTTGCCATGACGCAGTTGGCAGAGGTGATTGAAGGTATTGACGACTTCTCAATCGAGAACCAGGAAAAGATTGTCTTTGCATGGGTAGAGGCTCAAGGTTATAAGTTGGGCGATATCATGAACGCCTTCCGCTTGGCGTTGGTGGGTATTGGTAAAGGCCCGGGTATGTTTGACATTACCGCATTCTTGGGAAAAGAAGAAACCCTGAAACGCTTACGCAGAGCAGTGGGGGTGTTGGGGTAAGGCTAATGCTAACCTCTCCCGATTCAAGGCGGGAGAGGTATAATCATTTTTTTATAGAGCCTAGACGCCTTATGAGGTCTGTGTACCTTGTAAGTTCTTTTAAGCCTCCCTCCTTGGGAGGGGGTGGGCGAGGCACTTTCCTTTTTTTGTCCTTTTATTTATCAGCATGTATAACATTGCAATATCTCTTTATCTTGTAGGAGTAGCCATAGCCAGTCTTTTCAACGAAAAGGTGAGAAAGATGTGGCGTGGTGAGCGTCAGGCGTTGAAGATTCTCAAAGAGAAGATCGACCCTGCGGCAGAGTATGTGTGGTTTCATGTTGCTTCGTTGGGAGAGTTTGAGCAAGGGCGTCCGTTGATGGAGCGTTTTCGTGAAGAACATCCTCAATATAAGATTCTATTGACGTTTTTCTCGCCCTCGGGTTATGAGGTGCGGAAAAACTACGAAGGAGCAGACATTGTTTGTTATCTGCCTCTCGACACCCCTCGCAATGCTTGTCGTTTCATGAAGATGGTACATCCTGTGATGGCTTTTTTCATCAAGTACGAGTTTTGGTATAATTACTTGCATATCTTGAAACATCGTGGTGTACCCACTTATAGTGTGAGTAGTATTTTCCGAGAGGACCAAATCTTTTTCCGTTCTTATGGACGCCAGTATGCCAAGGTGTTGAATTGCTTTACCCATTTCTTTGTGCAGAACGAGAAGAGTAAGCAGTTGTTGGAAAGTATTGGTATAACACAGGTCGATGTGGTGGGCGATACTCGTTTTGACAGAGTATCGCAAATCAAGGAAGCATGTAAGCAACTCCCCATTATAGATAGTTTTAAGCAGGGCAAAAAGACCTTTGTTGCAGGTAGCAGTTGGCAAGCCGACGAAGCTATCTTTATTCCTTACTTCAATCAACGACATGATTGGAAACTCATTATTGCCCCCCACGTTATTGATGAAGAGCATTTGGAACAAATCACTTCGCAGTTGGCGGGCAAGGTGGTACGTTACACGCAGACCACAGTGGAAGAGGCTGCCGATGCCAATGTCTTGATTATCGATTGTTTCGGCCTTCTTTCAAGCATTTATCATTATGGCGATGTGGCGTATGTTGGCGGCGGATTTGGGGCAGGCATACACAATGTTTTGGAAGCTGCCGTGTGGAATATCCCCGTGATTTTCGGTCCTAACAATGAACGATTCCAAGAAGCACAAGGACTGATGGCTGCACAAGGAGGTTTTGAAATAGCCGATAGCGAAAGTTTTGATTGCTTGATGGATAGCTTTATTGCGAATGAAACCCGGTTGAAAGAAGCCGGAAGCAAGGCCGGAGCTTTTGTGGAAAGCTGTGTAGGAGCAACTGAGAAGGTTTTGAAGAAGATTTTTTGAGTGCCATTGGTTCAACTTTTGAGTAAACAAGGTTTGTTTATTTGCAAATATACGACATGGCTTATTTATCCGCAAATGGATAAATGCGTCGGAGCCGACGATCCATTTGACCATATAGTCTTTATTTAGGGGCGTGGAGGACGAAGCGGAACAGTAGGGTGTTGGTTTTAGAATTGAGAGTTTTGATACAATAGTTGAGCCTTAAAGTGGACGTTTATAAAAACACTCATATTAGCACTAAAACAATTTTCTTGTCAGCATTATTGGCATATTCTTTAATCTCATTTGTTTACACGTCCCTTCAAGAATGCAATCATCTTATAAGCTCTAATTCATTTGCCCCTGGAGGTAAATGGAAAAAAAGGGGATATGAATACACCTTCTTAGTATTTCCATTAAAATAAGCTTCGGTTTTAAGGCAGGTTTCTAACTCTGTATTTTCATATCTCACTAATCTATTATTCCCATATAGACCGATATTACAAGTGTTCATTGGCAAGACTCTCTCTCGCTCTGTTTGAAAGCCTTTCAGCCCATTTTGTTTTTCATACAACATAATATCGACTTCATATGTCTTCTTGACAATCTCTCTGAATTCTTCATTATTCTTATCCTCTATGGTTTTTGCAATTTTCTTATAAGCATTATCTAACAACTCATTTAAGTTGTTGATTTTGCTTAAATCTTGAGATTTCGTCCATGCAGTGAATGAAAAAGGAACTTCGGCTTCGAATTCTGTTTCAAATTCCCAAAAAGGCAAATTTCTGGCATTCATTTTGACAGTTTGAAAGATTGTCTCTCTTTTTCCATCATACACCCAAGCATCTGGTTTTTTGTTTATCTCGAATTCAAATATTCCATTTTCGGAAATAAGTGTTTGGTCTAAAAGAGGAAAAACTCGAACTGATAACGCTTGTGTTCCCGAAGATAAAATGGCAGGATTAATAGGGATTTCCATTTCTGTTGATACATTTTCCTTTTTATTATACTGCAATACTGGAAAATCGTTTATTCTTATATCAAAACCCACAGAGGCTGCCTTTATTTTCAGTTGATAGAAAGGTCGCTTGGAAAAGGTGTCTATTTGATCATTTGCCTGACTTTGTAGTTCCATATGACTTGTTTTATTGATCGTTTCTTTCTTTATCGTTTTCATGCATCCATGTGTTAAAAATATAAATGCAAAAATGACTGCTACTCTACTCATTTACTAAAGCTTTGCAAGTGATGTCGCACCTGTGTAGTTTTCAAAAATAGCTTCGAATTTATTCTGACCACAGGAAATAATAATCTTTGTAGTCGTTAAGCGATAAAGCGCAAACCGAGAAGCTGCATGCAAAGGTATAGAAATAATCTGTATTTGAGAGCATCTTTCAATAAAAATAAGTGACCGGGAAATTAATACGGTTATGAGAATAATGGAGTGCATAAATACATGTCCGAGCCAGATAAAGATAGAGATCGAAAAGAAAGAGAACTGCAAGTTTACTAACTCGAAATACTCTTCCATGAAACCATAGGTAACGCTCTCAAACTGTCTGCTACGGAATAGGTATGGAAACTTATACCTGATATTATTATGGAAATCAAAGAGATAGTATCTACCGATGTCAGTGAACTGTTTTATGCGATTATTGATGAGAATCCTAAGTTCCATAAGTAGTATTAAATGTACAAATTAGTCACTTGATGAACAAATATTCATTTGTGAAATTTTACTCGCTTATATAATACTTTCGGTCAATATTTGCTTTCCCTGATTTTATTCCTCAAATCCGCAACTGTTGCGGATTTGAGGGTCTATAAAACTTTCAGGAGCATGACCATTGATAAAAAAATGTTCGCAGGAACACAGCAAGCGATATTCATCAAGCTGTTCAGATGCAAGCCGTTCTATGATGACATCGAAAAGCAACTCGATGTCTGCTTTCGGATAACACACACTTTGGCGATAGATGTGCATAGAGCTTACTCTACTTTCGATTGTTGTCA
>JALEWR010000002.1 GCA_022783515.1 Prevotella sp.
ATAGCCTTTCTCTAATTTGAGGCGATCAACCTCTGATAATTCAAGTACTTTTATTGGTTTCATAATTCTACTTTTTCTATAAAACGAAAAATGAGCCATGTTAGTACTTATATATAAAAATAATTTAGATCACTTACTTACCTATTTATTCCACCTTTTGTTAGGAATGAACATTTTAATGAGTTTTATTCTGTCCCAAATGAAATTATTCAATATAATGACCTTACGGGAAATGGAAAGATTAAGAACATGTCAATCTGCTATCAATAGAAATATCAAGGAATGAATGAAGCAGAACAAGCAATTGCAAAATTGGCTTTAGTATGTAACCACTATAATCATGCGATAAGAATCGTCAGCTATCAAAAGAACAATAAAAAGAAAGATACTGTTGTATATTATATTGACAAGAATTATAAACCCATAAAATGTAGAAACTAATATGAAAACAATTTATTCTTTTTTGGTGATTCTCGCCATGAGTGTATCCTGCTTTGCTCAAACACCAAAATCAACAACACGGGCAATACAGAGTAATGAAGAGGTCTTTAAATTCTTGGAGGATTTTAACAAGAATGAGATTAACACTTATATAGGAGGACCTGCCTCCAGCTTATATTACAGGCTCAAGAACAGTCCGTTTAATATTCAACATATGTCTACTATCCCATCCAATATATGGAGAGAAGGAGATGGAAAGAATTATGTCTTGGGAGTTATTCTCTATAATATGCCCATACAAGAAATAGAAAAGAACGCTGAAGCTATTACAGTTTATATTTGGCTCAATATTGACAATCATTTTATTGAAGAATGGAAATTTTGGAAAGATTTACCCAAGAAAAATTGGATGGAGGGAATATTAAACCAGACAAAAAACTACTATGTTACAGATTTCCAGTTTAAAAAGATGCGTATTGGGGAATAAAGAGGAGTTAAAACAGGGACTCATCTCTTAATAGCCTAAGATTGCGAATGAAAAGAGGAATCTTGGGAATCTTGTATTCACATTCACACTACGCTACCACATCGCGGTTGTGTTCATATGGGTTATAGCTGATCAGTATCATTATGTGACAACAACTTTGCCGGGTATTGTCATTATTATTCGCCTTCTCGATAAAAGTCCAAGGCATTCTTAATCTGCTCTGTTGTGGCTGTCTGATTAATTCTTATGTCGCCAATATCGCCCAAAAGCGTGAAGTTGATTTGTCCCGATAGATTCTTCTTGTCGTGCGTCATCCATTCTATCAACTCGTCGTAGTGGTCGCAAGTAACCTCGAATCTTCCATAATATTGTTTGATAAAGCGGCAAGTTTGGCGTAGTTTGTCAAGCGGAAAACCCACTTGCACAGCCGAAAGGTATAACTCGCATATCAGTCCATAGGCCACTGCATAACCGTGAAGGATGGGTCGGCCGTGGTGCATGGCAAACGATTCAAAAGCATGTCCGATGGTATGCCCCAGGTTAAGGGCTTTTCTGATACCGCGTTCGTGTGGGTCTTCGGCTACAACAGCCTCCTTCACTGCCACCGATTCGCCCACCATGCGTTGTAACTCCTGCCAGTCGGGCTGTTCCAAGGCGTAGTTGATGGTTGTAGCCCACACCTCTTCATTGCTGATAAGAGCGTGTTTCAACATCTCGGCATAACCCGAACGCAGATTTTTCTCATCCAACGTATCGAGGAAAGCCGTACTCAATAGTACGCTCCGAGCATTGCAAAATGTCCCCACTTCATTCTTTAAACCGTTAAAATTAATGCCTGTCTTTCCGCCCACAGCTGCATCGACCATCGCCAAGAGTGTGGTGGGGATGTTGATAAAGCTGATGCCACGCTTAAAGGTGGATGCAGCAAAGCCGCCTAAGTCGGTAATCATACCGCCACCGAGATTGATTAGGCACGAGTGGCGGGTCGCTCCGCCATCGCTCAAAGCTTTCCACACCATAGCCAAGGCGTCCATGTTCTTATGCAAGTCGGTAGACGGAATAACTATCAGTGGAGCATTCTCCAGAACCGGGAATGCAGAAATTTTATGCCAGCAGGTTGCCTGTGTTGTATCATCCGCCAACACAAACAGTTTATCAGGAGTGCAACGTTCAATGGCCCCTGTCAGGTCTTGCTCCAAATGTTGAGATATAATAACGTCTTGTTTCATCTTTCTGTTGTTTTAATACGGTTCTCCATTTCGCCACTGCTCTGCCATTCTCTCGGCTTCGGCTCGCCGTGGTTTTCCTGTTTCGGTCATTGGCAGCTGCCCTACGGCAACAAAGCCTCTCGGCTGCCAATACTTTGGCAATACTTCCTTACATATTTTTTGCAGGTAAGCGGCTGTATCCTCCTTATTATAGGGTAAAGTGGAATCGGCATTTTCCGTGCCTGATTCAAAAAGTAGCACCACCTTCTCTCCAAATTTCTCGTCTTTTGCTTTTGTTATAAGAAAAGGCATTCGGATGTGGCGACGCAACAACTGCTCCACTTCTTCCATCTGTATCTTCACACCTCCACAGGTTATGACATTGTCTTTGCGTCCCAGCACCCGAAAACGGGTGACCGACATGTGCATGCCTTCGTTTTTATCTACCACCGGAAAAGTTTTCAATTCCACCCTGTCATTGGTTGTCAGTTGACCATCACACACTCTTGGTGCATCTATAACCAAACATCCTTCGGCATTGACCGATAGCGACACGCCGGGCAGAGGTGTGTACCAGTCAGAGGCTTCCACGCCGTTGATACGTCTGAGGGCAATGTGCGAAAGGGTTTCGGTCATACCATAACTGCTCCAGACACAATTAGGAAAATCACGCAAAGCCTCTTCCAATTCCTCACTAATGGCCCCACCGCCAATGAGAAGATGGTCAATGGTCCGCAGTTTTGCCGCCTCTTCTTCCACTTGCAAACTGTTATAGACCTGCATTGGCACCATGGCTGCAAAACGGATGGGGTCGTTCACATTTCTCAGAGGATGCCCCGTGGGGTCGACCGAGATTAATCGGAGATTGCCCTCTAAGGCTCTTACCACCATCATCTTGCCCGCAATATAATCCAAAGGCATACATAACAAAGCGGTATCGCCCGACTTTAAACCCAAGAAATGACAAGTCAAGGCGGCACCGGCTCGCATCTTTGCCTTGTCAACCCACATCGGTTTGGGTGTTCCGGTCGACCCACTGGTATGCACCAGCAGTTGTGGAGAATCGTTATTCCATTCTTCTAAAAACTCGGTGAGTACCATAATTGTTCTCCTTTTATCGTCAAGGGCATGGGTATATTGTCGGTAAAGAGTTGTCCGGTGCCAAGTCCTTGCGGCATTTTCATATCATCGCCATAAACGGTAGCCGCGAAATGAGCAATGGAGTTGAGTCCCACATTACTCTCTAAGGCACTCGTTATCCAGGAGTCGATGTTGCGTTGGCGAGCCAGCCCAATCCATTCTGTCGCTCCATACATCCCTCCATGAAGCGAGGGCTTGAGGATAATGTAGGCAGGTTGCAACCTGTCGAGCAATTCTTCTTTTTGCCCTTGCTGATTAATGCCTATCAATTCTTCGTCCAAGGCAATAGGAATGGGCGATGAACGGCATATCTCTGCCATGGCCGCCCATTGGTCTTGTCGAATCGGTTGTTCAATAGAATGAATATCGAAGCGTGCCAATCGGTCAAGCCTTGGCAAAGCCTCATCTGCCGAAAAACCACCGTTGGCATCCAATCGCAACTCTATTTGTTCTTTTGTAAAATGCTGCCTAATACTTCGTATCAAGTCAACCTCACGTTCAAAGTCGATGGCTCCCACTTTCAACTTAATGCAACGAAACCCTTGCTCAATCTTTTCTTCTATGCGATGGCACATCTCCTCAAATGTTCCCATCCACACCAAGCCATTAATGGGGATACCTTTCTCGCCACGAGCAAAGGCGGTGGAGGATAGTGCCGTACTGCCATCAGCTTGCCATTGCTTCAAAGCTGTTTCCAATCCGAAGAGGATGGAGGGATAAGGACGCAGACGGTCATAGTCTATCTGTCCTTTGACAGAGAACTCATCGCATGCCGAACGCAAAACATTCTCATATCCGGGAAGGTCATCACAACTCAAACCGGGCAGCGGAGCACACTCGCCCACTCCTCTTACTTCGGGTTTTTCATCGGAGGTAAGGGTAAGTAACCACAATCGGCGAGTGTGGTAAATGCTTCTCGAGGTACCTGCCGGCTGTTTGAAATGCAGCACTCGAGGAGTGATGGCAATGCTAAATGGGATCATAACTCTTGATGGATATAAAATATTCGTCTATAAGACCTGTACGCCTAAGATGTTCTTTTTAAAACATAGAAGGAAGATATAGAGCCGATAAGGCTTGTGTCTGATGGCCTTATTCCGCCATAAAGCCCTGTAATTCCTGCCTTCTAATTACGGCAACTTTGGATATTTCTTAAAATCGGGTTTGCGTTTTTCCAGGAAAGCCTTGCCTCCTTCTTGTGCCTCATCCAAGAAATAATAGAGCATGGTGGCATCTCCCGCCAACTCCTGAATACCGGCTTGTCCGTCCAACTCTGCATTAAGGCCTGCTTTTATCATTCGCAATGCCAGCGGAGAATGTTCCATCATCGTTTCTGCCCATGCCACACACTCGTCTTCTAATTGGTCAAACGCCACTACCTTATTCACCAATCCCATGCGTTCGGCTTCTTCTGCGTTGTACTGACGACATAAAAACCATATCTCGCGAGCCTTCTTTTGTCCTACGATACGAGCCAGATAAGAAGCACCGAACCCGGCATCGAACGAGCCAACGCGTGGGCCTGTCTGTCCGAAGACTGCATTTTCGGATGCAATAGACAAGTCGCACATCAGATGAAGCACATGACCGCCACCGATAGCGAAGCCGTTGACCATGGCGATAACAGGCTTTGGCAAGCGACGAATCTGCATCTGCACATCAAGAACGCTCAAGCGTGGCACACCGTCTTCACCGATATAACCGCCACGACCTTTCACATTCATATCGCCACCGGCACAGAAGGCCTTGTCGCCTGCACCCGTAAGAATAACCACAGAGATACTTTGTGCCTCACGACAGTAGGCGAAAGCCTGACTCAATTCCCATGTTGTACGCGGGGTAAAGGCGTTGCGATAACGTGGGCGGTTGATGGTTATCTTAGCTATTCCATTGTATTCTTCAAACAAGATTTCTTCAAACGAAAATCTTTCTATTTTTTTCCATTCTCTCATAGTCGGGGAGTTTTGGGGTTGATAATTTTCTTTTTTATGATTAAATAGGGACCATAAGGCATAGAGGGCTTATAAGGCTTATAAACCTATAAAGAGTTTTAAAGCGAAAGCCTTATCTCCAACACCATAGGCCGGTTGCTTTCTATCGTGAGCAGCTGATGGATAGCCGCCTTCATCTCTTCACCATCAGTGGCTTGACGATAAACAATATCGTGTTGCTGACAGATGCCTTGTGCGGTGGTTTGATGTGATGCCATCACCAACTTGTCTCTAATATCATCGGCAGGCATACCCTTGACATTTCTAAAGATATCTCCTCCGCCATTATTGAACAAAACAATGCGAAGGTTACCTCGCAGGTTTTGATTCCAGAGAGCATTCTGATCGTAGAAGAAACTTAAGTCGCCAATAATACAAAACACCATTTTACTCGTTACGACCGACATGCCTGCAGCCGTTGACAGCGACCCTTCAATGCCATTCACACCACGGTTGCAATAGGAATAACGAGCGGCATAGCGATTGGAAAAGCGTATGGCAGAACTATTGGCATAATGCACCGCATAGGGATATTCCACCTTGGCGAGTTGCTCTTCCAAATATTTCACACAAGCCGGAGCCGAAAAGTCAGGTTGACTCTCTTTCATTTTCATCCGCTCTTTGGCCTCCGAGTCACGCCACAAACGCAGGTAATTCGCCATGCCCTGCTGACGTTTCACTTCATCAGACAATCCTTTCAGCTGCCCATTTTCCTTGCTTTTCCGTTCACATAAGAGCCGTAACACCTCGTTAGCATCGGTGCTTAACACTGCTTGCAGGTGCATAAAGGTGTCGTATATCTCGCCTTCGGCATTCACCACACACTGATAAGACGCTGCCGACTGCCGCAAAAGTTGTTTTAACCGCTTGCTCACCACAGCCCCACCTATATATAAAACGAAGTCGGGTTGATAGTCTTTCCAATCGTCAGTAACAGCCAAGACCTCATCAGCCAACTTGATTCCGCCCGCATCGCTCAAGGATTCGGACACCACCACCGCCTCTTCTTCTAAGGCAGACAACAAGCCGGTATCGAGTTTTTGTTGCGGATACTGCCCCACCACAATCATTCGTCGTTGTGAGCTATCCCACTTATCGAGCCATAAAGCAGACTGTTCATGCGACAGTTGCGAACTGTCCCACCACTCGATGACACGCTCTTGAGGCAATGCCATGACCGAATAATCGAACAAAGGTTCGCTCAAGGGTACATTGATATGCACCACCCCTCGCCTTTTTTGATAACGGGCAAGCAGAGCTTCGTTCACCTGCCGATTGCAAAACCAGCGTTCTTCAGCGGTATGCGGTTCGGCTATGGTCACGGCTTTCTTGGTGTATGGGCGTAAGGCATCGGGTTGCGGAAGCGTCTGGCCGTCTTGTTGGTCAATCCAAGCCCATGGTCTGTCGGCAGAGATTACCACCAAGTCGACACCTTGATAATAGGCCTCAGCCACAGCAGGTAACAGGTTGAGCAAGGCCGAACCCGACGTAACGCAAACCGCCACGCTCCACCCTTGCACCTGTGCCATGCCCAAGGCGTAGAAGCCTGCCGATCGTTCGTCGGTTACGGGATAACATTCCATCGCACCACAAGCCATCAGGTTGTGTACGATGGGAGCGTTGCGAGAACCCGGACAGACGACCACTTGCCTTATGCCGTGGGCAATCAAGAGTGAGGTCAATATATTTATGTTGTCTTTATTACTATACATTGAGCAAATTTTTCATTGTTTCCATCTTTGCCATTGTTTCATTCCACTCCTGTTCTTCATCACTATCGGGCAACAGTCCGCCGCCGGCATAGAGTCGGAGTCGATTTTCTTCGATGTGCATACACCGCAAAGTAACATACAACTGCACATCATTCTCTGTCATCATTGCACCTGCCACTCCACTATAATAAGCTCTATCGCCACTTTCTTCCTCAACGATAAAACGCCAGGCGTGTTCCTTAGGCATACCGCAAACTGCAGGAGTAGGGAACAAAGCCTTCACCACATCGCCTACGTCCTTCCCTTCTTTCAAACCAAAAACAAAGTCGCTACGAAGATGCACCAAGTTGCCTGCACGCTGAGTGGTGGTTTCACTCTCATCAATATAAGAGGAAAAATTTTCCAGACAACTGCGAATATAGGTGGTTACGATGTGCTGCTCTTCCAAGTTCTTATGACTCCAAATGGGTTGAATATCGTTTTTTTGTCCGGGAGGACTATCGAAATCATGCTGCTCGGCATTAAGTTTCATTGTACCGGCCAGCGACATCGTAGCACAACGCTTGCCCTCACGTCTCAACAACACTTCGGGGGTAGCCATCAACCATGTGCCGGCCATCTCGGTAGACACCAGTGCCACATACATACGAGGATACTGGCAACAGGCTTGCCAAAACAATTCTTCGGCATCTATGGTGGCAGAGAGTTGGATGGTTGCACTTCGTCCCAATACCAATTTACGAAATCTGCCGTCTGTCAAGGCTGCATGAAAGCGAGCGAAATCGCGATGATAGGCTTCTCGTTGATGGTTTTCCTCCACCACTTCGCATCGCTTTCGCTCTTCATTCGCCGCCCTCATCGGCAGTTTTTCCACCTTATCGGGCTGTATCAGCAGGATGGGTGTCCGGGCAGAAGGCATAAAAGGAGCAAAGACATAACCTCTCTTGCCATTGAGCTGACCAAATTCTGTCAGTTGCAACGGTTCACCTTGTGTCTGCTCATACCGCATCACATCGACAGAGTATGGCTCTTTACAAAGAATATAATTACTTCTTTGGCTGGGCATTGATAACATAATTGGTTACTTGCACATGACAAACCAGCTCTTGTGCTTCGTTTCTGATATCCACAACCCATTGATGCAGCGTGCGACCCTTATGTACCAGTCGGGCGGTAGCTGTTACGGTGTCGCCCTCTTCCACAGCGATAAGATGACTACCACTGACATTGATACCCACACTTATCTTGCCAGGACACAACGCCAGCGAACCTACGCCGGCCACATTCTCGGCCAATGCCAACGAGGCACCACCGCTTAAAAATCCAAAGGGCTGACGGTTGCGTTCGTCCACTCGCATCTTTGCCACACAAACATCTTCTTCGGGAGTGGACAAAAACTCCATTCCCAAAGCTGTAGACATATTGGGCATACGCCCTATCATTTCTTTTACTTTATCTATATTCATATATCTTATTTCTCTGTTTTTTCGCTTACTGCAAACTTACAAATAAAAAATGAGATAAACAACAAAAGGAGGTATGAGGAAAGAGAAATGAGAGGGCAGAATGACACAAAGAAAGAGAATGAGTTAAGTGTTTGAATTAATATGTCGAACTCTCGTATGAATGATGAGAGAAAAAGGAAAGAGAAAAGAGCAAATATAATTTGTGCAATTTCCACGAAGTGGGTAATGATTATTGACAAAACATTTTTTTGTTCTGGAAAAATCAATTTTGAAAAGACAAAAAGAATGCTATAAAAATCAGTTTCTTTCACTCTTAAAACCTCACTTTTATCTTTCCATCCAATAAAAGGATAGCTTTTAAGAGACAAAAGGACAACTCTTACAAGACGAAAGGATAGCTTTCACCGGGCGAAAGGATAGCTTTTAATAGACAAAAAGGGATATTTTGAGGAACAGAAGAAACACAAATACCGATAAAACATTGAATAACAGAAAGTTACAAAACAGGCGATTTTCACCGCCAAGTTATCATTCCATCAGAAAAACGCCTGTTATGAGCAGTCAAAACCATTCTTTCGATTGGGCATTTTCTACGATTGGGTATTTTGAGAGAGATAAAATCAAGGTGTTTATTTGTATAGCACAGTTTCAAGTTGTATTTTTGTGAAAAAGAAAAAAGCATTAAGCACAACATATCCATATACAAATAATATGATGAAAGATTTTCTCCAACTCTGCCACGACCGATTCTCGGCTCGTAAATTCACGGCAGAACCAATCAGCAAAGCCGACCTTCGCTATATCCAAGAGGCTGTACGCTTAGCACCATCGGCTACAAATGCCCAACCTTGGAAATTTCTCCTGATATCGTCGACTGCTGCCCGCGAACAACTACAGGCCTGTTACGACCGTCCTTGGTTCATTACTGCCCCGCTCTATATCGTATGCATGAAGAACGAGGAGAAGGCTTGGATGCGACCTGCCGACGGCAAAAAACATGGCGACATCGACCTCGCCATAGCCATCGAACATCTGTGTTTGGCTGCCGCTGACCGCGGTTTAGGCACCTGTTGGGTGTGTAACTTCAACCCCGACATGCTCCGCCAATACTTCCCCTTTGAGGGATTTGAGGCTGTTGCCATCATTCCTGTAGGACATTTGGCTGACGATTGCCCTCGCCCCGAGAAGAGACGGAAGTGCTTAGAAGAAATTTTTGAGGAGAGATAACTCTCTATTCAAAGGGTAGTTGATAAGTTAACGAGTTTTTTTAGTTGACAAGGTTCCCCAAAATACAATATAATTTTGAAAAATAAAACAAACAATCCGCTTAACATCGCCATTGTGGGCGGTGGAGCGGCAGGCTTTTTTGCAGCCATAACCGCAAAGCAACAGAATAAGGAGGCACATGTTACGATATTTGAAAAGGGCAAGAAGGTACTTGCCAAGGTGGAGGTGTCGGGCGGCGGAAGGTGTAATCTCACCAACTCGTTCGCTCAAATAAAAGACTTGAAAGCGGCTTATCCACGAGGCGAGAAACTGTTGAAACGCCTCTTCAAATCTTTCGATTACGAGGATGCCTACCAATGGTTTGAGCGTCATGGTGTTGCTCTCACCATACAAGAGGATGAGTGCGTGTTTCCTGTATCGCAGAGTTCGCAAAGTGTTATTCAGGCACTCACCCAAGAAGCCAATCGTCTGGGCGTTACGGTGCTTACCCAACATCAGGTAACGGCATTAGAGCCACAAGCCAATGGCGACATCAAACTTTGTCTAAAAGAGCAAAAACCACGCATCTTCCAACGCGTTGCCATCACAACGGGCGGTTCGCCGCGTGCCGAATCACTGCAATACCTCGCCCGATTGGGACATGAGATTGTCCAACCCGTACCCTCTCTCTTCACTTTCAACATTGAAGACAAGGCATTGAGAAATCTTATGGGTATTGTCATTGAGGATGCCACGGCATCTATTCCCGGTACCAAGCTGCGTGCTTCAGGGCCTTTGCTCATCACCCATTGGGGCGTCAGCGGACCTGCCATCCTCAAATTGTCTTCGTATGCAGCACGTCATGTCAACGAAAACGACTATCATTTTCCACTTGCCATCAACTGGATGGGTAATCATAAAGTCGCAATGGTGGAAGAAGAGATTAACTCCATGCTTGTCAGTCATGGCAAAAAACAATTAGGCAGCATTGCTCCTTCCCCACTCACCCATCGCATGTGGGTTTATATTTTGGAGAAAACAGGTTTGGAAACGACCAAACGATGGGACGAATTGGGTAAGAAAGGTTTGCACAAACTTGTGGAAACACTCACCAACGACCTCTACCAAGTGAGTGGGAAGGGTGCTTATAAAGACGAATTTGTGACCTGTGGAGGTATCGCCCTGAGCAATATCAGCCTCAACACCTTAGAAAGCAAGGTCGTACCCCACCTCTTTTTTGCCGGTGAAGTATTGGATATTGATGCCATCACAGGAGGTTTTAACCTGCAAGCAGCATGGACTACCGGCTACGTTGCAGGTCTGCACATGGCTTGCCCATAATCCATAGTCCGGAGAAGGTGAGCATTCCGTTGAGCATAAGTAGTTCGTAACCAAATTGATAACCAAGAAAATGCCGTGAAAGGTGGTCAAGACCATAGCATACGAGCGGTGCGGCAACAGCAACATAAGGCACCCATCTGTTTCTTACGCTTCTTCTTGTAAACAGTCCGAAGGCAAAAAGTCCGAGCAAAGGCCCATAGGTATAAGAGCAAAGAATATAGATGGCATCGATGACAGAGGTGGAGTTGACAGAGCGGAAGACCAAGATAAGAAGGGCAAAGAGCAAGGCCATACCTAAGTGTACACGCTTACGCAACTGCTCATCATCGGTCTTTTCACATATGTCCACACAAAAAATAGTGGTCAAAGCCGTAAGAGCCGAGTCGGCACTACTAAACGATGCCGCCACAATACCTATGGTAAAAAGGATAACAACCATCGTTCCCAACTCGCCACTAGCTGCAAACATGGGCAAGAGTTCATCGCCGGATGTGGGTATCTCCATGCCTTTCTGCACTGCCAACATCGACAACAAGACACCCAAAAACAAGAAAAGAAGATTGGCAGGCACAAAGGCAAAACCATAACTACACATATCTTTTTGTGCTTCATGCAGGTTCTTGCAAGTTAAATTTTTCTGCATCATATCCTGATCAAGACCTGTCATCACAATCACGATAAACATACCGCTGAACAACTGTTTCCAAAAGTTTTGCCTGGAGACCCAATCGTCCATTACAAACACCTTACTCCTACTATCGTTAACCACAGTTTGAACTGCCTCAATCACCGACATATCCAAGGCGTTGATGACTTGCCAGATAATCAAAATGAGAGAAGCAAACATGCAAAAGGTTTGAAAACTATCGGTCCAAACCAAGGTTTTTACACCGCCTCGATGTGTATAGAGCCATATCAAACCCACCATCACCAAAGTAGTGATGACAAACGGTACACCAAACCGGTCGAGAACAAAACGCTGCAAAATCATGCACACCACATAAAACCGCACCACCATACCTGCCATCTTCGACAAGAGGAAAAACCAGGCACCTGTTTTGTAGGCTCCACCACCCAACCGCTGTTGCAGGTAAGAATAGATACTGGTGAGATGGAGCTTATAATAGATGGGCAATAAGACAAACGCCACCGCAAAATAACCTAAGATAAAGCCTAAACAGGTTTGCAGATAGGTCATATCAATCTTATTGACCATGCCCGGAACCGACACAAAGGTAACACCCGAGATGGATGCACCCACCATACCAAATGCCACCATATACCACGGCGAACGCCTGTCGGCGAGATAGAACGTGGCATTATCGGCACGACGAGCAGTGATTTTGCTGAATGCCAGCAACACCGAAAAATAAACTAATATTGTTACAATGATAGCCATAATCATCTGCAAAGGTACAAAAAATCATACCTTACTTCTACTCTCTCATTTGTTTTTCGTACCTTTGTATAGTTTGAAAAAGAGATAAAATCCAATATTTAATTATGAGTAAACAAAAGAAATTCATATTGGCCGAAAACGAATTGCCCACACAATGGTATAACATTCAAGCTGATATGACCACAAAGCCCTTACCTCCCCTGCATCCGGGAACCAAGAAGCCCTTAACAGTAGACGACCTTGCACATATCTTTAGCAAGGAATGTTCTAAACAAGAATTAGACACAACCAATGCCTGGATAGACATACCCGAGGAGGTTCAAGAGAAGTATAAGTTCTATCGTTCCACTCCTTTGGTGCGTGCTTACGCTCTGGAAGAGGCATTGGGTACACCCGCACATATCTATTTTAAGAACGAAAGTACCAATCCACTTGGCTCACATAAGGTCAACTCCGCCATTCCTCAATGCTACTACTGCAAGCAAGAAGGAACAACCAACATCACAACCGAGACTGGTGCCGGTCAGTGGGGTGCCGCTTTGAGTTATGCAGCGAGTGTTTATGGCTTGGAAGCTGCCGTATATCAAGTAAAGATTTCGATGCAACAAAAACCCTATCGTAGTAGTATCATGCGTACATTTGGTGCTACCGTCGAGGGTTCTCCTTCACTTTCTACCCGTGCCGGTAAAGACATCATCACCCGCGAACCTAACCACCAAGGAACATTAGGTACAGCCATATCCGAAGCTATCGAGTTGGCAACCACCACACCCAACTGTAAATACGCTTTGGGCTCGGTACTCAACCATGTGGCTTTGCATCAAACAGTGATTGGTTTGGAAGCTGAGAAGCAGATGGAAATGGCCGGTGAATATCCCGATAAGGTGATTGCATGTTTCGGAGGTGGCAGCAACTTCGGCGGTATCGCTTTCCCCTTTATGCGTCATAACCTCTTAGAGGGCAAGAAGACCGAGTTTATCGCTGCCGAGCCTGCAAGCTGTCCAAAGCTCACAAGAGGTAAGTTTGAATACGATTTCGGTGACGAAGCGGGTTATACTCCTTTGCTTCCGATGTACACTTTGGGACACGATTTCAAGCCTGCCAATATACATGCCGGCGGACTCCGTTATCATGGTGCCGGCGTTATCATCTCTCAGTTGTTGAAAGACGGACTGATGAAGGGTGTCGACATTCCTCAACTGGAAAGTTTTGAGGCCGGTATTCTCTTCGCACGCACCGAAGGTATCATCCCCGCACCCGAGAGTTGCCACGCCATTGCGGCCACTATCCGCGAGGCATTGAAATGCAAAGAAACAGGCGAGGAGCAAGTATTGCTCTTCAACTTGTCCGGACACGGTCTCATCGATATGACAGCTTACGACAGTTATATACGCGGTGACCTCCGCAACTACGATTTGAGCGACGAGGATATTGCCAAGAGTTTGGACGCTCTTCCCAAGATTTTGCAATAACAAGCCACAATTCTTTAAGGCTAAAAGACCAATATATACAATGACAAACGCGGATGTTTCGTTCGGTGAACATCCGCGTTTTTATATTTACGGCATTCCCATAGCTCGGAAAAAGCATAAAAATCGGCATCATTATCATATCTTTTATAGTCTTCCTAAAAATATTTTACAGACCTCTTAAATATATAAAGGCAAAAGCATAACTTTGTTGTTGCGAAACAAACTGATTGTCCCACTAACAACAACTGCAATCCTTCAAGTTGCAATACCACTTGACAGACAATGAAAAAGAGTCAGATTTACACCTTCTACGGCATTATCCTCACCAGCATTCTCGCCTTTTACGGTATGAATATGATAGTTCCATTCTATGGGGATGATATACTTTCCAAATATAATCTATTTCAACCGCATATACATATATCGTCATTAAAAGACATTCTACAAGCCGTTGTTGATGATTACTCATATATCTGTGGACGAATGCCAAGTTCGTTCTTCTGCCATTTCTTCCCTACATTGGCAGGCGAACAAGCGTTTAACATTGTCAATACAATATTCTTTATCGTTTTATTAGCATTAGGTTACAAGTTTTGCAAGCCTCAAGACGCCGACCATCACTTACCCACTTTGATATGGTTGACCATTGGTACATTCCTCTTATCCAACGATGGAAGTAGTCTTTTTTATTGGATGGCAGGTGGCATCAACTACCTTTGGAGTTTTGTGGCAACCCTCTCATTTCTCTATTTTTTCCATAGCACCAACACCCGACTCTCATTCATTCCTTCAAAGGCCTATCCCTTATTTGCCCTTGGTGGAATGATGGCAGCCCTATTTCATGAAATGTTCGCCGTAACTATATCAGGTGCATTGCTTGTTTCCTATGTTCACGCCTTCCTATATCCCCAATTACTTCCCTATTCTCCTAAGCTGGGCCAGAGACAACACTGGCTTGCCGGAGGGTATTTGACAGGAAGCGTCATTGCTATCTTCTCGCCTTCAATGATTGGTAGAGCCATTGTTGCCAACGAAACGTTCACAGCAATGAGCTTTCTGCATCACACCACCAGAATTTTCCTATCTTTCCATTTCTTCGTTCTTCTCGCTTGTTTCCTTCTTTTTGTGTATATCCGCAAAAGAGCGATATTCAAATCATTTATCCAAGGCAACGCATTCTACTTTCAATGCTTGCTTTTCAGTCTTCTACCGGCTATCATTTCGGGTGAAGGAGGAAGAGCATTGTTTGCCACAGAAGCCTTTTCAATGTTATTAAGCATACGTCTATGGAACCATTTAATGGTGAAACAACCCAACCATCCACTATCCTGGTTATATATTTTGGGTGCATCCTTCATCGTTTTCTACGGTTTGGTCATGTACGAGTCGCATCAAAAATGGAATGTATATCAACAAACAGTCAAGGCATATATGGCTCAAAAAGGCAGCATTGTGGATTATTCATATATAAAGGGGATGCCTTTTATCCGGCTATTTACAAAAGACTTGGAAGAATTGATGCGAATAAGGGGTGTAAGATATCCCATTCAATTAGATAAAGAGCGAATGACAGGAAAATCGGCTCGTATGATTAACCCAGTAGACAGACGAGAATTAGAAGACATGAAACAATCTCACACATTCTTCATCCCCCAAAATCATGTGGCAGGAGCATTTTATACTCGTGACGGATATCCTGACTACATTGCCCGATACGACTCCACTCTTATCAAGAATATAGCAGAAGAGCGTTTATATTGCGTATTCTCATTGCCTTTTAACTTGCCTTTCAACCTCAAGGTCAACTATCTAAAAAGCGACTTCTACGCTGCTGTACCGATACGAGTGGTAGGCAATAAGAAGAAAGGGCGATTCATCTTATTGAGTAAAAACTACAAGCATTTCCCCATGACAAAACTTCTTGATATGGGAATAAGCAAAAAGGCCAACACTCAGAAGTTTGAGTTTGTAAGCTATTAGTCTTGTCTTGGACAAATGAACAAGTTAAGTCGGTTCGGGTTATTCCGAACCGACTTATTCATTTTCTATCATCCTCAACACTTTTACGCCTTCTTCCACACTGCCAACCTGCGTGATGTGCAGCATACGACGCCCCTTTACTTCCTTCAAGTCACATCGACGGGCGTTTCTTCCGATAAATTGCAGGATGCTGTCGAACGCCTTGCTCTTATAGTAAGCACTCATGGGATTACTTACAAATTGTAGGGTCATACGTCCTTGTTTAAGCATAATCTTCTCGCATCCCAAGCGTTTGCCCAAGCGGCGGAGTGCTACCACCTGCATCAACTCGTGTCCTTCGGTTGGGATAGGTCCGAAACGGTCGACCAATCGTTGGCGATAAGCATCAAGTTCTCGGTCGTTTTCGATATTGTCCAACTCACGATAGAGCAACATTCGCTCGCTACTGCCCGGCACATAGTTATCGGGGAAATACATTTCCAAATCGCTCTCGATGGCACAATCGTCCACAAAGTCGGCACCGGAAATGTCTTCTCCTGCCTCAATCGACTCTTCGTAAAGGTCGGTAAACTCCTCGTTGCGTAGCTCCATCACGGCTTGGGTGAGGATTTTCTGATAGGTTTCATAACCCAAATCTTCCATAAACCCACTCTGCTCGGCTCCCAACAGGTTGCCGGCTCCGCGTATGTCAAGGTCTTGCATGGCAATATTGAAGCCGCTACCCAACTCGGAGAAGTTTTCCAAAGCCTCCAAACGACGGCGTGCATCCGGACTTAAAACCGACTTAGGCGGTGCCAAGAGATAGCAGAAAGCCTTTCGGTTGCTTCGACCAACGCGACCTCTCATCTGATGAAGGTCTGACAATCCCACCTTATGAGCGGCATTAATAATGATGGTATTGGCATTGCTCACGTCAATACCATTCTCGATGATGGAGGTAGAAATCAACACATCGTAATCGTGATTC
>JALEWR010000004.1 GCA_022783515.1 Prevotella sp.
AGGTGAACAAAGAACAAGCCAAGGCACCCACAAAGCCCGAAAGGAGGAATACTAACAATATTTGTCGTGGACGAAGAAGGGGAAGCAAGAAGAAGACTGCCAAAGCGTACATGATGACATTCCCCGCGATGTGTGGCAAGCCTGCATGGGTGAAAATGGAGGTGATGAGTGTCCACCATCGACTTTCTTGCCACACCATCTCGGCATTGCTCGCTCCCCATTGCAGCAGTTGTTCGCTCTGCGATGCCATAGGATGAACACCCGAGAGTGTCATCACGATAAAGTGGAGGATGATGATGACGGCAGGCAGAGTGATGGGGAGGTGTTGCCTGTTGAGCAAAAAGGCTTTCCACTCTTGATATTCTTTCTTGTTTTCTTCTTGATTTTCTTGTCTGCTTCTTTTGTTGAAAGGAGCAAAAACGAAAAATAAGCCCAACAGAACAAGGCAGATGCCGTATTCCAAAAGAGCGTAAAGGATGTTTTGACTGTATGAGGGAAAGGCGTTGTCGGTGGTCCGGGTATATATCACAATATTGTCGGGATTCGAAAAAATCATGCCTTCGTTTTGTAGAGCCTGCAGATATTGCTCACGCTCATTGGAAGGTTGAAGGCGTTGTAGCACCGATGCTTGGTTGTAGGCGTGATGAGGTATGCGTCGCATCGAACGCAGAATAAACTCTCCATATAACTTTCTCATTCGCTCTTCGCTCATGAATGTATAATCGTGAGTTTCTTGAAAGGAATATCCATAGTATAGTTGGGGGTAGCCTTTTACCGGATATGCCACAAACATCTCAAATTTAATGTCTGCCCCATGGCGTTTGCTGATAAGTTCGTGCATGGCATGCAGGGCGAGGCGAGAGGTGTCGGCGTCAATTTGTTGCAGATGGATATAGTCGGGATATTGTTTTTGAGAGGCTTCGCTCAACCGTTGAACGTGAGTTTGTGTGGCAGTGGAGCGATAGACAGAGAGTACGCCATTGATACACATCATCCACACACATAGCCCTAAGATAAGCTGAATAAAACCGCGTAGCCGCTCGTTTGCGAAATAGAGAAGAAAACGATTGAGGAAAAATACCGCTAAAAGTGCAATAAAGCCGGGTATAAAGAACTGGATGATATCCATCTTCACCTCTTGCAATAAGCCTCCCTGTTTCAAGGCAAAGATGCAAATGGTATAAATCAATGGAATGAGGAAAAGATAAAAAGCCAACTGAAGAAAGACGGAACCGATGAGTTTCCAGTCTTTCTTCGAACTGCTTTTTCTTGTTTTCCTTTGCTTTTTTCTTGTCATTGTCGGCTATTCTATGTTTCTGCCTCTGTTTGTTACACCTTCTTAAAGCGGATAATGCAGGTTCTCGTCGGTCATCTTTTCCAACACCTCTTCTAAGTATTTGCGTGCTTCCCATCGTGCCATGGGCAGATCTTGCAGCAGATAATTTCCGCAGTCTTTGGGTGTTGCCCCGGGGATTTCACCTTCATAGTCGGCGATAAAGCGGAAAGTGCGTCGCATCAAGTCGAGTACATCAGCCGATGTGAGGTTGCCTTTGACAATGAGATAATTGCCGGTGAGGCAACCCATAGGCCCCCAATAAATGATGCGGTCTTTCCATTCCTCGTCGTTACGAAGAAAAGTGGCAGCCAGATGTTCGATGCTGTGTATCGAACCTTGGTGCAAAGTGGGTTCATTATTGGGTTCTTTCATGCGGACATCGAAGGTTGTTACCACCTCATTGCCCACCTTGTCTTGTCTACTAACATAAATACCACGCTTCAATGTGAGGTGGTTTATTGTAAAGCTCGGTATCTTTTCCATTGTGTTTCTTTTTCTTTGATTGATTTGTTGATAAATATAGTTTGTTATATCCCCCGCCTTTCGCACACGTCCCCTCTCTTAGGGAGGGGCAAGAGGAGGTCATAACTTTTCCAAAAAACTCCTTGTTACCTCAAAACTTCCATTCGCCATGCGTTCCCAAAAGTCGAAATACTGCGACGCCTTGTGGTCTTTTAGCGGCACATCGCTGATGATACGGAAGCTGACAAAAGGAATGTTGTAGAGATGACAGGTGTGAGCGATGGAGCAGCTCTCCATGTCTACACCTTTTGCTTCGGGGAAGTGGGCGAGGATAGACCGCATTTTATCCTGCGAGTCGACAAACCAGTCGCCGCTGACAATCATGCCCGAATAAACATTCAACTCTGTATCGATTTGTAGAGCTGCGTCAACAAACTGTTGTTGGGTGTGAAATTGTGCCGGCAAACCAGGCAATTGGCCATACGCCACATCGTCGCCACAATAAAGGTCGTGATAGGCATAGCATGTACCCACCACCACATCCAGGGGCGACATCTCTGCGTCAGCCCCGCCGGCCACACCCGTCGATACAATCAAGTCGGGTTGATAAGCGTGAATCATCTCCACAGCACCCACTGCACTGTTCACCTTTCCTATACCGCATTGTTGCATGATTATTTCGTTTTGTCCAATTGTGCCACGGACAAACTTCTTTCCAAACTTTTCTTCTTCTCTGCTTTCTGTTAGCAATGACGTGAGTTGTACAAACTCTTTGTTCATAGCTACGATAACACCTATCTTCATTATTTGTTTGTATTTATTATTTCTTTTTGTGAGAGTTCATAAGGATTTGTTGGGAGTCAGTTGGGAGTGAAAAATAAAGTGATAAACATTTCATTCTGTTATCCCAACTCCATCGTATCGTTTATTTAGTTCGATGAAGTTCAAACTAAGCCTTGTCAGTTGGAACTTCCGCAGCATTTCTTGTATTTTTTACCGCTTCCACAAGGACAAGGTTCATTTCTTCCTATCTTTTCTGCTGTGATATAAGGCTCATGATGTCTGACATTTGCGATAGGGTACTTTGCATTAGCTCAGAGCTTGTTAGATGGTAGATGAGAGCTGCACAGACAGGAACTGCCTTTGCACCTACATAGGGTTTGAGGGCGGAAATGGTACATTGATAAAATCCCAACTCCTTCAATGCCGTGTAAAGCTTTGGGGCTTCAACTTTAAATTCGGCTTCAGTCTTGATATCTTTTAGGATTAAAAACTCATTGTCGGCATTTACCATTTGGTAGCTTTTGTTCATTTTACTTTGATAAGTAGTAATCTGCCGAATCGTCTCAATAAACTCTTTGAATGTCATTCCTCTATAAGTTTTAGAAAAAATAATATGTTATCAACATTGGGTTGTCAAGTTGGTAACAAACTTATTGTGTGTGCAATATTACAAATAAAATATGTGAAAAAGCCTGCTTCTAGTATCAAAAGTGCAGTTTAACCCCCTATTCATGGATTACTTATGGCATTGTATATACTATCCAAGGTTTTTTTATTACTTTTGTGCTGAAAAATAAATATTTACACATAGCTATGGAATACTTGAAGAAATATTTGCTCGATGTGGTGGCAGTCGTTATTTTTGCCATTATCTCGTATGCCTACTTTCTACCGGCAACCTTAGACGGTCGCATCTTGTATCAACACGACACCGCAGCAGGGCGTGGATTGGGACAAGAAACCAAGTTGCATCGAGAGAAAACAGGCGAAACATCGCGTTGGACTAATGCTGTTTTTAGTGGTATGCCCACCTATCAGAGTTCTCCCTCCTATCAGAGTGGAGGAGTTTTGAAACAAGCCATAGGGGCTTATCATCTTTGGTTGCCCGACAATGTGTGGTATGTATTTGTTTATCTCTTAGGTTTCTATATCCTGTTGCGAGCCTTCGATTTCCGCCACTCATTGGCAGTGTTAGGATCGGTGATATGGGCGTTCTCCAGTTATTTCTTTATCATCATCGCTGCCGGACATATTTGGAAGGTTATGGCGTTGGCTTATCTGCCGCCATTGATAGCAGGTGTGGTATTGGCTTATCGGGGTAAGTTCCTGCCGGGCTTGGTGGTTACCGGCATTTTTACGGCTTTTGAGATTAATGCCAACCACGTTCAGATGACCTATTATTTCCTTATTCCCATCCTCTTTATGGTCATTGCATACGCTGTTGAGGCTGTTCGCGAAAAGCAGATGAAACGTTTTGTGCGAGCCACCTTGGCTTGTGGAGTGGGAGCAGTGTTGGGCTTGTGCATCAACCTTTCCAACCTTTACCACACATGGGAATATGGTAAGGAGTCGATGCGTGGCAAGAGTGAACTGGTGAAACCTAATTCTGCCAACCAAACCAGTAGCGGTTTGGAACGCGACTATATCACTCAATGGAGTTATGGCATAGACGAAACATGGACATTGCTCATTCCCAACGCCAAAGGAGGAGCTTCGGTGCCAATGGCTCAAAATGCCATTACACAAGAAAAAGCCGATCCCAATTATCTCTTTATTTACGAACAGTTGGGACAGTATTGGGGAAACCAACCCATGACGAGCGGCCCTGTCTATGTGGGAGCCTTCGTCCTGATGCTCTTTGTCTTAGGAGTCTTTATAGTGAAAGGTCCTATGAAGTGGGCGTTGTTGGCGGCTACCGTTCTCTCCATCCTCCTTTCGTGGGGTAAAAACTTCATGGGGCTGACCGACTTCTTTATTGACTATGTGCCATTGTACGCCAAATTCCGCACTGTGGCATCTATTTTGGTGGTGGCAGAATTTACCATCCCTCTTTTGGCGATGCTCGCTTTGAAGAAGATAGTGGACGAACCGGAGGTACTGACCGATAAAATTAAATATGTATATGCCGGATTCGGACTGACGGCAGGTTTTGCCCTGCTTTTTGCTTTGATGCCTTCGGTGTTCTTCTCCGATTTTGTTTCT
Organism: Prevotella sp.; assembly: GCA_022783515.1. Taxonomy (GTDB): domain Bacteria; phylum Bacteroidota; class Bacteroidia; order Bacteroidales; family Bacteroidaceae; genus Prevotella. The sequence continues at coordinate 4,784 of JALEWR010000004.1, forward strand.
AATATGGAGATGCACCAGTTGCAGCAGATTCCTGCCGAACAGCTCAACCCTTTATTGGCAAATCTTCGCTCTGTCCGTCAAGCCATCTTCACTGCCGACTGTTGGCGGTCGTTCTGGATCATTGTCTTTGGCATGCTTTTGCTCATGCTCTATAAGTATGAAAAGCTGAAAGCCGAGTACATGGTGGTGGCAATGACCCTGCTATGTTTGGTCGATATGTGGCAAATCAACAAACGCTATCTCAACGACGGCATGTTTGTGGAGGCAAGTGTGCGTGACACTCCCCCTGCCATGACACCTGCCGACAAGCAGATATTGATGGATAAAGACTTGAGCTATCGTGTGTTGAACTTGTCAACAAATACCTTTAACGAGAACGAAACATCTTATTATCATAAGAGTATCGGTGGATATCATGCTGCCAAGTTGCGTCGTTACCAGGAGATGATTGAGGCTTATATCGCCCCCGAAATGCAAAAGTTGATGCCGGCCATAGCCGAGGCGTCGGGCGATATGACTAAGGTGGCAGGCGACAGCATTTATCCGGTGCTGAATATGCTCAACGCCAAATATTTTATCATGCCTTTGCAAGGCGGTACGACCGTACCTATTCGCAATCCATACAACTTGGGTAACGCTTGGCTGGTAGATAAAATCAGTTATGTGGCGAATGCCAACGAAGAGTTGGCGGGTGTAGGCAAGATACATCCACGCTATGAAGCTGTGGCTGACAATAAGTTTAAGGACATTTTGGGCGACGCTGTGGAGCAAGACGAAACGTCGCTGGTGCAGCTTAAAACTTATGAACCCAACCGTTTGGTTTACGATGTAAACACAGGGAAGGGTGGCATTTTGGTCTTCTCTGAGGTGTATTATCCGGGTTGGACAGCAACAGTCGACGGTGAAGCAGTGGATGTAGCTCGTGTCAACTATATCCTTCGTGCCATCCGTATCAAACCCGGCAAGCACGAAGTGATACTCACCTTCAAACCCACATCAGTGGATACAACCGAGATGGTGGCTTACATTGCCTTCGGTCTGTTGGTGTTAGTCGTCCTTTTCTTAGGGGGTCGACAGTATAAGAAACGTTTAAATTAAGTAATAAGAGGAAAGAATTCGGGAGTTTGTGGGAGTTAACAGTCGTGGGACGGGAGTTAACGGACAGTGGTAAAGTGGTGCATTTGTCCGTTAACTTCACCCTTGCAGATAGCCAATTCCTGTAAACTCCCGCTAACTTTGCATCAAAATAACTTGACAATGAAACCATTAGCTTATTATCCTCCCTTTTTAAAAACCATCAAAAACTATCAGCGTTCCACCTTTATGTCCGACCTTATGGCAGGACTTATTGTGGGTATTGTGGCCTTGCCCTTAGCCATTGCCTTTGGCATTGCTTCGGGTGTGAGTCCTGAAAAAGGTATAGTCACAGCTATCGTTGCCGGTTTTCTTATCTCGGTCTTTGGTGGTAGTAAGGTGCAGATTGGCGGTCCTACCGGGGCCTTCATCGTTATTGTCTACGGCATCATTCAGCAATATGGCTTTAGCGGACTGATGATTGCCACGATGATGGCAGGCGTATTCTTGGTGTTGTTGGGCATGTTTAAACTCGGAACCATCATTAAATATATACCTTATCCCATTGTGGTGGGCTTTACGGCAGGTATTGCCGTAACCATTTTTACCACCCAGATGAAAGATCTCTTTGGTTTGGAGATGGCAAAGGTTCCGGCCGATTTTGTAGAAAAATGGATTGCGTATTTTCAGGCGGCAGATACCATTAACTGGGCGAGTGTGGTTGTGGGTGTGTTAAGTATCTTAATCATTGTCGTAACCCCACGTTTCAGTAAGAAAATCCCTGGTTCGCTCATCGCCATTGTAGTGTTGACGGTAGGCGTGTGGCTGTTGAAAACCTATGCAGGGGTCAACTCGATAGAAACCATTGGTGACCATTTTACCATCAAGGCGATGCTACCCGAAGCACAGGTGCCGGCCATTACATGGGAGGTCGTAAAGAGTTTGGTGGCTCCGGCCATCACTATTGCAGTTTTGGGAGCTATCGAGTCGTTGCTCTCGGCTACGGTTGCCGATGGTGCAAGCGGTGATAAGCACGATTCTAATGCCGAACTCGTGGGACAGGGAATTGCCAATATCATCACTCCACTCTTTGGAGGAATACCCGCAACAGGTGCCATTGCCCGTACCATGACCAATATCAACAACGGCGGTCGCACACCTATGGCAGGCATTGTTCATGCTGTGGTGCTGTTGCTCATCTTCCTTTTTCTCATGCCTTTGGCACAATACATCCCCATGGCATGCCTCGCAGGTGTACTGATAGTGGTGTCGTATGGTATGAGCGGATGGCGTACGTTCAAGGCATTGATGAAGTCGCCTAAGTCGGATGTCATCGTCTTGCTCATCACTTTCTTCCTAACTGTCGTCTTCGATCTGACCATTGCTATCGAAGTAGGGCTCGTTATTGCCTGTCTGCTCTTTATGAAACGAATGACAGAGGCAACCGACGTGCATGTTATTCTCGATGAGATAGACCCCAACGAAGATACTGATATCCACCATGTGGAAGAAAATCTCATCATCCCCAAGGGAGTTGAGGTGTACGAAATTAATGGTCCCTACTTCTTCGGAGCCGGAAATAAATTTGAAGAAATCATGGCATTGGTGGGCGAAAGACCCAAGGTTCGCATCATCCGCATGAGAAAAGTACCTTTTGTCGATTCTACCGGTAGTCACAACCTCACTGTTCTCTGCGAGATGAGTCGTAAGGAAGGCATTCGGATTGTACTCTCCGGAGTTATTCCGAAGGTACATGAAACTCTACGAAAAGCAGGTTTTAATGATTTGGTGGGCGAAGAGAATATCTGTAGTCATATTGATATAGCCTTGGAAAAAGCCCGAGAAATGGTGAAGGAGGCATAGTCGATGATGGAATTTCGCACACCGGTAAAGATTGATTCCGCTCCTTTTAGCATTCCTCCTTTTGAGCGAATGTTGTTTGTTGGTTCATGTTTTGCCGACCATATCGGACGTAAATTCTTGGAAGAGAAGTTTGAGGCTGTGGTCAATCCCTATGGGGTGATGTATAATCCTGCCAGTATTTGGCACACGGTGGAGCGTTGTGGTGAAAGCCCCAATGTGGCTGTTATGACGTTAGGAACCAACCGCATGTATCTGTTGAAGTCGAGTGGCGAGATTGTCGACAACTGCAGGAAGCGTCCTGCTCATCTTTTCGAGGAGCGTAGTTTGACGATTGACGAATGCGTGGACTATCTGTCGCGATCCGTTGATATCTTAATAGAGCGAAATCCATCGGTGAAGGTGATTATAACGGTGAGTCCTATACGCTATGCCAAGTATGGTTTTCATGGTAGTCAACTATCGAAAGCCACGCTCTTGTTGGCTGCCGACAGAGTTGTGAGTAAGTATTCCGACCGCATGGTTTATTTTCCTGCTTACGAGATAGTGAACGATGAATTACGCGATTATCGTTTTTATCAGCCCGATATGCTGCATCCCACCGAACAAACTGTCGATTATATTTGGCAGCGGTTGAGTGAAGCATTCTTCCATGCCGATACACACACTTTTATAAAAGAGTGGAAACCCATCAAGAATGTTCTGGCACATCGCCCCTTTGATGCACAAAGCGAAGCCTATAAAGAATTGATGGCGAAGACCATCAATAGTATCCGACAGTTGGAACAGAAATATGGGCGTAGCTTGTCGATGGTATTTTCGGATGAAATTGATGGTAAATGGTAGTGTAATTAGATGTATAACTATGCAATAACATGGTGAGAATTCTGCATACTTTAATTGGTCTTTAGGGATAATATCTCCTTGATGGCGTTCATGGGGGTGCTTTTTTCTATATATTATTATTATTTTGGTATATGGAAATAGTTGTAAGTGTCAATTTAAAGGTGTAGATGTTTTTGTTTTTGAGTAAGGATGAGTATCCAGGGTTCATTCTTTTTGGTACTACTTTTTAAGGTTAACTTTAGTTAAAATAAAGTTTTTTTTATTGTGTTTTTTGCAAATTTAGTACTTTTATAGCCGTTTTATTGGCGTTGTGTCTTAAGTTATACTTGAAACACTTAGTTGGTAATGAAGAAAAGTTATCGTGAAATAGCTTTTTATAATCTGTTTTTTGTCAATCAAAAAGACCTTTAGTGAGCTGATGATAAATGATAAATGTTAACAGATATTCCCTTAAAATGAAATTTACAGAACAATCTATATTTATTAAAAAAAAACTCAACTTTTATGAAAGGTAAAATTTTTTATTTGTCGGCTGCAACAGCCTTTTCAGCTTTGTTACTCGTTGGTTGTAGTAAGAACGCAATGAATGAGATTATTACTCCAGACCCTGTTAAATCTGAAAGTACATCTGAAGAAACCACAAAAGATCCGGATATTCTAACCGGTGAAGCTCTTCATGCGTATGTAAAAGGATTGAGTATTCCTGCAGGAACAATCCCCGCCGGTACGCCGGATAATGGAACAACAAGTAGAGAACCAATGGAAGTGGGTGCGCCAACTACAGTTGACAATGATACTTATGAAGTATTGAATGGTATTCCCGGTTATTGGTCTTCACAAACCAAGACTTATCGCTTGAAGGCCGCTTTCGATGAAACTATCCTTTTTGATCCCGCAGCGGATATTATTTATCCAGGTTGTGTGTTGAAAGGTTCGTCTATTGCTGACGGTACATACGCTATGATTTCTAATTGTAAGGTGGGCGATGTTACATTTAGCATCAGTATGAGTCCTGAAAATCCGATGGAAATCAAGGAAACAGCTCAAACTATCAACAATATTCGCTTGAGCGACTATCAAAAAGTGTATAAGCAATGGGCTAGCATGAATTGGAAAGAACCTGCCGTTAAGACCACTTTGAACGTAGAAAAGATTAATAGCCAAAAAGAATTGATGGCAAAACTCGGGGCTGTGGTGAAGACACAAATCGGTGATTTTGCTGCTAACTTCGGCTTAGACTTCAATAATAAGAAGAGCCACTTGATGGCACAATGTATCCAAAAGTTCTATACCGTATCGGCAGATGCTCCTAAGACATCACCAACAATCTTCTCTGAGATTAATAAGAAGTATATGGATGAAACACAGCCAGTGTACATATCTAATATTAATTATGGTAGAATGGTATTCATCACTTTGAGTTCTGACGAAGACGAAAAGGCTTTGGAAGGTGCATTTAAGTTTGCTTTGAGCAAGATTAAAGGTGCTGAAGGAGTTGATGTGAATGGTCAATTGGAATCTACTTATAAGAGAATCTTGGCTCGTAGCGAAATGAGAGTGACCATCGTTGGTGGTGATAGCGAGAAGCAAACAGAAGTCATTACCGGTGGTTTGGAGGCAATGACCAAGTTCTTGAATCAACATGTTCCTATGGATCAGATGCAACCTATCAGTTTCAACTTGCGTTATGCTGCCGACAATGCTAATGCTCGCATCGTAACATCAACCGAATATACTGTAACGCAACGTAATTTCGTGCAAGACTTCAGTAGCGTAAGAATGCGTTTGGCTGTTAAGCGATTTGATGCTTACTATGATTATCCTGCTGCTATTGCTCCTCGCGATCAAATATCTGAATTGGCCGGAACCATTTGGATGAAAATTAATGGCGAAAAGAAAGATTTCTTGGTTATCGCTGATAATGCTCCTTATGCATGGAATTATAGAGGTCGTGTATGGAAAGAATACTTCCCTTCTTCTCCCTCTTATGAATATATCGAACTGAAGCGTAAAGAAGGACAAGATTTAGATGACTTTACAGCTACATCTGAAATCGTTTTCGGTGCTGATTACAAACATGTGGGGCATTTCCCCGAAGCTTATGGAACCAAGCAGACCAAGCAAACACTTGAAACTTTGTATAACCTCTGGAAGAGTAATAATCCCTATATTGTGCTTGATAGTGACAGAAGTGGCGGTAAGGTGAAAGTGAAGACTTATATCCACGTTGAGGAAATGCAATTCAAGAGCAAGAAAGGACAGCTTGTTAACTACAGCAAGAGGGATAAATAATCCATAATGTCTATTGAATATGCCTATGAAAAAGAAGATATTTTTATTATTAGGCTTCTGTATCTCACTTCTTTCTGCTTCGGCAGAAGAAGTGAGCAAAGAAGAAGCGATGCGTCTTGCCGCTGATTTCTTTGCATCAAGTAAGACGACAGCCCGTCGAGTTCCACTCAAGATGGAAGCCGCTAGAAAGTCGGCATCATTGTCTGTGGATGGTTCAATGGACAATCTTTATTATGTTATCAATAGAGGTAGTAATGAAGGTTTTGTTATTGTTGCCGGTGATGACCGTGTAACACCCATTTTGGCTTATGCTGATGAGGGTAGCATCACAGAAAACGACATGCAGATTAACACTTCTGTCAAGTGGATGTTAGATGAGTATGCACGCCAAATTGCATGGGCTAAGCAAAACATGGGTGATAAACCTTCTACAAAATTTACAGGCATCAGAAGAGGAAAGGCAAGAGCTAAGCAGTCGTATATTGAAATCTCTCCTTTGTTGAAGGTAAGCAAATGGAATAGAGAACAGCAATTACCTGCCACCATTTCATGGGGACAGTCATGGCCTTTCAATAAGTATTGCCCCAATATCAAGTATGATGGCGAAACTTATTCTACCGTTTCAGGATGTGTGGCTACGGCTATTGCAACAGTAATGAGATGGCATCAATGGCCTCGTAAACCCAAAGGCGAATGTGGTTATTGGTGGAGAAGACGTTGGTTGTCATTGGATTTTGACGCTAAAGATGCAGAAGAGAATGCACCTTACAATTGGGCACAGATGCCAGCGAGCATTTCTTCGAGTGGATACGACCGCCAGACATGGGAGTATGTAACCGATTTGCAAGCCGATAACATTGGTCGCTTACTACGCGATGTGGGCTATAGTATCAGCATGACCTATGGTCGGGCAGCCGATGGTGGTTCGGGAGCATATCTTTATAATGCACCTGCAGCCTTGGTTAATAACTTTGGGTATTCAAACGACCTCACTTGGATGAAGCGTTCTAAGTATACGAAGACTACATGGCTGAAGCATATTAAAGAAGAAATGAGAGATTACGGCCCCGTAGTTTATGTTGGCTATTCTAGTGGTGGGGGACACTGTTTTGTATTGGATGGTTTTGCCACTGAAGGTTATGTGCATGTAGACTGGGGATGGACCGGAAGTCAAAATGGTTGGTATCTTTTGGATGTGTTAGAACCGGGAAGTCATGGTATTGGTGGGGGTAGCGGTGGCTATAGCCGCGACCAAGAAATGTTGAGATATCTCTATCCTGATGGCGACGACAGAGTGGTTCCTGACAATGGAGGAGATGATAACAACAATAATAATGATGACAATAACAACGGAAATAATAATGATAACAATTCATTAGTCGTAAGACCTTCTCTCGTTGGTCCTCACCTTTACGTTACTAAGACTGTCAACGTTACTGCAGAACAAGCCAATAGTCAAAAAGTTACTGTCACTTTGGGCAACCGAAGCAATTGGGCTTATCGTGGTAAAATTGCAATGGCAATCTATAAAGATGGTGCTTTATCGTCAACTTTATTGACCAGTGTGCAAGCTGATATTGCGAGTGGTGAAACCAAGGAGTTGACTTTCTCTTTGAACTTGGCTAACTATGCCGTTGGTAAGTATAATCTCTCTGTGAATTATGAAAATGGTTCAAGCTTTAAAGCCATTACTAAGGCGGGTGAGGTTAATGTC